>JAGWPU010000072.1 GCA_028870355.1 Gammaproteobacteria bacterium | reverse complement strand
TGCGGGTCGCCGCGCTGCTCGCCGACTGGGGGTTGAACGTCCCCCGGGTGCTCGCCTGCGACGTCGACCAGGGGTGGGTGCTGCTCACCGATCTCGGTTCGCGCCAGTACCTGCCGGAGCTCGTCGACCCGGGACGGGCATCGGCGCTGTACGCGGACGCGCTCGAGGCGCTGCTGAGGATGCAGGTCGCGGGCCGCGCGGCCGCGGCCGAGCATTTGCCCGGCTACGATCGCGACGCGCTGCTGCGGGAGATGGGCCTGTTCCCGCAGTGGTTCCTCGGTACGCATCTCGGCCTCGAGGTCGATGCACCGATGCGCGCGATGATCGACCGGCTGTTCGATGCGCTCGTCGACAGTGCGCTCGAGCAGCCGACGACGTTCGTCCATCGCGATTACCACTCGCGCAATCTGATGGTCGCGGACGTGGACAACCCGGGGATCCTCGATTTCCAGGATGCGGTCCGGGGACCGGTGACCTACGATCTGGTGTCGCTGCTCAAGGATTGCTACGTCGTGCTGCCGCCCGAGCGGGTGCGCGACTGGGCGCTCGCGCATCGCGACCGGCTGCGCGAACAGGGCTTCGCGGTACCCGCGGACGATGCGGCGTTCCTGCGCGGATTCGACCTGATGGGGCTGCAGAGGCACCTGAAGGTGCTCGGGATCTTCAGTCGCCTGCATTATCGCGACGGCAAGCCGCAGTACCTTCACGACCTGCCCCGCGTGCTCCGCTACGTGCGCGAGGCCGCGCGCGCGTATCCCGAGACGGTGGAATTCGCGGATTTCCTCGATGAGCGGATCGCGAGCGCGTTCGACGCCGCGCAGCGGCGGGCGCTCGGGTGAGCGCCGCCGGTCTCGAACGACCGAGGACGGCGATGATCCTCGCGGCCGGCCGCGGGGAGCGGATGCGGCCGCTGACCGATGCGACGCCGAAGCCGCTGCTCGAGGTGCGCGGCATGCCGTTGATCGAGCGCCACGTGCGCGCGCTCGCGGGCGCCGGAATCCGTACGATCACCGTGAACCTGGCCTGGCTCGGCGCCGACATTCGACGTCATCTCGGGGATGGCTCGCGGTTCGGTGTCGAGATCCGATACAGCGACGAGGCGCCGCGGGCACTCGAGACCGCGGGCGGCATCGTGCGTGCGCTGCCGACGCTCGTGCCGGGGCCGTTCGCGGTGGTGAATGCGGACGTGTTCAGCGACTATCCGTTCGACCGTCTCGGGATCGCGGCGGAGACGGATGCGCATCTCGTGCTGGTGCCGAACCCGCCGCAGCATCCGCACGGCGACTTCGGCATCGACGGGACGCATGCGATCGCCGATGCGCCGCGGCGGTTCACGTTCGCCGGGATCGCGGTCTACCGCGCGGCGCTGTTCGCGGGGTTCACCGATGGGGTGCGGGCGCTGCGACCCGTGCTCGTCGAGGCGATGACCGCGAAGCGATGCACGGCGGAGATCTACCGCGGAATCTGGGAGGACGTCGGTACGCCGGAGCGCCTGCGGGCGCTCAATTCGGGCGATCGGCTACAATGAGTCCATGGCGGAATTCAAGGGCATCCCGATCGAGGCGGCCGATGCGCCTGCGCGAGCGGTCGCGCGGCCGGTCGCGAGCGGCGACAAGTACCTGACCGCGCACGGATTCAGCGCGATCAAGGACGGGATCAAGCCGGCGAACGCCACCACGCCGGGCGCGGCCGCGCGCAAGCCGCCGTGGCTGCGCGCGCGCATGCCGGCCGGCGACCGTTTCACGCAAGTCCGGCGCATCGTCCACCAGCATGGCCTCAGCACCGTCTGCGAGGAGGCGAAATGCCCGAACGTCGGCGAGTGCTGGAACGCGGGAACCGCGACGATCATGCTGATGGGCTCGGTGTGCACGCGAGCCTGCCGATTCTGCTCCGTCGACACCGGCAACCCACGAGGCTGGCTCGACCCGCAGGAGCCGGACAACGCGGCCCGCTCGGTCGAGCTCATGGGCTTGCGCTACGTCGTGCTCACCTCCGTGGATCGCGACGACCTGCCGGACGGCGGTGCCGCGCATTACGCGGCGACGATTCGCGCGATCAAGCGGCGCAACCCGGGGATCGCGGTCGAAGCGCTGACGCCGGACTTTAGCGGGCGGCTGCGGGACGTGGAAACGGTGCTCGACGCCGAGCTCGAGGTGTTCGCGCAGAACGTCGAGACCGTCGAGCGCTTGACGCATCCGGTGCGCGACCCGCGGGCGGGCTACGCGCAGACGATCGCGGTGCTCGCGCACGCGAAATCGTACCGGCCGCAGACGCTGACGAAGACGAGCCTGATGCTCGGTCTCGGGGAGAGCGACGCGGAGATCGCGACGACGATGCGCGACCTGCGGGCGGCCGCAGTCGACGTGCTCACGCTCGGGCAGTACCTGCGGCCGACCGCGAATCACCTGCCGGTCGAGCGTTTCGTGACGCCGCGCGAGTTCGACGCCTACCGTGCGCAAGCGCTGGAACTCGGCTTCCTCGAGTGCGTGTCGGGCCCGCTCGTGCGGTCGAGCTATCGCGCGGAGCGGGCGCTCGCGCGCGACAACGCCGGACTCGACAACCGCAGCCTGGAGCGATGATCGAACCGCCGCGGATCCGCCGACTGGGCCTCGTCGAGTACGAGCCCACGTGGCGGGAAATGCAGCAATTCACCGACGCGCGCGACGCGCGTACGCGCGACGAGATCTGGCTGCTCGAGCACCCACCGGTGTTCACGCTCGGCATGAACGGGAGGCGCGAGCACCTGCGCGATCCCGGGAGGATCCCCGTGGTGCAGGTCGATCGCGGTGGTCAGGTGACGTATCACGGCCCCGGCCAGCTCGTGCTGTATCCGCTGCTCGATCTGCGACGATTGCGGCTCGGGATCCGCGAACTCGTGGTCGCGCTCGAGGAGTCGGTCGTCGGCTACGCGGCGCAATTCGGGATCGAGGCGGCGGGACGCCGCGAGGCGCCCGGGGTCTATGTCCGGGGCGCGAAGCTCGCGAGCGTCGGTTTGCGGGTGCGCCGCGGCGCGAGCTACCACGGCCTGAGCGTGAACGTGTCGGTCGATCTCGACCCGTTCCGCCGGATCGACGTGTGCGGTTATCCGGGCCTCGCGGTCACGCGGTTCGCCGATCTCGGCGCCGCGATCGACGTCGGGCCGGCGGGCGAGGCGATCGCGACCCGGCTGATCGATGCGCTTGCACCCCGGCGCAGCGCCTACAACGCCATCAATACGGCCTCACAGGCGGAGAGCTCACGGTAGAGCTCGTCGAGCTGAGCGCGACTGCGCGCCACGACCGTGACCGTGAGCGCGACGAAATTCCCGTCCTTGCTCGAGCGGACGCTCAGACGATGGGGCTCGACCGGGCCCGCGTGGCGCTCGATGATCTCGGTCGCCGTCCGCTCGAATCCCGCATCGCGCCGACCGAGCACCTTGATCGGAAAATCACACGGAAACGCGTCGGCCAGCGGATCGCTCACAGCGGCGGCGTCCCGGCGAGCTCGCCGACGTACGCATCGAAGGCCGCGTGCATTCGCCGGAACAGCGGACCGGGCCGTCCGGCGCCGACCGGCGCGCCGTCGAGGGTCGTGACCGGCAGCAGGCCGCGCGTCGAGAACGCGAGCCAGATCTCCTCGGCCCCGCGCAGGCGCGCTTCGCTGATCGGTTGCGCCCCGGTCGGGATCCCGAGGCGCGAGGCGAGCAGCATCACCACGTCGCGCGTGGTACCCGGCAGGATCTCGTGGCCGTTCGGGGGCGTACGGATCACGCCGTGCTCGATCACGTGCACGGTCGTCGACGACCCTTCCGTCAAGTGACCGTCTTCGAGCAGCACCGTTTCGTACGCGCCGACGTCGGCGGAGCGCTTCTTGAGCAGCACGTTCGCGAGCAGCGCGGTCGTCTTGATGTCGCGGCGCGCCCAGCGCAGGTCGTCGGCGGTCACGGCGGCGACGCCGCGCTCGAGCCATTGCGGCGGCGGCGGCTCGAGCGCGGTCGCGAACGCGAATACCGTCGGCACGAGCCCGTCCGGCCACGCGTGATTGCGTCCGAACTCGGCGCCGCGCGTGACCTGGACGTACAGGTAGAGGTCACCGCCGCCGTTGCGGCGCGTCAATTCGACGCAGATCTCCGCCCACTCGGCGTGCGACTTCGGCACCGGCAGCCGGATCTCGGCAAGACTGCGTGCGAGGCGGTCGAAGTGCTCGCGAACGCGGAAGGGTCGGCCGCGATAGACCGGCAGCACCTCGTAGACGGAATCCGCGAACAGGAACCCGCGGTCGAGCGGCGAGACCCGCGCGTCCGCGAGCGGCAGGTATTCGCCGTTCAGATAGGCAATCGGCAGGGGCATCGCCGGTCGCGCTCAGGAGAGCCACAGCCGCACGGTGTCGACCAGGTCGCGCCACCAGGTGCCGGCGCCGTCCGCGACCAGCGGATGGAGCGGCGCGGTTGCGATGGTCTTGCCGCGGTCGGTCACGACCAACTGCCCGATCGTCGACTGCGGCGTCAACGGACCCATCAGCCGCGGTGCGATCTGCACCGAAGTCCGCAGCGCGTTGTCGTCGTCGCGCGGAATCGTCACGTACAGATCGTGGTCGATTCCGACCGGCACCGCCGGATTCTGCGCCTTCCAGACCGTCGCGTTCGCGAGCGGCGCGCGTGCCTTCGCGACGAGCTTCGTGTCGTAGAACGAGAAGCCGTAGTTCAGCAGCGCGGCGCTCGAGCTCTCGCGACCCGTGAAGGTCTGTCCACCGAGCACGACCGAGATCAAACGCATCCCGTGACGATGTTGCGAGGCGACCAGGCAGTACCCGGCCGCGTCCGTGTGACCGGTCTTCAGCCCGTCCACCCCGGGATCGGTGTTCAGCAGGCCGTTGCGGTTCTGCTGCATGATGTGGTTGTACTCGAACTGCTTCACCGAGAAGTAGTGGTAGTACTGCGGGAAGTCGCGGATCAACGCCGCCGTGAGCAGCGACAGGTCGCGTGCCGTGGTGTAATGGCCCGGTTGCGGCAATCCGGTGGCGTCGACGTAGTGGGTATGGGTCAGGCCGAGGCGCTGCGCGGTCGCGTTCATCATCTGCACGAACGCGTCTTCGGTCCCCGCAATGCGCTCGGCGAGCGCGACGGTCGCATCGTTGCCGGACTGGACGACCATGCCGAGGATCAGCGAGCGAACCGGGACCTGCGTGCCGACCTGCACGAAGGTGCGCGAACCACCCTGCCGCCACGCGTGCTCGCTGATCGTCACCGGTTCGTCGAGCTTGAGTTTCCCGGAGGCCAGCTCCTCGAACACGATGTAGGTCGTCATCAGCTTCGTGAGGCTCGCCATCGGGAGTTCGTCCATCGCATTCTTCGCGGCGAGCACCTTGCCGGTGTGGTAGTCGACCAGGATGTAGGCCGTCGCGTCGATGTTCGGCGGGCTCGGGATCGGGATGTCGGCGAAACAGGGGCCGGCCGCGAGGCCGAGCAGGGCGCACAGGGCCACAATGGAGCGATACATGGTCTTCGATTCCCTCGGTGATGGGCGCGTGGACGTCCCAGTAGTGTAACGACGCTGCGCGGCGCGCGTTAGTTCCGCATACCTGATCAATTCGGCGCGAGGCGCGCGCCGTTCACGCCGATGCGCTCGAGCCCGTCGACGATCCGGTCGTAATCGTCGACGCTGTGCACCGGTCCGATCCGGACGCGGTAGAGGCGTCGGCCGCCGACCACCGCGTCGCGCACGAACGCGTTCCGATACCCGTTGGCGTGCAGTTTCACGAGCAGTCGCTCGGCGTTCGCCGGGTCGGCGAACGCACCGGTCTGGATGTACAGGGCGGGCGTGGAAGGCGCCGCGCCGGGCGACATCGACACGGCCGACCGTGCCGATGCGGTCGTCGCAGCTGGCGCAGCCATCGCGGTCGGCGCGGTCGGCGCACGCGGGTCGATCGACTGCACCTCGACCATCGCGGTGCCGGTGCGCAGCATTCCGAGTTTCGCGGCGGCGGTGTACGACAGGTCGATGATGCGGTTCTTCACGAACGGTCCGCGGTCATTGACTCGAACGATTACGCTGCGGCCGTTCTCCAGGTTCGTCACCCGCACGAAGCACGGCAACGGCAGCGTGCGGTGCGCCGCGGTCATCGCATACATGTCGTAGGGCTCGTGGGTCGAGGTTTCGTCCTCGTAGAACCCCGGTCCGTACCAGGAGGCGACGCCGCGCTTGTCGTAGCCGCCGCAGTGCTGGCGGACGAAATAGCGCTTGCCGAACACGTCGTAGAACGGCGGATTGCCGTAGGCCGACCGCGGCTCGACCCGCGGTACGGCATTCGGTATCGACAGCACGTCGCTCGGCGGCAGCGGCGGCACGATCCGGGTCGGCGGCGACGGGCGCTCGGGCGCCAAGCCGTGGCATGCGGCGAGCCCGACCGCGGTCGTGATCGCAAGGCCGGTCCGCAGCCGCCGTCCGATCTCGCGCGGAGCGATCATCGCGAGCCCCCGAGCGCGGCGGACGCCGTTGGCGCTGCCGGCGCTGCCGGGATCCGCTGCCGCAGCGCGAGCGCGAGATCGTGGACCGCCATCGCGTACAGGGGGCTGCGGTTGTATCGGGTGATCGCGTAGAAATTCTCGAATCCCACGCGCCACTTTAGACCCTGCGGCTGCTCGGCCGGAACCAGCCAGGCACGGCTGCCGGGTCCTGGCGCATCGGCGATGCGAATGCCGGCGGCGCGCAACGCACCGACCGTCGTCGGCGGACCGAGCGAGCTCGCTGGCACCGGCGCCGGGGCGTCTGCGTCGACCACGGCATCACGCAGCACGGCGCCGCCGGTGACCCAGCCGTTCTCGCGAAGGTAATAGCCGATGCTGTCGAACACGTCCGGCCAGTCGGACCACAGGTCGACGCGGCCGTCGACCGTCGCGTCGATCCCGAAGCGCCGGTACGTCGAGGGCATGAACTGCGGCGCGCCCATCGCGCCGGCATAGGATCCCCTGACCTCGAGTGGGTCGAAGTCGTGGTCGCGCGCGAGCAGCAGGAATTGTTCGAGCTGCCGGCGGAAGAACGCCGCGCGCGGCGGGTAGTCGAACGACAGCGTCGCGAGCGCATCGATCACCCGGTATCCGCCGGTCAGACGGCCGTAATAGGTTTCGACGCCGAGGATCGCGACGAGGTATTGCGGTGCGACCCCGGTGCGCTCGCTGGCACGTCGCAGCTCGCGACGATGAGCGAGCCAGAAGTCGACGCCTTCCTGGATCCGCCGTTCGTTCACGAAGATCGGGCGGTAGCGATACCACGGGAGCACCTTCTCGGCGGGTCGCTCCATGGCGGCGACGATCGAGGGCTCGAGCCGCGCCGCGCCGAGGATCCGGCGCAGCGTCCGCGGATCATAGCCGTCGTGCGCGACCATCCGCTCGATGAACCTCGCGACCGCCGGTTGGTGCGTGTCGAGCGCCGAGGCGCCGCTCGCAGCCGCGAGTAACGACCCGGCGGCGATCAACGAGACGCAAAGGCGGTGCCCGTAGCGCAACGTTCAGGATCCGACCAGTTTGCGATGCGAGTGCAGCGACATCAGGATGCCGAATCCCGCCAGGATTGTCACCATCGAGGTCCCGCCATAGCTCACCAGGGGGAGCGGGACGCCGACGACCGGCACGATCCCGCTGACCATTCCGGCGTTCACGAACACGTACACGAAGAAGCTGAGCGCGATCGCGCCTCCGGTGAGCCTGGCGAACGTGTCCTGTCCCTGCATCGCCAGATACAGCGAGCGGCCGATCACGAACGCGTACAGTCCCAGGACCGACAACTGGCCGAGCAGCCCGAATTCCTCGCCGATCACCGAGAAGATGAAGTCGGTCGAACTCTCGGGCAGGAAATCGAGCTGCGCCTGGCTGCCGTGCATGTAGCCCTTGCCGAACACGCCGCCCGAGCCGATCGCGATCTGCGACTGGATGATGTGATAGCCGGCGCCCAGGCGGTCGCTCATGGGATTGAGGAACGTCAGGATCCGCTCGCGCTGGTACGCGTGCACGAAATGCCAGCCTCCCCAGGCGGCGAGCGCGAGCACCGGGATCGACAGCAGGATGATCGATACCGGGAGCCCCGCGAGCAGCATCACGATCAGTCCCGACGCGGCGATCAACAGCGCGGTACCGAGGTCCGGCTGCGCGACGACGAGTGCCGTCGGGATCGCGATGAACACGGCCATCGCCACGAGGTCCCTGAACGAGGGCGGCAGCGGCCGGTCGTGCATGTACCACGCGCAGATCATCGGGACGGCGAGCTTCATGATCTCCGACGGCTGGAAGCGCATGAAGCCGAGGTCGAGCCAGCGCTGTGCGCCCTTGCCGACGTGGCCGGTCACATCGACGACGATCAGCAGCAGCACCCCGAGCGCGTAGGCGAGCGGCGCGAACAAACGCAGGTACTGCGGCGTGGAGAAGCGCGCGAGCAGCACCAACGCGGTGACCGCGACCACGATGTTGCCGAGTTGCCGTTCCACCATCCGGACGTTCTGGCCGGAGGCGCTGTAGACCACGAGCACGCCGATGCACAGGATCAGCGCGAGCACGCCCGTCAGCGGACCGTCGAGCCGCAACGCGCGTAACGCGCGCGTTCCGGCGCTCAGCGTGCGCCTCGCTCGCGACGGCGAGAGTTCATCGAGGATCATCGCGTCCCGACCATCCCGTGTTCCGGTCGGCGTTCACCGCGCGCGGCGCCGGTCCGGTCGGCCGGCCGCGGCATCGGCCGGGTCGGTGCCGCGGGTACCGCGGTCGCCGGCCGCGCGGTGGTCGATCGCGCGGTGGTCGATCGCGCGGTGGTCGATCGCGCGGTGGTCGATCGCGCGGTGGTCGGCGGCGGCAGCAAATACGCGTCGAACACCTTGCGGGCGATCGGTGCGGCGACCTGGCCGCCTTCGCCGGTCGCGTGCTCGACCATCACCGCGACCGCCAGCTTCGGATCATCCGCCGGCGCGAACGAAATGAACAGCGCGTTGTCGCGCAGATCCGCATTGATCGTCTTCTCGTTGTACCGTTCATTCTTGCGCAGCGAGAACACCTGGGCCGTACCGGTCTTCGCGGCGATCTGATACGGCGCGTTCTGCCCGATCTGCCAGGCCGTGCCGCCGGGCTTGGTCGCGTCTTCCATGCCTTCGTCGACGACCTCCCACTGCGCAGGCGTGATCCCGCGCACCCTCGGTTCCGGGATCGGCGGCAACGGGATCATGTGCTTCGCCCCGGGCGGGCGGATCCCGATCACGAGGCGCGGGACGAACGAGCGGCCGCGCGCGGCGATCGTCGCGACCGCATGCGCCAGCTGCAGTGGCGTCGCGAGCATGTAGCCCTGGCCGATGCCGACGATCAGCGTTTCGCCCGGGAACCAGACCTGATCCGCCGGATTCTTGAACGCATGGCGCTTCCATTCCGGCGAGGGCATCAGCCCGGATGCCTCGCCCGGGATGTCGATGCCGGTCGGCTTGCCGAAACCGAACTGGCTCAGGAAGTGGTGCATGCGATCGATGCCGAGGCGGTTCGCGACGTTGTAGAAGTATACGTCGCAGGATTGGGCGATCGCCCGTCGCATCGAGATCTCGCCGTGCCCGCCGTGCTTCCAGCAGTGGTAGAGGTGGGAACTGCCCGGCAGGTGAAAATAGCCCGGGCAGAAGATCTGTTCGTCCGGCGTGATCACCCCGTAGTGCAGCGCGGCGAGCGCGTAGTACGGCTTCGCGGTCGACCCCGGTGGATACGCCCCTTGCAGGGCCCGATTCAGCATCGGCTTGTTCGGGTCGTCGAGCAGCGCGCGATACTCCTTGAACGTGAGACCGCGCGCGAATTCGTTCGGATCGAACGATGGTGAGCTCGCGAGCGCGATCACGTCCCCATTGCGGGGATCGATCGCGACGACCGCGCCGCGCAAGCCCTGCAGCGCTTCCTGGGCCACGCGCTGCACCCGCAGGTCGAGGCTCAGGATCAGATCGGATCCGGCAACCGGGAGCTTCGTCTTCAGTTTCGGCCGGTACGGCCCCTCCCGGGTGACCGGGCGGCCGGCGGCGTTGACCAGGACTTCGCGGAAGCCGGGCTTCCCGTGCAAGGTGCTCTCGTAGGTGCGTTCGAGGCCGAGCTTCCCGATCAGGGTCGTGCCGGCGTAGAGCGTCGGATCGATGTGCTCGAGGTCGCGGGGTCCGATCGCACCGACGTAGCCGATCGCCTGCGCGGTGAGCGGCCCGAACGGGTAGTTGCGCGACAACCGCGTATGCACGTCGATGCCGTCGAATTCGAAGCGATGCAACGCGAAGATCGCCATTTCCTGGTCGGTGAGCGCGAGCTTGATCGGCACGCTCTCGTATGGACGGTGCGACAGGACGGTTTGCAGGATGTGCGGCAAGTCGCCCGGGTCCAGCAGACCGAGCTGCGCGAGCCGCGCGAGGCTCGCGCGCAGCTGCTCGAGGGAACCGACCTGATCGCGCTCCACCTCGAGCTGATAGGCGGGCATGTTGTCCGCGAGGATCACGCCGCGACGATCGAGGATCAGGCCGCGGGCGGGCGGGATCGGCTCGACCCGGACACGATTGCCCTGCGAGAGATCCGTGTAGTAGGTGTACCGGACGACCTGGAGATAGAAGAGTCGCGCGGCCACGGTCAACAGCAGGACCGCGACGACGATGCCCGCGACGATGCTGCGGATCGTGAATACCCGCCTCTCGCCCCAGTGATCCTTGATGCGCACGCGCCGGAACACCTATGCGCTCCCGGTGCGCTCAGCGCTCATGCAGGCGGCGCAGGGTCGCAACGACCAGTGGCCAGATCGCCGCGCCGATGAACGGCCCGAGCCAGCGGGACCAGTCGGTGACCGGGTATCCGGTCGCCCCGTCGATCCAGAACAGGATGAACTGGTAGGTCGCGAGCAATCCGAAGATCGTCAAGGCCTGCTTCGGAATCGAGAAGACCCGGATCCGCAAGCGCAGGTGCATCGCCCAGGCGGCGGTCAGGGTGAGCGCGAGCGCATGTTCGCCGAGCACGACGCCGCGGCTCACGTCGATCGCGAGACCCGCGACGAATGCCAGGGTCAAGCCGCCCGCGCTCGGCGCCTCGATCGACCAGTAGTACACCACGAGCACCAGGAAGTCCGGCCGCAACCGGTCGACGACGCCCGGCAGCGGCACGATCGCGAGCGTGAGCGCGACCAGTGCCGACAGCAGCACCGGCATCCGTGGGACCGGCCGGTCGCGGTTCATCGGTGCTTCGCCGGGGTGGCCGGCCGGTGCTTCGCCGGGGTGGCCGGCGTCGAGCCGTTGGCACCGGTCGCGGGCGGGGTTGGCGCCGGTGGTGCCGGCGGGCGCGGCTTCGAGCGGACGATCAGCAATTCGCGGGAACTGTCGAGCTTCGCCGCGGTGCGCACGTCGACGTCGGCGAGCGACCGCACGGTATCGATCTTCACGTCGACGACGGTGCCGACGGGGTAGCCCTCCGGATACACGCTGCCGAGCCCGGACGTCACCAGGAGATCGCCCTTGACCACATCGGCGGTCGTCGGCAGGTACGGGAGTTTCAAGCGCCCGAGGTCGCCGGTACCGACCGCGATCGTTCGCAGGCCGGTGCGATTGATCATCACGGGGATCGCGCTGGTCGCGTCGCTCAGCATCAGCAGGTCGCTGGTACGTTCGCCGACGCTCTCGACCTGTCCGAAGACGCCGTGGGCATCGAGCACCGCCTGACCGACCCGAACGCCATCCGCGGCCCCCTTGTCGATGAGCACCCGCTCGCGAAAGGCGTCGATGTCGACGTCCATGATGTCGGCGACGAGCGGGCGCGTCTCGACGCCGGCGGTACTCGTGCGCAAGCCGCGCAATTCCGCGTTCTCCGCTTCCAGTGCCGCATAGCGTTGCAGGCGGTAGCGTTCGTCGAGGAGTTTCGCGCGCAAGCGCGCATTCTCGGCGCGCAACGTGTCGCGGGTCGTGACGCTCTGGCGCAACCAGGCCCAGCCACGGAACGGGCTCGCGACGCCGAGCTCGAGCGGATACGCCACGACCGAGAGCGCCCGGCGGATCTTGCCCAGTTGGTCGTAGCGCTTGTCGAGGACGATCAGGCCCAGTGCGAGCAGCGTGTACAGCACGCTGCGCAGCAGCAGCCCGGAGCTGCGCCCCGCGGGTTCGTGACTACGAAACGCGACCACGGGCGCACTCCCCTGTCGCCGACATCACTCCAGTCCGAAGATCCCGGGGCCGTGCTGCTCGGTCAGCTCGAGGATGCGTCCGCCGCCGCGGGCAACGCAGGTCAAGGGATCGTCGGCGACCACGACCGGGAGGCCGGTTTCCTCCATCAGCAGCTTGTCGACGTCGCGCAGGAGCGCGCCGCCGCCCGTGAGCACGATGCCGCGTTCTGCGACGTCGGCACCGAGTTCGGGCGGCGTCTGCTCGAGCGCCTGTTTGACCGCGCCGACGATCCCCTGCAGGGGCTCCTGCAGGGCCTCGAGGATTTCGTTCGAATTCAGGGTGAAGCTTCGCGGGACGCCCTCGGAGAGATTGCGCCCCTTCACCGAGATCTCGCGGACCTGCTGGCCGGGGTAGGCCGAGCCGATCTCGAGCTTGATGCGCTCCGCGGTCGCCTCGCCGATCAGGATCCCGTAGTTGCGACGCACGTAATTCGTGATCGCCTCGTCGAACTTGTCGCCGCCGATGCGCACGCTCGATGCATACACGATGCCGTTCAACGAGATCACCGCGACCTCGGACGTGCCGCCGCCGATGTCGAGCACCATCGAACCCCGGGCTTCCTGGACGGGCAATCCCGCGCCGACCGCGGCCGCCATCGGCTCCGGCACGATGTCGACGCTGCGAGCACCGGCCCCTTCGGCGGATTCCTTGATCGCGCGCCGTTCGACCTGGGTCGACCCGAACGGCACGCATACCAGCACGCGCGGGCTCGGACTCAAGAAGCGGTTCCCGTGCACCTTCTTGATGAAGTACTGCAGCATCTTCTCGGTGTACGTGAAGTCCGCGATCACGCCGTCCTTCATCGGGCGGACCGCGGTGATGTGGCCCGGCGTGCGACCGAGCATGTTCTTCGCCTCGACCCCGACTGCGACGATGACCTTGCCACCGCGCGTCGGTTCGTTCTGGACCGCGACGACCGAGGGTTCGTTCAGCACGATCCCGCGCTCGCGGACGTAGATCAGCGTGTTCGCGGTGCCGAGATCGATGGAGAGGTCATTGGAAAAATAACCCCTGAGACGTTTGAACATACGGAGTTTGATTGCCGAAAAGGGAGGGTGAAAACAGTTGGGCTAATTTAACAACCGAGACGACTTTCAGCAAGGCGACGTGTATGATTCTCGATCCCATATTTTTCGAGTATTCGGCCCGCACCTTAGGTCCCTCCCGATGAGCCTCACGAGTCGAGACGTCGAAAAGATCGCGCATCTCGCGCGCCTGGGCATCACCGACCAGGAAAAGCCGGTCTACGCATCCAGCCTGTCGAAGATCGTCGAATTCGTCGATCAGCTCGCCCGCGCCGAGACCGACGGGGTCACGCCGATGGCGCATCCGCTGGAGGGCCTCACCCAGCGGCTGCGCGCCGACGAGGTCAGCGAAGGCGACGACCACGAGAAATTCCAGCGCAACGCCGCCGCGGTCCAGGCGGGCCTGTACCTCGTGCCGAAGGTGATCGAATGACCTGGCACGCCCGGTCGATCGCCGAGCTCGCGAACGCGCTCGAGCGCCGCGAGCTCTCGAGCGTGGAGCTCACCCGGCATTTCCTCGAACGGATCGGTGCCCTCAACGGCGCGCTGAACGCGCTGATCACGGTCACCGCGGAGCGGGCGCTCGCGGAGGCGGCTGTCGCCGATCGCCGACGCGCCGCCGGAGAGCGGGGGCCGCTGCTCGGCATCCCGCTCATCCACAAGGATATTTTCTGCACCGACGGCGTTCGCACCAGCTGCGGGTCGCGGATGCTCGACAACTTCGTCGCCCCGTACGACGCGACCGTGGTCGCGCGGCTGAAGGCGGCGGGTGCCGTGATGCTCGGCAAGGCGAACATGGATGAGTTCGCGATGGGCTCCTCGAACGAGACGAGCTTCTACGGGCCGGTCCACAATCCCTGGGATCTCGACAAGGTCCCCGGCGGGTCTTCGGGCGGATCGGCCGCCGCCGTCGCGGCGCGGCTCGCGCCGTTCTCGACCGGCACCGATACCGGGGGGTCGATCCGCCAGCCGGCGGCCCTGAGCGGCATCACCGGGATCAAGCCGACCTACGGGCGGGTCTCCCGGTACGGGATGATCGCGTTCGCGTCCAGTCTCGACCAGGCGGGCGTGTTCGCCCGCTCCGCGGCGGATGCCGCGATCGCGCTCGGTGCGATCGCCGGCTTCGATCCACGGGACTCGACCAGCGTCGATGTGCCGGTCCCCGACTACGCCGCGACGCTCGATGGGCCGCTCGCGGGACTGCGGATCGGACTGGTGAAGGAGTTCTCGGAGGCGCTCGAACCGCGCAACGGGGCGCTGATCGCCGCCGCGCTCGACGTGTTCCGTTCGCTCGGCGCGAAGACGACGACCGTGAGCCTGCCCAGTCTGCCGCTGTCGGTCCCGACCTATTACGTGGTCGCGCCCGCGGAATGCTCGTCGAACCTCTCGCGCTTCGACGGCGTGCGCTTCGGCTATCGATGCACCGACCCGAAGGATCTTCGGGACCTGTACGAGCGGTCGCGCGGCGAGGGCTTCGGCGCCGAGGTCAAGCGCCGGATCATGACCGGCACCTATGTGCTCTCGGCCGGGTACTTCGACGCGTACTACCTGAAGGCCCAGAAGGTGCGCCAGTTGATCGCCGGGGAGTTCGGTGCGGCGTTCCAGCAGGTCGATCTGCTGATCGGACCGACCACGCCGACACCGGCGTTCGGGATCGGCGCGAAGATCGACGACCCGGTCACGATGTACCTGAACGACATCTACACGATCGGCGCGAATCTCGCGGGGCTGCCGGCGATCTCGGCGCCGTGCGGTTTCGTCGAAGGGCTGCCGATGGGCGTGCAGCTGATCGGCCCGCCTTTCTCGGAAGGTCGGTTGCTGAACGCCGTGCATCGCTATCAACTCGCGACCGACTGGCACGATCGCGCCGCACCGGGATACGCATGATGAAGGATTGGGAAGTCGTCATCGGGCTCGAGATCCACGCGCAGCTCGCGACCCGGTCGAAGATCTTCTCCGGGGCCGCGACCGCCTACGGCGCTGCGCCGAATACCCAGGCGTGCCTGGTCGATCTGGCGTACCCCGGCGTATTGCCGGTATTGAACGCCGAGGCGGTGCGCATGGCGGTGAAATTCGGGCTCGCGATCGGCGCGCAGATCGCCGAGCGGTCGATCTTCGCGCGCAAGAACTACTTCTATCCGGATCTGCCGAAGGGCTACCAGATCAGCCAATACGAGCTGCCGATCGTCGGACGGGGCGCGCTCGAGATCGTGCTCGACGACGGCACGACCCAGCGGATCGGGATCACCCGCGCCCACCTGGAGGAGGATGCGGGCAAGTCGCTGCACGAGGGGCTCGCGAACGCGACCGGGATCGACCTCAACCGGGCGGGTACGCCGCTGCTCGAGATCGTCTCGGAGCCCGACATGCGCTCGGCGAAGGAAGCGGTCGCGTACATGAAGAAGGTGCACACGCTCGTGCGCTACCTCGAGATCTGCGACGGCAACATGCAGGAGGGGTCGTTTCGCTGCGACGCGAACGTGTCGGTGCGGCCGCGGGGGTCCGAGAAGTTCGGGACGCGTGCGGAGATCAAGAATCTCAATTCGTTCCGCTTCGTCGAGAAGGCGATCCAGCACGAGGTCGCCCGGCAGATCGAACTCATCGAAAACGGGGGCACCGTGGTGCAGGAGACCCGGTTGTACGATTCGGACCGGGACGAGACCCGTTCGATGCGCTCGAAGGAGGAGGCGAACGACTACCGGTATTTTCCCGATCCGGACCTGTTGCCGCTCGCGATCGACCGCGCGTTCATCGAGTCGGTGCGCGCGAGCCTGCCGGAACTGCCGGACCAGAAGGCCGCGCGCTTCGCGTCGGACTACCAGCTGTCGCGCTACGACGCCGGCGTGCTGTCCGCGAGCCGCGAGACCGGTGCCTATTTCGAAGCGGTGGTCGCGCGCGTCGGCGCCGCGCACGCGAAGCTCGCCGCGAACTGGGTGATGGGCGAACTGTCCTCGGCGCTGAACCGTGAGAACCTGGAGATCGACGCGTCGCGTGTCGCTCCGCCGGCGCTCGGCGGCCTGCTGGAACGCATCGTCGACGGCACGATCTCCGGCAAGATCGCGAAAGAGGTCTTCGAGGCGATGTGGTCGGAAGGCCGCGACGCCGACGCGATCATCGAGGCAAAGGGTCTGCGGCAGATCACCGACGTCGGCGCGATCGCGAAGGCGATCGACGAGGTCGTCGCCGCCAATCCGAAGCAGCTCGCCGACTACCGTGCCGGCAAGGACAAGCTGTTCGGGTTCTTCGTCGGCCAGGTGATGAAGGCGACGGCCGGCAAAGCGAATCCGGCCCAGCTCAACGACCTGCTGAAGGCGAAACTCGGCGGCGGCTAGACGATGCGCGATCGCGACGGACTGCGCCGCTTCCTGTTCGAACGCTACCCGATCCGTGGGCACCTGGTGCGCGTCGATGCCGCGTGGCGCGCGTTGATCGAGCACCGCGACTATCCGGTGCCGGTGCGGGATGCGCTCGGCGAGGCCGTTGCTGCGACGCTCCTGCTCGCCGGTACGATCAAGTTCGACGGCGTCCTGTCACTGCAGCTGCAGGGCGACGGACCGATGCCGCTGCTGCTCGCGCAATGCACCAGCGGCTTCGGCGTGCGCGGACTCGCGCGTTTCGAGGAGGCGCTTGGTGGGGATGCGATTGGTGGGGATGCGCGTCGCGCGGACCCGGGGACCGCCCCGCGCCTCGACGCGCTCGTC
Organism: Gammaproteobacteria bacterium; assembly: GCA_028870355.1. Classification (GTDB taxonomy): domain Bacteria; phylum Pseudomonadota; class Gammaproteobacteria; order Steroidobacterales; family Steroidobacteraceae; genus Bog-1198. The sequence continues at coordinate 15,538 of JAGWPU010000072.1, read as the reverse complement.
GGCGCCGGCCACCTGACGGTCACCCTGGAGAGCGAGGACCAGAGCCGCCGTTACCAGGGCGTCGTACCGATCGGCGGCGCGCGGCTCGCGGACAGCCTGCAGGGCTACTTCGAGAATTCCGAGCAGTTGCCGACGCGCCTGTGGCTGTTCGCCGACGAAAACGGCGCTTCCGGCATGCTGCTGCAGAAGTTGCCGGGGTCGCCGGGCGTCGAGCCCGGCGAGGCAGACGACCTCGAGGACGCGTGGCGCCGGGCGCAGCTCCTCGGCGACACCTTGACTCACGCCGAGATGCGCTCACTCGCCGACCGGGAGATCCTGCGGCGTCTGTTCCACGAGGACGATCTGCGGCTCTTCGACGCCGCCCCGGTGTATTTCCGGTGCCGGTGCTCGCGCGGGCGCGTCGGCAACATGTTGCACGCGCTCGGAGAGGAGGAGACCCGCGCCGTGCTCGCCGAGCGCGGCGAGGTCGAAGTGCGGTGCGATTTCTGCAATCGCGCCTATCGTTTCGACGCCGTCGACGTCGCGGAGATATTCCGCGGGACGAGCGCCGGCGGCGTTTCGGTGCACTGAGTCCGCATGGATCGTTGCGAACCAGCGGAACTCGCGGCGGCGCTCGACCTGGCGGCGCGGCTCGCCGAGGTCGCGCGGGGTCTCGCGCGGGCGTCGTTCCGGACCGCGCTCGCGGTCGAGCTCAAGGCCGACGGGAGCCCGGTCACCACGGTCGATCGCGCGATCGAGACCGAGATGCGACGCATGATCCGCGCGCGGTTCCCGACGCACGCGATTCGCGGCGAGGAGTACGGCGTCGAAGGCGATCGCGACGGTGAGTTCACCTGGATCCTCGATCCGATCGACGGCACGAAGAGCTTCGTCACCGGCTTTCCGCTGTTCGGTTCGCTGATCGCGCTGCTGCGCGGCGGCCGTCCCGTGCTCGGCGTGATCGAAGCGCCGATCCTCGGCGAGCGCTGGATCGGCGCGGCGGGGCATGCGACGCGGCTCAACGGCGAGCCGGCCTCGGCGAGCGCCTGCCGCGCGCTCGAACGGGCGGTGCTCTACACCACCTCCGCGGACCTGTTCGATCCGGCGGATCGTGCCGGTTACGAGCGGGTCGCGGTGCGGTGTGCGCTGCGTCGTTTCGGCGGCGATTGCTATCTCTACGGCCTGCTCGCATCCGGACATTGCGACCTCGTGATCGAATCGCGCCTCAAACCGCATGATTTCATGGCCCTGATCCCGGTGATCGAGGGGGCGGGCGGCCGGATCAGCGACTGGCGTGGTCAGCCGCTCGACCTCGGGTCGGATGGCCGGGTGCTCGCCGCGGCGACCGAGGCGTTGTGGCGCGAGGCGATCGAGCGCCTGACGGCGGACCGCTGACGCCGGTTGGCGTGCACGGCGCGAGAGATGCCAGAATTCCGACCGACTGCCTTCGGGGGATGAGCGACACCATGAACGACAGCGGGAGCGATGCGCCGGCAGGCAACTCGGCGGCGCGCGTGCTCGTCGCGAGCCTCGCCGGCACGACGATCGAGTTCTTCGATTTCTACATCTACGCGACGGCGGCGGTGCTCGTGTTCCCCGCGCTGTTCTTCCCGGCGAGCGACGCGACGTCCGCGACGCTCGAGTCGCTCGCGACGTTCGCGCTCGCGTTCTTCGCGCGACCCGTGGGCTCGGCATTGTTCGGGCACTTCGGCGACCGGATCGGGCGCAAGGCGACGCTGGTCGCGGCGCTGTTGACGATGGGCGTATCGACCGTGGCGATCGGACTGCTGCCGACCTACGCGTCGATCGGTGTGCTCGCGCCGCTCGGGCTCGCGCTCTGCCGGCTTGGGCAAGGCATCGGGCTCGGTGGCGAGTGGGGTGGCGCGGTGCTGCTCGCGATCGAGAATGCGCCTCCGGGCCGGCGGGCGTGGTACGGGATGTTCCCGCAGCTCGGCGCGCCGATCGGGTTCATCTGCTCGACCTCGGTGTTCCTCGCGCTCACCCGCGTGCTCGGCGATCGCGCGTTCCTCGCGTGGGCTTGGCGGATCCCGTTCCTGCTCAGCGCCGTGCTCGTGTTCGTCGGGCTGTACGTGCGCCTGCGGCTCGCGGAAACCGCGGCGTTCCGGCGTGCGATCGAACAGGGCGAGCGAGTGAAAGTCCCGATGTGGTCGGTGTTCGCGCGTCACGCGCGTGCGGTGATCGTCGGTACCTTCGCGGCGACCTCGACCTTCGTCGTTTTCTATCTGATGACCGTGTTCGCGCTCAGCTGGGGCACGAGCCGGCTGCACTATCCGAAATCGGAATTCCTCGGTCTGCAGATGATCGGGATCGTGCTGTTCGGATTGTGCATCCCGCTGTCGGCGCGTCTCGCGACGGTGCGCGGCAGCCGCTGGATGATCATCGTCGCGACGCTCGGCGTGATCGCGTTCGGGGTCGCATTCGCGCCGATGTTCGCCGCCGGGCCGCGCGGCGCCCTGGTCGCACTGTCGATCGGGCTGGCATTGATGGGGTTCAGCTACGGTCCGCTCGGCACCGCGCTCGCGGAGGTCTTCCCGACACCGGTTCGATACACCGGCGTCTCGATCACCTTCAACCTCGCGGGAATCGTCGGCGCGTCGCTCACACCCTACGCGGCGACCTGGCTCGCGTCCCGTCATGGTCTCGCCGCGGTCGGCCTGTACCTCAGCGCCTCGGGATTGATCAGCCTCGCGGCGCTCGCCCTGATGCCGGCCCCCGTGCCGGAGGAGCGGGTCGCGGCGCTCGCGGTCGCGGATCGCGCCGGCGCGGGCTAACGTGCGCCGCGCCGGCGCGCCCGATCTCAATGACCGATGCGTCGGCTGATCCGACTCTCGCGCCGGTTCAGGATCGCTCGATCACGCCGGGTGATGTGACCGCCGTCGCGCGCGGCCATCCGTCGCTCCTGCATCCGCACGCTGCGGTCCCGGGCATGCAAGCGATGCGCCTGGGCGCGCGTCAATTCGCCTTCGGCGACCTGGCGGTGAATCCGCGCGTTCTGGAAATGCAGGCGATTGTTCACCTGTTCCCGCCACGAGTGGGTCTTCTGCCACGGGGTGTCCGCCCGCGCGCTCGACAGTCCGGCGGTCAAGGCCGCGACGGCGAGCACGCACAATAGAGCCGGGGTCGATCGGATGTTCATTCGTTCCTCCTGCAGCACATTTCGGGTCATCGAAGTCCGCGGAGCGACCGTCGCCGGTTTCGCCCCGCTCTGAGGCTCACAACGGCGCAAGCGATCAGCGGATGACAGGGGATGACAGGGGATGACAGCGGATGAAGCGAACGTCATCCTCGACGCGTGATCCGTGACTGCCGTCACAGGCGCCGGGCGGGATAGGCGCCGAGCACCTCGAGAAAGCGCGGGCCGCCGAGATTGCGCATCTGCTCGAGGATCCACGCGCGACGCCGTTCGAGGTATCGCGAGGGCGCGTCGACGTGGTCGTGATCGGGGTCCGGCAGCACTGCGGCGAGCAGCGCCGCCTGAGCCGGCGTCAGGCGCGACGCCGGCTCGTGGAAGAACGCGCGCGACGCGGCCTCGGCGCCGTAGGTTCCCCGGCCGAATTCGGCGACGTTCAGGTACACCTCGAGGATGCGGCGCTTCGGCCAGCAGGCCTCGATCCACACGGTGAAATACGCCTCGATCGCCTTGCGCAGATAGCTGCGGCCGCTCCAGAGAAACAGGTTCTTCGCGACCTGCTGCGAGATCGTGCTGCCGCCGCGAACGTGCCGGCTGACGAGGTCGTGCTGGTACGCCGCCTTCATCGCGGAGAAATCGAATCCCCAATGGAACGGGAACGTCTGATCCTCCGCGGCGATCGCCGCGAGCGGCAGCTGCGGCGAGATGCGGCGCAGAGCGACCCAGCGATGCCGGAACACGTAGTGCCGATCGTCGCGTCGCCAGGCGGCGACTCGCGCCTCGATCATGAACGCGTCGAGCGGCGGGTCGACCCAGCGTAGCGGCACGACCAGCAGCGCCGACAGCGCGACCCACGCGATCCCGATCCGGCGAACGATGCGCAACGCCGCGCGGCGCGGCCGTGGATCGGGTCGCACGGGCGATGCTCGGGCTCAGCGTCCTGCGCGCCGGCGGGCGGTCAGGCGGCGACGGCGCGGGCGCTCGTGACCACCACCGCGGTCACCGGCACGTCGTCATGCCCGGCGCGGCGTCCGGTCTCGACGCCGGCGATCGCGTCGATCACGTCCATCCCCTCGGTGATCCGGCCAAAGACCGCGTAGCCGAAGTTGCCCTTCTGATGGTCGAGGAACGCGTTGTCCTTGAGATTCACGAAGAACTGCGACGTGGCGCTGTTGACGTCGTTGGTGCGAGCCATCGACAGGGTGCCGCGCAGGTTCTTCAGCCCGTTGTCGGCCTCGTTCTTGATCGGCGCATGGGTGCGCTTCTGGCGCATGTCCTCGCCAAAGCCGCCGCCCTGGATCACGAAGCCCGGGATCACGCGGTGGAAGATCGTGCCGTCGAAGAAGCCTTCCTGCACGTAGCGCAGGAAGTTCGCGGCGGTCTGCGGTGCGTCGCTCTCGAACAATTCGACGGTGAACCCGCCCTTCGTCGTCTCGAATCGGATCATGGTCTCATCCTCGTTGAACGTCTGAAATCGTACCCAGGGTCACCCGCGGCCGCCCCGCGTGGTCGCTAACGCCGCGCACGGCCTCGAAGCCTCGCGCAGCGAACAGTGCCGCGACTGCGTCGCCCTGGTCCGCGCCGTGCTCGATCGCGAGCCCCCCGGCCGCGTTCAGATGGCGCGGGGCGTCCGCGACGATCCGCTCGATCGCCTCGAGGCCGCTGTTTCCCGGCGTCAGCGCCTCGCGCGGCTCCGCCGAGAGCGCGACGAGCGCGGGATCCGCCGCGGCGACGTACGGTGGATTCGACACGATCCAGTCGAAGCGCTCGCCCGGGACCGCATCGAACCACGAGCCCCGCAGCCAGCGAATCCGATCGATCCCGAGCGATGCCGCGTTCGCGCGTGCGACCGCGAGCGCTCCGGCCGAGACGTCGGTCGCCGTGATCCGCGACCGGGGCCGCTCGCTCGCGATCGCGAGCGCGATCACGCCGCTGCCGGTGCCGAGATCGAGCACGGCGCGCGGCACATCCGCCGGCAGGCGCTCGAGCGCGGCCTCGACCAGAACCTCGGTTTCCGGGCGGGGCACCAGCACCGCGGGCGACACCGCGACCGCCAGCGTCCAGAACTCGCGCACGCCGGTGAGATACGCCACGGGCACGCCGGCGCGCCGCTCCTCGAGCAGCGCCCGAAAGGCCGCGGCCTCGGCCGCGGCGACCGGCCGCTCGGGATGCGCGGCGAGCGCCGCCCGGTTCGACCCCAGGACCTTGCCGAGCAGCAGCTGCGCATCGAGGCTCGGCGAGCCACTGTGGCCCTCGAGCGCCCTGGCCCCGGCGCGCAACACCTCGCTGATCGTCGACGCGACGCTCATTCGACCTGCAGCGCGAGCTCTTCGGCCTGGTGCTCGCGGCTCAGCGCGTCGATCAACTCCTCGAGCCTGCCATTCATGATCTCGTCGAGCTTGTACAGGGTCAGATTGATCCGGTGGTCCGTCACGCGTCCCTGCGGAAAATTGTAGGTGCGGATGCGCTCGGAGCGATCGCCGCTGCCCACCTGGAGCTTGCGCTTCTCGGCCTGCTGCAGCGTCTGCTTCTCGCGTTCCGCCGCGAGCAGCCGCGCCTTCAGCAAGGACAGCGCCCGGGAGCGGTTCTTGTGCTGCGAGCGCTCGTCCTGGCACTCGACGACGATCCCGGTCGGCAAATGGGTGATCCGGATCGCCGAGTCGGTCTTGTTGACGTGCTGGCCACCGGCACCGCTCGCGCGGAAGGTATCGATGCGCAGGTCGGCGGGATTGAGGTCGATCGCCTCGACCTCGGCGAGCTCCGGCAGGATCGCGACCGTGCAGGCCGAGGTGTGGATACGGCCCTGGGCCTCGGTCGCCGGGACCCGCTGCACGCGATGGGTCCCGGACTCGAATTTCAGCGCCGAGAACGCGCCGCGGCCGATCACACGGCTGATGATCTCCTTGTATCCGCCGTGCTCGCCGACGCTCTCGCTCAGCACCTCGACCGCCCAGCCCTTGGTCTCGGCATAGCGCGCGTACATGCGGAACAGGTCGCCGGCGAACAGCGCCGCCTCGTCGCCGCCGGTGCCGGCCCGAACCTCGAGGAACACGTTGCTCTCGTCATGCGGGTCGCGCGGCACGAGGAGGCGCTGCAGCTCGAGCTCCTCGGCGGATTCGCGCGCCGTCAGGGCCTCGAGTTCCTCGTCCATCGCGAGCTCGCGTGCGACCGCGATATCGCCGGCGAGCGCGGTCCACTGCCGGAAGCGCTCGACCACGGGGGAGAGCTTGGCGTACTCCATCGACAGCTCGCGGAACCGCGCCGGGCGCGCGATCACCGTCGGATCCGCGAGCAGCCGGCCGACCTCTTCGAATCGGTCGTCGAGCTTCTCGAGTTTGCGGCGGATCGAATCCTTCATGCGAGGATTATAGCGGTCCGCGGAGCGGCGCCGCCCGAGATCTCAAGAACGGCGATGTTCCTCGGTGAGCAATTTCACGAGCGTGTCGGCGAACTGCGCATCGGCCGATTCGGCCGCGGTGCGCAGCGCCTGGGTCGGCCCGTGCAGCAAGCGATTCGTCAACGTGTTCGCGAGGTACTCGAGTGCTTCGTCGGCCGGGTGGCCCGCGGCGATCATGCGCTTCGCCTGTTCGATCGTGTGGGCGCGGATCTCGTCGGCCTGGCTGCGCAGCGCGCGAATCGCGGGGCCCGCGTCCTTCGCGCGCCGGTCCGCGAGAAACCGCGCGGCCTCCTCGGCGACCAGCAGCTTCGCCCCCTCGGCGGCGGCCTCGCGCTGCTGGCGGTGCTCGTCGACCAGTTGCTGCAGGTCGTCGATCGTGAACAGGTACACGTCCTCGAGCTCGGCGACCTCGGGTTCGATGTCGCGCGGTACCGCGAGATCGGCCATGAAGATCGGCCGGCGCTTGCGCGCGCGCAGCGCGGCGGCCGCCATGCGCTTGGTGACCAGCGGCGTCGGGCTCGCCGTGCAACTGATCACGATGTCGGCTTGCTCGAGCTCGTCGCCGATCGCGTCGAGCCCCACCGCGTATGCGCGCACCTGCGCCGCGAGCGCCTGGGCGCGCACGAGGCTGCGGTTCGCGATCACGAGATGCCGGATGCCCTGTGCCGCGACATGGCGCGCGGTCAAGCCGATCATCTCGCCGGCGCCGATCAGCAGTGCGCGGCGAGAGCTCAGATCCGAGTACACCCGTCGTGCAAGCCCGACGGCTGCCGAGGCGACCGACACGGCGTTCGCGCCGATCTGGGTCTCCGTGCGAACGCGCTTCGCGGCCGAGAAGGCCGCCTGGAACAGCTTGTTGAGGTTCGGGCCCGTGCTGCCCGCTTCCTGCGCGATCCGATAGGCTTCCTTCAGCTGCCCGAGGATCTGCGCTTCGCCGAGCACCATCGAGTCGAGACCCGAGGCGACGCTGAACGCGTGCTCGACGGCGTCGCGGTCCTCGCGCAAGTACAGGCTCGGCGCGAAATCGAGGTTCGGCGCATGGTGGCTCGCGAGCCACTCGGTCATGCGATCGCCACCGACGGGCCCTGCCCAGTACAGCTCGGTGCGATTGCAGGTCGACAGGATCACCGCCTCGGCGGCACCGGTCTCGGTGCGCAGCGCCCGCAGCGCACCGATCAGGCGGTCTTCGCTGAACGCCATCTTCTCACGCAGCTCGACCGGTGCGGTCTTGTGATTGATCCCGAGTATCTTCAAGGACATGGGCGCGACGGAACCATCGGACTCTTCGAAGAATTCTCCGGGAATTCAGGCGTCGCGATCAAGCCGAGACCGGCGGCGTGGGACGCATTTCGCTATAGTGCGATCGTGTCCAGATGCAAAACCCTGACGGTTGCCGCGGTCTTCGCGCTGTGCAATGCGATCGTGGCTCGTGCGACGCCGAATCTGGTGCTCCTGCCGACGATGTCGGCCGGCGCGACTGCCGAATATTATACGTTGGTCGCGGAAATTGCGCTCACGCGGCACGAGTCGCGGGTCGCGGCGCTCACCTACGTCTCGGCGGCCACCGCGGATCCGTCCTTGTGGCCGCGGGCGACCGCCGTCGCCCAGGCCTCGCTGCAGCCGACCGTGACGCTCGATGCGGCGCTGCACTGGATCTCGCTGCGCCCGGACTCGATGGCGGCGCATCTCGCGGCCGCCTCCGCGGCCCGTGCCTTGTATCAGACCGCGGTGGCGGCCGATAACTACCGGTTCCTGATCGCCCACTACTCGGGCGGCGTCGAACAGGCGTTCCCGGACATCGAGCAGCGCTTGCTGTCCGCGCGCAATCCGTATGCGGCGCGAGCGATCGCCGACCGACTCGTTGCCTATTTTCCGGACTCCGTCGCGGCGTACCGCCTGCAGGCCTATGCCGCGCTGCGGGCGGGGGATCCGATGGCCGCGATCGCCGCGTTCGGTCACGCGATCGCCCGGTTGCCGGGACCGGCGGCCGAGGCGCAGCGTCGACACCGGGCTCTGTTCGAGGCCTTCGCACGCGCGCGGGTGCTCGCCGGCGACGTCGACGATCCGCTCGCGCAGGCGGCCGCGACGCTCGAGCAGGAGCCGAGGCCCGGGACGCGATTCGACTATGGGCTGTTGCTGCTCGCGGCGAAGCGGTACGACGCCGCGCGGATGCAGATGCAGCGACTCGCCAGCGACGCGCGGTTCGGCCCGGATGCGCTGCGATTGCTCGCGCTCCTCGATTTCCAGCAAGGGCGCGATCCAGCGGCGCGCGTCCGGTTCGAGCAATTGCTGGCCGGCGGGCATTACGTCGACGATAGCCGCTACTACCTCGGCCTGATCGCCGAGCGGCGCGGGGACGCGGTGGGCGCGCTGCGCGATCTGGCGCACGTCCGCCACGGCCAGTACGTGCTGCCCGCGATGCGGCGTGCCGCGAGCATCCTGCAGAGCAAGGGGGCCGGCGCGACGGCGGATGCGCTGCTTGCCGAGTTCATCCGCGACGAACCGCGACGGGCACCCCAGATCGTCGCGATCCGGGCGCGGGTCGCGGCGCGCGGCGGCGACGTGCACCGCGCGCTCGCGTTGCTGGACGAGGCGATGCGGCAGTATCCGAGCGATCCTGGCCTGCGATACACGCTCGCATCGATCCAGGACTCGAGCGGCGATACCGCCGGTGCGCTCACGACGTTGCGGGCCGTGCTTGCGATGCGCCCCGACGATCCGGAGGCGATGAATGCCTATGGGTACACGCTCGCCGAGCACGGCCTGCACCTGGCGCGCGCGCAACGGTTGATCGAGACCGCGCTCGAGGTCGCGCCGGAGGACGCCGCGATGCGCGACAGCCTCGCGTGGGTCCTGTATCGACGGGGACGGGCTGCGCGCGCGCTGCCGATCGTCGCGGCGGCGTACGCGGATCTACCGAGCGGCGACATCGGCGCGCACTACGGAGAGATCCTCTGGATGCTCGGCCGGCGCGCGGCCGCGGAGGAGATCTGGGACGAGGCGGCCGCGATCGATCCGGGGAATCGACTGTTGCAGCGGACCCGCGCGCGATTCGCCGCCTTGCGCCCGACCGGAGCGCCGTAAGTTGCGCGAGTTCGCGGGGGCATCGCCCGGCACTCAGACCGCGGCCCGGTTCTGCGGAGCGCGGTCGCTGCTCGTGCTGTTCGCGGTCCTGATCGCCTCCTGTGCCTCCGTCCCACCGCCGATGCACCCCGCCGGGTGGACCGAGCGATTGCAACTGCTACAACGGATCAACGATTGGGATCTGCAAGGACGGGCGGCCGTCGCGATCGGCTCACGGGGGTGGCAGGCGAGCGTCGACTGGCGCCAGCACGCCGACCACAGCGTCGTGCATCTGGCGGGGCCACTCGGCATCGGTGCGAGCGTGCTCGCGCTCGGGCCGGACGGTCTGTCGGTGAACGGTTCGCCGCCGAGTCCGGAGGGAGTCGAGATCATGGCGCAGCGACTCGGGTTCGCGTTGCCGGTCTCGAACCTGCGGTACTGGCTGCTCGGCGTGCCGGATCCGGCAGACCCGTCATCGGTGCGATTCAATGCGCAGGATCGGGTGGCGAGCCTCGAGCAAGCGGGCTGGACGGTCGATTTCCTGCGTTATCGCGTCCAGGCGGGGGACTGGTTGCCGGCGCTCCTGGTGCTGCGCAGCGAGGGCGTGCGAGTCCGAATCGTGGTCGATCGATGGCAAGGAGTTCGGTGAGCGTCCCGACGATGCGCTACTGGCTGGCGCCGGCGAAGTTGAACCTGTTCCTGCACGTCGTCGGGCGCCGGCCCGACGGCTATCACCTGCTGCAGACGTGCTTCCAGTTCGTCGATCTTTGCGATGACGTCGGTGTGCGCGTGCGTGCGGATGGATCGATCGAGCGATTGCAGGGCGCCGAGGGGGTCGATGCGCAATCGGACCTCTGCGTCCGCGCGGCTCGTGCACTGCAACAAGCGAGCGGGTGCCGCTTCGGCGCCGACCTCGATGTGCGCAAACGCATCCCGATGGGCGCCGGCCTGGGTGGCGGGAGCTCGGATGCGGCGACCACCTTACGGGTCCTGAACCGTCTGTGGGGCCTCGACTGGTCGCTCGACCGGCTGGCGGCGCTCGGTGTCGCGCTCGGCGCCGACGTGCCGGTCTTCGTCCAGGGACGCGCGGCGTGGGCCGAGGGCGTCGGCGAACGTCTGGTGCCGTTGGTCCCGCCGGCCGCGCCGCCGGAGACCAACTATCTGATTATCAAGCCTAAAGTATCGATCGCGACCGCCGACGTGTTCCGTGACCCTGAATTGACAAGGAATACGCCGCCAATCACAATTGCCGGCTTCCTCGAAGCGGGCGGGCACAACGATTGCGAGCCGGTCGTGCGCCGACGATACCCCGAGGTCGCGAACGCGCTGGACCGGCTGGCGCCGTTCGGCAAGGCTCGATTGACCGGAACCGGCGCTTGCGTCTTCCTCGACTGTGGTACGCGGCGGCGGGGCTTGGACATTGCGCGGCAGATGCCGCCGGAGTGGGACGCGTACGTGGTCCGGGGCATCAACGAGTCGCCCTTGAACGGGCAGCTCGCGTCCGACTGAGGTGCGCGGCGAGGATCGCGCGAGCGGTTGAATCGAGATGGGGTGTCGCCAAGTGGTAAGGCAGCGGGTTTTGATCCCGCCATTCGGAGGTTCGAATCCTTCCACCCCAGCCACTTTCGTCGAGTGCAGGGTATGTCGCAACGAAACGGCGTAGAGCCTCTGTCAATCGCAGTGTTCACCGGGAATGCGAATCCCGCGCTCGCGATGGAAATCACGCGCCATCTGCGCCTGCCGCTCGGACGAGCGCACGTCGGGCGGTTCAGCGACGGTGAGGTGAACGCGGAGCTGATGGAGAACGTCCGCGGCCGCGACGTGTTCATCATCCAGCCGACCTGCCCGCCCGCGAACGACCACCTGATGGAACTGCTGCTGATGACGGATGCGTGCCGGCGGGCGTCGGCGAAACGCATCACCGCGGTGGTGCCTTACTTCGGTTATGCGCGGCAGGACCGGCGCCCGCGGGCAACCCGCGTCGCGATCGCGGCGAAGCTGGTCGCGAACATGATCGCGAGCGCCGGCATCGATCGCCTGCTGACGATCGACCTGCACGCGGACCAGATCCAGGGGTTCTTCGATATCCCCGTGGACAACGTCTACGCGACGCCGGTGCTGCTCGGCGATGCGTGGCGGCAGAAGTACGAGAACATGATCGTCGTCTCGCCGGACGTCGGTGGCGTCGTGCGCGCACGAGCGCTCGCGAAGCGGCTCGACGACGCGGACCTCGCGATCATCGACAAGCGACGGCCGCGTCCCAACGAATCGAAGGTGATGAACATCATCGGCGAGGTCCGCGGCAGGACCTGCGTACTGATCGACGACATGGTCGATACCGCGGGCACGCTGTGCCAGGCCGCCGCCGCGTTGAAGGACGAGGGTGCGGTCAAGGTGGTCGCCTATACCACGCATCCGGTGCTGTCGGGCGCGGCGATCGAACGGATCTCGAAGTCGGTGCTCGACGAATTGGTGGTCACGGACACGATCCCGCTGTCGGAGCCGGCGCGCGGCTGCAACCGCATCCGGCAATTGAGCGTCGCGGGCCTGCTCGCCGAGACAATTCGTCGCATCAGCGACGAGGAGTCGGTGAGCTCGTTGTACATCGACTGAGCCCGAGGTCGGCGAAGCGATCGGTTTTTTGGTCGGCGTTCGGAATCGTTGGTCGCGACGTCCGAATCGCCGTTTGTTCGAACTCAAACGGAGAATGTCATGAAAACCTCTTTCGAACTCGTCGCCGAGTTCCGCGAAGACCAAGGCAAAGGTGCGAGCCGCCGCCTGCGTCGTGCGGGCAAGGTGCCGGCGATCCTCTACGGTGGTCACATCGATCCGCGGGCGCTCAGCCTCGATCATGAAAAGATCGCACTGATGCTCGACAACGAGCGCTTCTATTCGACGATCCTGAGCCTGCGGCTCGGGGATCAGACCCAGGCTGCCGTGCTGAAGGACGTGCAGCGGCACCCGTTCAAGAACGCGGTTCTGCACGTCGACTTCCAGCGCGTCGACGAGAACGAGAAGATCCGGATCAGCATCCCGCTGCACTTCAAGGGCGCGGCGGTGGCGCCGGGCGTGAAGACGCAGGGCGGCATCGTGTCGCACATGCGTACCGAGGTCGAGGTTCTCTGTCTGCCGAAGGACCTGCCGGAGTACATCGAGGTCGATCTGTCCGGATTGTCGATCAACGAGAGCGTTCACCTCTCGCAACTGCAGGTCCCCGAGGGCGTGCAGCTCGCCGACCTGCTGAAGGAAGATGCGGCGGTCGTCGCGATCCACAGTCCGCGGACCGAGGAGCCCGAGCCGGCGGCACAGGCTGCGGCGGAGGCGGCACCGGCGGCGACGGCGACGGCGGCCGGTGATGCGGCGAAGAAGGCGGAGCCCGCGAAGAAGGAAGAGGCGAAGAAGGAGCCGGCCAAGAAAGACGCGAAGAAGTAATTCTCGCGGGCCAGTGCTTCGAACGGGGCCGTCCATCGGACGGCCCCGGTTCTTTTTCGAATGGCGATCGGATCGGAATCAACAGCGGACGCGACGGTGAGCGAGCTACCCTTGAAAATCATCGCGGGCCTCGGCAATCCCGGGCCGGAACACCAGTCGACGCGGCACAACGCCGGCTTCTGGTTCGTCGACGCGCTCGCCAACCGCCACGGCGGCGAATTTCGTGACTATCGCAAATACTCCGGCGAGACCGCGCGCGTCACGATCGCCGGGCGAGAGATCATCCTGCTGAAACCGACGACGTACATGAACCGCAGCGGACTCGCGATCCGTCAGCTCAGCGATTTCTTCAAGGTTCCTCCGGAGCAGATCCTGGTGGTGCACGACGAACTCGATCTGCCGGTCGGCACCGCACGCTTCAAGTTCGGCGGCGGACACGGTGGGCACAATGGACTGCGTGACACGATCGCGCACGTCGGCGAGAACTTCTGGCGCCTGCGTCTCGGCATCGGCCACCCCGGCACGAAAGCGGAGGTCATCGACTACGTGCTCACGCGGGCGCCGCGCGCCGAAGAGGACGCGATCATCGATGCGGTGAATACGGCAGCGGACTGCATTCCGGTCCTGCTCGAGCTCGGCGCGGAGAAGGCGATGGCGAAACTGCACGCCCGCGCCGTGGCCCACTGATGCCGATCCGCTGCGGAATCGTCGGGCTGCCGAACGTCGGCAAGTCGACGTTGTTCAATGCGCTGACGCGGGCCCAGATCGCGGCGGAGAACTATCCGTTCTGCACGATCGACCCGAACGTCGGCGTGGTGCCCGTGCCGGATCCACGCCTTGCCGAACTCGCGGCGATCGTGCATCCGGAACGGGTGTTGCCGACGACGGTCGAGTTCGTGGACATCGCTGGCCTGGTCGCGGGTGCTTCGAAAGGCGAGGGGCTCGGGAACAAGTTTCTCGCGCACATCCGGGAAGTGGATGCGATCGCGCACGTGGTGCGCTGCTTCGAAAACGACGACATCGTGCACGTCGCCGGCGCGGTGGATCCGCGGCGCGACATCGAGGTGATCGATACCGAACTCGCGCTCGCCGATCTCGACAGCGTCGAGCGGGCGTATCAGAAGGCGCTCAAGAGCGCGAAGACCGGCGACAAGGAGGCGGTGAAGCTGCGGGATCTGCTCGAGCGGGTTCGGGAGCAACTGAATCGCGCCCGTCCGGTGCGGGCGCTCGGGCTCGATGCGAACGAGCGACTGGCGTTGCGCGAACTGCACCTGCTGACCGACAAGCCGGTGATGTACGTCGCGAACGTCGACGAGCGCGGTTTCACGGCGAACCCCCGGCTCGACCAGGTGCGCGAACTCGCGAGGCAGGAAGGCGCCGTCGTGATCCCCGTCTGTGCGGCGATCGAGGCGGAAATCGCGCAGCTCGACGAAGGCGACCGCGCAGACTTCCTGAAGGAACTCGGCGTCGAGGAGCCGGGGCTCAATCGCGTGATTCGAGGTGCGTACGATCTGCTCGGTCTGCAGACGTACTTCACGGCCGGCGTCAAAGAGGTCCGTGCCTGGACCGTGCGCAAGGGGGCGACCGCCCCGCAGGCGGCCGGCGTGATCCACACGGATTTCGAACGGGGCTTCATCCGTGCCGAGGTGATCGGTTACACCGATTACATCGCGTGTCGCGGGGAGGCCGGCGCGAAGGAGGTCGGGAAGCTGCGGCTCGAGGGCAAGGAGTACGTGGTGCACGAAGGCGACGTGATGCACTTCCGGTTCAACGTCTGAGCGGGTGACCCAGCGCGGTGCGGAGCCGTGAAAAGGGGCGGCGCCTTGACAGCGCCGGGCCGCGCCGGGAAAATCCCGGGTCCTTTCCGCAACGGATGCAGACCGTGCGGTTCGAACGTCAATTGGTGAGGTAGCTCAGCTGGTTAGAGCGTGGCACTCATAATGCCGAGGTCGAGGGTTCGAGTCCCTCCCTCACCACCAGTAATTTCAAGTGCTTACGCATTTCCACGGGTCCGCACGATCGCGAGTGCGGGAGTTTTGCGGGACCCCAACGTGCACACTCTCTCCGAGGCCTCGATCAAAGCGCTGATCTCCGGCGCCGAATAGTGTGTCGTCACGTGCTCGCTCTTGTGGCCGAGCAAGACCTTGCGGTCCTCAAAACTAACACCGGCCGCACGCAGGCGGTGACCATACGTGTGCTTCAAGTCATGCACGCGCAGTGACCGAAACCCATTCGGGCAAGGCTGACCGATCTCGGTCGGGTAGCGCTCTGCAGCGCGTCGCCGAGCGGTCTTCCAGCCCGTGTTGAGAATGCGGGTGAGCGGTCGACCGCGCCGCGTGAACACGAACTCCGCATGCTCGCCTCGACAGGCTTCGATCACAGACTTCGCGGTGCGGTTCAACACGACGAAGCGGTCGAGACCGTTCTTCACGTATTCCTTCGGAACGACGAATACGCTCGTGTCGAGTTCAGGCACCGCGACCTCCCAGCGCCAGCGCAGATTCACGACCTCCTGC
>JAGWPU010000071.1 GCA_028870355.1 Gammaproteobacteria bacterium | reverse complement strand
GGTGACCTCGACGAGCCGGATGATGCGCCGGCTCGGTCGCCGCTGGACCCGGCTGCACCGGTTGATCTACGCGATCGCGGCGCTCGGGATCTGGCACTACTACTGGCAGGAGAAGATCGACGTGCGCACGCCGATCCGCTACGCACTCGTGCTCGCGGCGCTGCTCGGCTATCGCTTGGTTCGCAGCCGGTGGTTCCGCCGAGCGATCGGGCGCCGGCGCGGCGCGGTCACCGCCTGACCGGCTCGTTCAGGCGGTGTCCTTCCCGGGCGGCTTGTAGACGCCGGCGGCGCGCGCGACCAGGAGATATTTCCGGAACACCCGGTTGGTCTCCGCTTCGTGCTCGCTCACGGTCGAGCGGTCCACCGGGTCGAAGAAGCAGGTGGGATCCTCGCCGAGGTAGTCGCCGGTGTGGAAGTACGCCATCGCGCGGCAGCCACCGCAGGTGTACTGATAGCGGCAGCGTCCGCAGCGCCCCTTGAGCCGCGAGCGGTCGGTGATGTCGGCGAACAGCGCGCTGCGATCGACGAGTTCGTCGATCGGGAAATCGCGCACGTTGCCCCCGTTCAGCACGTCGAGCAGCACCGGACACACCGACACGTCGCCTTCGGCGTTGATCGCGAGCCAGGAGCCCGCCCAGCAACCGATCGCCGGATTCTCGGGGACCGTGTGGTTGCGAATCCCGCCCGAGGCTTCGGCGTGCAGTTCCGGCGACAGGAAGAACGGCGTGTAGCTCACGTAGCCATGCGGGTTGCGCCGCAAGGCCGGGTGGAAGTGTTTCTCCAGGTCGTGCCGATCGAATCCCAGCTGGTCGAAACAGTGGGCGCCGGACCCCCGCGCGACCAGCGGGGAGCGGTTGTAGGAGATGTTGTTCTTGACGATGAAGTCGATCGTCCGGTCGAAGCTCTCGGTGTTGTACTTGCCGATCGTGATCACCACGTGCCGGCCGAGCTCGAGCTCCGCGCAATCCTTCAGCACCTCGAGCGAGCGGTCCGAATCGCTGTCGCGGCTCCAGCGATTGTCCTCGTCGAGCGCATTCAGCCCGACGATGATCTTGGCCCGG
The DNA here is from genome assembly GCA_028870355.1 of Gammaproteobacteria bacterium. Taxonomy (GTDB): domain Bacteria; phylum Pseudomonadota; class Gammaproteobacteria; order Steroidobacterales; family Steroidobacteraceae; genus Bog-1198. The sequence goes on along the minus strand of JAGWPU010000071.1, from coordinate 16,684 downwards.
CCTCGCGTGACGTCCTTGATCTTCTCGAGGCGCTGCCGGGTCAGCGCCTTGCCGTTGCTCAGCACCGAGCATCCGAGATCCATCTCGACCGTCAGTCGCAGCAGGTCGAGCGCGTCCTTGCGCAGCAGGAACTCGCCACCGCTCCATCCGACCGTGTGGACGCCGACGCGTCGCGCCGGAACGAGCACGCGATCGCGGATCTCCTCGAGCGTCAATTCGCTGCGAACGCGACGCCGCACCTTCCGCGGATCGTTGCTGCCGGTCATGCACGACGGGCAGCGCAGATTGCACCGTCGCGTCGCCTCGAAGTACACGATCTGGAATTGATTCAGCGCCATCGTCGCCACTCGCTGCGTGGACAGGCGGTCCGCCTGCGTCGAAGCGACCTTGTATGCCGCGTGACGAGCGCTGTCAAATCAACGGCTTAACTCGAAAAAGAATCGTTATCCGTTGGCACGACGCCCGGTCGCCCCGGCCCGCCGCCGCACCGAGGAACTCAGATGCTCACGGATGCTGCGCGGTCGCGAGGAAAATCGGGTAGCGCCGCATCTCGCCGTCGCGCGACTTCTCCACCGTGTGCGCGGTGCGAAACGTCACGCTCGTGAATCCCGCCTCGCTCAGCCAGCGCTGCACCTGCCCCCGATCGAAGCCGTGATGCGCGACGCCCGGCACGTCGGGACCGTGGAAACTGCCGTCTTCCGCATCGAGGTCGGCGAGCGCGACCCAACCGCCCGGAGCCAGCAGTGCGCCGAACGCGTGGATCAGTGCACCGACGTCGGGGATGTGGTGCAGTGCCATGCTGGTGAACACGAAATCGTAGCGATCCGCCGGAACCGGCGTACTGGTCAGATCGAGGACCTGGGTCGTGATGCGCTCGAGGCCGGCCGCGGCGGCCTTCTCGCGCAGCACCGCGAGCATCCCCGGCGACAGGTCGGTCGCGAGCAGCGACCCGACGCGCGGCAGCAAGCGCACGCCGACGAGGCCGGTGCCGCAGCCGTACTCCAGCGCCTTCCACTGCAGCGACAGCGGCACCGCGGCGGCGATCGCGTCGGCAACCGCGGTCGCGATGCCGGCGCGCATCGGCGAGTCGTCCCAGTTCGCGGCGATCTGGTCGAAGCGTGATCGATTCTCACTCTGTGGCGTCGTCATGCGCGTGCCCTCGGGGTCGACGTGTCGAGCCAGCGTTCCAGACTCGGCAGGAGCCGTTGCGCCGGCTGGAAGCCGTGGGTGACGAGAGTGTACTCGCCCGGTCCCCCGGTCCCGGCGATCAAGGTCGGAAAGCCTCGGATGCCGACCCGCTGCGCGGTGTCGAAATCCGATCGCGTCTCGCGGACCGCGTCGTCGGAGTCGAGATCCGCACGGAAGCGTTCGACGTCGAAGCCGAGCTCCCCGGCGAGCGCGCACAGCGTTTGCGGATCGGTCACGTCGCGATTCTCCGCATAGAAGGCCCGTTGCAGGCGCCGCAGTCCCGCCAACCCGTCGGTCATCGCGCGCCGCCGCATCACGACGACCGCGCGGCTCGCCGGCTCCGTGTCGTAGACGAAAGCGGGTCGCTCGAAGAACGAGAAATCGAACGGCTGTCCCGAGGCCTCATGGACGTGTTCCCAGTGGCGGCGGATCTCGTCGCGTTCGGGGCTGCCCATCGGGGTCCGGTTCCCGGGGCGCAAGCCGCCCAGCACCAGGTGGACCGGCAGACGTGCGCCGAACCGCTGGTCGATCGCGTCGAGAACCGGTGAAAACCCCCAGCACCAAGAGCACATCGGGTCGGCGAAGTACACGAGATGCGGCCCGTTCATGGCCTCTCCTTGCGAAGCACGTCGACTGCGCGGCCGCGACCGTAAGCGCCGCCATGGCATCGAGCAGGTCCGGACATTATAGAATCGAATCGCCCTCGTCGGGGTCGCCGCGAATCACGGCACCGACGCGACCTTGATCGGTGGCAGCGAAACCTGAGGAGATCCCGAGATGAGCATTGAGACCGGGGCGGTCCGAGAGAGCGGGGCGACGCGCCTCCGCGGAATCCGCGCTTGCGTCTTCGATGCGTACGGCACGCTGTTCGACTTCGCGTCCGCGACCGCGCGTTGCGACGACGTGCCTGCGGATCTGCGGGCATCGTTGAGCACGCTGTGGCGGGACAAGCAGCTGCAATACACGTGGTTGCGCAGCTTGCAAGGCGACTACGCGGACTTCTGGCAGGTGACCAGCGACGCCCTCGACTTCGCGCTCGACAGCCTCGGCATCGCGAACGCGCCGCGGCACGCGCGCTTGATGGACCTGTATATGACGCTGTCCGCATTCCCTGAGGTCGCCGGCGTGCTGCGACAGTTGCGGCAAGCCGGCTTCGTGACCGCAATCCTCTCGAACGGAACTCCGGCGATGTTGACGGCGGCGGTCCACGCCGCCGGCATCGGCGACCTCCTCGATGCGGTGTTGTCGGCCGATGCGGTCGGAAAATACAAGACGCACCCGCGAGTCTACGAGTATGGCCTGCGTCAGCTCGGGCTCGCAGCCCGCGAGGTCTCGTTTCAGTCGTCGAACGCCTGGGATGCGTACGCCGCATCGGCGTTCGGAATGCGCGTCGTCTGGTGCAACCGCTATGGGCAGCGCGAGGAGCGACTTCCGGGACGACCCGACCACGTGATCCGCAGCCTCGACGAACTCCCGGCGTTGCTCGAGCACGCTCGCTGATACGCGCCCGAGGCTCACCGGCGCCAGGCCGGACGAAGGATTCGGGCGCGGAAGCGGCGGCGTCGATGATCGGCTCCGCCTGAGCGCCTCGAGACCGCCCAACGGCGGATGAACCGCAGCGCGACGATGCGAGCCCGGGTCGCCGGATCGAGCCGCGGCCAGTCGAGCTCCGCGGGATCCGGTGTCCGCTCGGGGAGGATCGGGGCGGTGAAACCCGCGATCAGTCGTTCGGCGCCGAAGTTGTCGAAGGCCGCTTCGGCCATCGTCGAATCACGGAGCGTTCAGTAGACCTCGAACAGGCCCGCGGCGCCCATGCCGCCGCCGATGCACATCGTCGCGACGACGTATTTCGCACCGAGCCGCTTGCCGGCGAGCAAGGCGTGACCGGTGAGCCGCTGTCCGCTCATGCCGTACGGGTGGCCGATCGCGATCGCACCGCCGTCGACGTTGAGTCGTTCGTCCGGGATGCCGAGCGTGTCGCGGCAATGGAGCACCTGTACCGCGAACGCCTCGTTCAATTCCCACAGACCGACGTCGTCGATCGAGAGTCCCGTTCGCGCGAGCAGCTTCGGAACCGCGAAGACCGGCCCGATGCCCATGACCTCGGGGTCGCAGCCCGCGACCGCGAACCCGCGGAAGGCGCCGAGCGGCGCAAGTCCCCGGCGCGCCGCCTCCCGATCGCTCATGATCACGCACGCGCCGGCGCCGTCGGAGAACTGGCTCGCATTGCCCGCGGCGATCACCCCGCCGGGGATCGCCGGTTTGATCTTCGCGAGTGCCGCCGCGGTCGTGCCCGACCGCAGTCCTTCGTCGACCGCGACCTCGACGGACTGACGCGTGAGCCGGTTCGTGCCCGGCTCGACCACGCCCGCGGTCACCGTGATCGGCGCGATTTCGGCCGAGAAATGGCCCTGCGCCTGCGACGCGCACGCGCGCTGCTGGCTGCGCGCGCCGTATTCGTCCATGCGTTCGCGCGAGATCCGATAGCGCTTCGCGACCTCCTCGGCCGTCTGCAGCATGTTCCAGTAGACCCCGGGCGCGTGCTGCTGCAGCCACGGTTCCTCCGCGAAGTGGCGGTTCAGCTCCTGCTGTACGACCGAGATCGCCTCGACGCCGCCCGCGACGTAGATCTCTCCTTCGCCCGCGAGGATGCGCTGTGCTGCGAGCGCGATCGTTTGCAGACCCGAGGAGCAGAACCGATTGACGGTCGCCCCTGGCACCGAGGGCGGGCATCCGGCGCGCAGCGCGCTCTGTCGCGCGATGTTTCCACCGGTCGCACCTTCGGGCAGCGCGCAACCCATCAACACATCCTCGACTTCGGCCGGCTCGACCTTCGCCCGATCGAGCGCGGCCTTCACGACGTGCCCGCCGAGCGTTGCCCCATGGGTCAGATTGAACGCGCCGCGCCAGGATTTCGCGAGCGGCGTACGGGCGGTGGAAACGATGACGGCTTCGCGGCTCATGAACGGACTCCGGTCGAGTTGAACGCGCCGCCCGAAGCGGCGAGGCGAGCGAGCAGGGGTGCCGGCGTCCAGAATGCCGGATCGCCGTGCGGGTTGCGGGCAAACTCGGCCATGCGGTGCACCACGCTGAACGCGCCGACCGCATCCGCGTAGCCCATCGGTCCGCCCCGCCAGGCGGGGAAGCCGTAGCCGTACAGGTACACGAGGTCGATGTCGGATGCCCTGGTCGCAATGCCCTCGTCGAGGATCTTCGCTCCCTCGTTGACGAGCGCGTACACCAGCCGATCGACGATCTCGGCCTTCGTGAACTTGCGGGGGACGAGGCCGAGTTCGGCGCGATAGCTCGAGATCAGCTCGTCGACCACCGCCGACGGCTGCGCGTTGCGGTCGCCCGGACGATAGTCGTACCAGCCCGAGCCGGTTTTCTGGCCGAGGCGCCCGAGCTCGCAGACCCGATCGGCGATCCGCGAATACACCATCGTCGGCGTATCGGCATACCGGCGCTTGCGAATGTGCCAGCCGATGTCGTTGCCCGCGAGATCGCTCATGCGGAACGGTCCCATCGCGAAACCGAACCCCTCGATCGCACGATCGATCTCGGCGGGACTCGCACCCTCATCGAGCATGAACAACGCCTGTCGCAGGTACTGCTCGAGCATCCGGTTGCCGATGAAGCCGTCGCAGACTCCCGAGACGACCGCGGTCTTGCGGATGGTGCGCGCGAGCTTCATCACGGTCGCGAGCACGTCCTTGCCGGTCGCGCGGCCCCGAACCACCTCGAGCAGCTTCATCACGTTCGCCGGACTGAAGAAATGCATGCCGATCACGTCGGACGGACGCTTCGTGACCGCCGCGATCCGATCGAGGTCGAGCGTCGAGGTGTTGCTCGCGAGAATCGCGCCGGGCTTCAGGCTTGCGTCGAGGCGTTCGAACACCTGCCGCTTGACGTCCATGTCCTCGAACACCGCCTCTATCACGAGATCGCACTCGGCGAGATCCGGATAATTCAGTGTCGCGTCGAGCAACGACCGCCGGGCGAGCGCGTCTTCCTTCGTCAGCCGCCCTTTCCTCACCTGTCCTTCGTAGGTCTCGGCGATGCGCGCAACGCCTTTGTCGAGCGCCTCCCGGCCGAGCTCGAGCAGCACGACCGGGATACCCGCGTTCAGGAAGTTGATCGTGATCCCGGTTCCCATCGTGCCCGCGCCGATCACGCCCACCCGCTTCACCTCGCGCAGCGGCGTGGACTCGGGAACGTCCGGGATCTTGGCGGCGGCACGCTCCGCGAAGAACAGGTGGCGCAAGGCTCCCGAGACCGGGCCGTGCAGCAGTTCGGAGAACCAGCGCCGCTCCGCCGCGATGCCGGCGTCGAAATCCTGGGTCGCCGCGCTCGCGATCGCGTCGACGATCGCGAGCGGTGCGGGATAGTTCGGAAACGCCGCCTTGATCGAATTGCGCGCGAAGCCGAGGAACGCGTCGAGCGCCGGCTCGCGCAGCGGGCGGTTGCGCACCCGGGGCGGCGCGCGGCCGGACAGTTCCTCGACCTTCGCGTTCGCGAGCTCGACCGCGGCGGCGACCACCGGGCCCTCCACGATCCGGTCGAGCAGGGGCGACCCTTTGAACGCCGTGGCCGGGACGGGTTCTCCCGAGAGGATCAGATTGAGCGCGGGCTCGACGCCGACCAGACGCGGCAGACGTTGGGTGCCGCCCGCGCCCGGCAGGAGTCCGAGCTTGACCTCGGGGAGGCCGAGCCTCGCGCCGGACCCGGCCACGCGATAATTGCAGCCGAGCGCGATCTCGAATCCGCCGCCGAGGCAGGTCCCCTCGATCGCCGCGACGATCGGCTTCGGGCTCGCCTCGATCAATGCGATCAGATCGATCAGGTTCGGCGCCGCGAGCATCTTCGGCGTACCGAACTCCGTGATGTCGGCACCGGCGGAGAACAGTCCGTTCGCGCCGCCGAGCACGATCGCCGCGGTCGCGGGATCCGTGATCGCCGCATCGAGCGCAGCCGCCAGATCGCGTCGCGTCGTGAGCCCCAAGCTGTTGACCGGCGGCTCTCCGAAGGTCACCACGGCAACCCGGCCATCCTGTACCTTGACTACGGGCATCGTCCTCACTCCTCGTGATTGGCGTCGGCCGCGCGCCCGACCCCATCGCCGTCATGGCCCGCGAGCAGCGTCCCGAGACGCAGTCCCCAGGCGAATATCGTCAGCGCCGGATTCACGCGGCTGATGCGGCTGAGCACGCTGCCGTCGGCGACGTAGAGGCCGCGCAATCCGTGAACTCGACCATCGGCGCCGACCACCGAGCGCCGGGGATCGCTGCCGGCGGCTAGCGTACCGCAAGCATGGGCCGTGCCGGAAATCGCGATCCGCCGCGTCACCGTCGGCATGCCGGCGCTCAGGAACGCGCGACGCATCGCACGGACGAAGCGACGATGCTCGCGCGCCGCCGCGCTCGAGCGCTCGAGCCGGTAATCCATCACGCGTTCGACCCCGCCGGCGACGGCGCGCTCCATCACGCGGTTCTCCGGGCTCGAGCCGTCCTCGGTCTGCAGGAAGAATCCGTAGGCCCGGCGCGCGAGGCAGCGCGCGACCGCGCGAGGCACCGCGCGCGGAATCAGCCGGGCGATGAGATCCGCATCGAATCCGAGAGGCTGCGCGGTGGAATGCGGAAATTCGGGATGCGTGAGCACCATGGTCTTGCGCAGCACGTCGCGCATCGGTCGCCAGGAAAACGAGACCATCGCCGACAGCGCGTGCAGCTTCAGGTACCGCCCGACGGCATCGGCGGCGGGCAAGGAGGCGGCGAGGCCCGAGCGATCGAGGTAGCGAGCGAGCAGGCGCGGCGAATGCAAGGCGCCCGCCGCGAGCACCACGCGATCGGCCTGCCAGCGACGGCCGTCCGTCGCCTCGACCCCGATCACCCGGTGCGGATCCGCCGGCGCGCCGAGGAACGTCGCGACCTCGACCCCGGTGACGAGATCGAAGTTCGCTCGATCCGACAGCCGGCACAGCCCTCGCGACTCCGCCTCGCCCTTCAAGCCGCGAGCCGACGCGAACCCGTCGAAATGGGACGCCTCGTCGGGATAGCGGATGATCTCGGCCGACAGTCCCATCGGCATCGGCGCCGCGTGCCATCGCGCGGCAACGCGCCGCAATCTCGCGAGGATCCAGTCGAGATCCGGCTCGACCGCAAACGAGTGCACGCCGAGCAGCGCCTCGGCCTTCGCGTAGAACGGCGCCAGCTCCTCGTGGGAGATCGGCCACGCCGGGCACCCGTGCCCGGGATCGGCGCCGAACTCGGCGGGATCGAACCGAAACAACGCCGCCCCGTACCACTTCGTCTTGCCGCCGACGTTGAAATGCTCTTCCGGTTCGAACACCCGTCCATCACCGTCGCGCCAGGGCTCGTGCGCGAGGAATTCCCCCCGCTCGACGACGCGGCCGACGTCGAGGGTGCTCCCGTCGCGCGGCAACGGTTGCCCGCGCTCCAGCATCACGACTCGGCGCCCGCTCTCGACGAGCGGGAGTGCGGCCGCGACGCCGCCGGCACCGGAGCCGACGATCACGACGTCGGCCCGAGCGTTCGAGTCACTCATCGTGATGCACCCTGATCGCGATTTCACTCAGCGACACGTCCGGACACCTCGTCACCGTCGGCAGGAGATCCACCCGCGTCGAGTTTACGTCACCACGCCACCCGCGGCGCCCTCCGCGCAGCCCCGCCCGGGGCTGCGGGCGGCCGCAACGGCGCACCGCCCGCGGTCGGCGCTATACTTTTCCCCATGACGCAACGAAACGCGCCCTCCCCCGCGGCCGCACCGGGCGCCGCAGACACGCCTCGGCCGATGCGCGCGCGGCTCGGGCCACTCGAAAGCGAACTGCTCGAGTGGCTGTGGGAGCGAGGGCGGGCGGCCACCGTGCGCGATGCCTGCGCCGCGTTCCCGCAGCACGCCTACACCACGCTGCTGACCACGTTCGACCGCCTGCACCGCAAGAAGATCCTCGCGCGCGATCGCCACGGCCGGGCGTTCGCGTATGCGCCGCGGTTCTCGCGCACGCAATGGCTCGGCGAGCGCGCATCGCGCGAATTCGGCGATCTGCTGGCCTCCGGCGCCGCAGGCGCGGCGATCCTGTCGCATTTCGTGAGTGCGGTGGGCCGGCAAGATGCCCGGATGCTGGACGAGCTCGACTCGCTGGTGCAGGCCGAGCGGCGACGCCTGCGCGGCGACCGGGAGGAAGAGGCATGATCCCCTACGGCATCAAGCTCGCCGGCGTGCTGTTCGCGAGCTATGCCGGCTTCGCGCTCGCGCTCGATGCGGCGCTCGCGCTCGCCTGGTTCGCGTTCCTGCGTCGACGCTCCTGGTCCTCGTCGGATCTGTTCGCGATGCGGCTGGCGCCGAGCGTGGGCGCCGCGCTCCTGTGCGCGACCGTCGTGTTGCCCGCGTTCCTCTGGTGCGAGCCAGCCCATCGACGCGAGCCGCTCGGCGCCGGCCTGTTCGGCCTCGGCGCGCTCGCGCTGCTGCTGATCGGTGCCGGGGTCGCCCGCGCGGTGGGCGCGAGCGCCGCGACCCGCCGACTCGTGCGCCGCTGTACGGCGGGGCGGCGCTCACGCGCGATGGCGCACGGCGTCGAGATCGTCGACGTCGCCGAGCCGATCGTGGCCGTGTTCGGGGCCCGTCGACCGCGCATTCTCGCGGCGCGTCGGGTTCTGCAGTCGTGCAATCCGGAGGAATTCCAGCGAATCGTCGATCACGAGAGCGCCCACATCGCGGCCGCAGACAATCTCAAGCTCGCGCTGCTCCACAGCGCACCGGACCTGCTCGCCGCGCTCCCGCTCGGCGCGGCGATCGTGAGTCGGTGGAAGGCGGCGGCCGAATTCGATGCGGACGAACGGGCTGCGGGCGCGGATCGCGCACGGCGGCTCGCGCTCGCCTCGGCGCTGATCAAGGTCGCGCGTCTCGCCGACCGGCGCGAGCCCGTCGATGCCGCACACGTGATGGCGGTCGCATGCGGCGACATCGAGGAGCGGGTGCGGCGACTCCTCGGCACCGCACCGTCTTCGCCACGCGGATCCCTGCGATGGGTGATGATCGGCCTCGCGATCGCGACACCGGTCATCGCGCTGCCGGCGTACGGGGTCCTGCATCGTTGCATCGAATGGCTGGTTGCGCTGCGCCTCTGACGGACGGGTCCTCGACCGACGCCTTGGCGGTCGATGCCTCGATCACGTGGCGAGGTGGCGCAATGCGTCGAGCCGGTGGTTGGGCTCCACGGGTTTGCTGAGAATGCGCGCGTCCTCGAGCCCTTCGAGGCACCGCGGGGGAATATCGACGCGCGGTGCGTTCGATTATCATAGCCGGAGGGTGGATTCGCGTACGGTGGCAGACGCGCAAGCACCGTCGACGATATACATGTCCGGATCGTTCGGGCGGGCGCCAGCCATGGCGCGGGCGAGCGATCCCCTGCGAATGTCGAGTCATCCGAGGCCAAGACCATGGTCGATTCCTTGAACAGACACTACGAGCCGGTCGACTCCGGGGTGACGCCGCGTTTCGCGGGGCACTCGACGTTCATGCGCCTGCCGGTGATCGACGATCCGCGAGCCGTCGACATCGCGCTGGTCGGCGTGCCCTGGGACGGCGGCACCACGAACCGCCCGGGCCCGCGGCACGCCCCCCGGCAGGTGCGCGAGATGTCGAGCCTGATCCGGCGGGCTCACGGGGTCACGAAGGTGCAGCCCTACGAGCTGTGCCGCATCGCCGATCTGGGGGATGCGCCGGTCAATCCGATCGATCTGAATCGTTCGATGCAGGGCATCCAGTCATTCTTCGAGACGATCGTCGCGGCCGGCGCGACGCCGCTCGCGGTCGGGGGCGATCATCTGTGCTCGCTGCCGATCCTGCGTGCGATCGCGGCGCGCGCACCGGTCGGTCTCGTGCACTTCGACGCCCATTCCGATACCGTCGATACGTACTTCGGTGATCTCAAGTACACCCACGGGACGCCCTTCCGTCGCGCGATCGAGGAAGGGCTCGTCGACCCGAAGCGCGTCGTGCAGCTCGGGATCCGCGGCTCGACCTACTCGCCCGACGAGCGCGATTGGCCGCTCGCCCAGGGCATTCGCATGATCACGATCGAGGAGTTCGAGGACCTCGGCGTCGACGCAACGATCGCCGAGACACGGCGAGTGGTCGGAGACGGGCCGACTTACGTGACGTTCGACGTCGACAGCATGGATCCGGCCTTCGCGCCGGGCACGGGCACGCCCGAATTCGCCGGATTCACCTCGCGTGAGGTCAATCGCCTGCTGAGAGGGCTGCGGGGCCTGAATCTCGTCGGGGGCGATGTCGTCGAGGTCTCGCCGCCGTTCGATCCGGCGGGCGGAACGGCACTGGTCGGCGCGAACGTGATGTTCGAACTGCTCTGCCTGCTCGCCGAAGCGGTGAGCACGCGCAAGCGCGCGCGGCGATGACACCGGGAATCCGGCGGATGATGCGCACGGCGGCGTCGTGGACGCTCGCGATCGCCTTCTTGGGCGGGCTCGGAATCGCCGGTGCCGCGACGCAGCCTGCGCGAGCCCCGGCTCCATCGAGCGCGTTCAGCCTGGCGCAGGCACGCCAACTGGTCGCCGGCGCGAGCGCGGGGCACCTGGAGGCGCGGCGGGTCTTTGCCGGCCCCCACGGGCTCTACGGCGTGGTCGTCGGCGCGAAAGGCGACCCGAATTCCGCGTCCATTCTCTGGGTGACGCCGGATCGTGGTGCGATCGTCGCGGGCACGCTGATCGATGCGGCCGGCAACGATCTGAACACCGTCGCGAAATTTGCGATGGGCTTGCAGTTCAGCGCGACCGAGTCGCTGCGCCGTGCGAGCCTTCCCGCCGCCCGAGCGATCGTGACGCCGGGTCGCGGGCCGATACTCACGGCGGTCATCGACCCGAATTGCAGCTATTGCCATCTGCTGTACGACGAGCTCATGCCCCACGTGCTGCGAGGGGAATTGCGCATTCGCTTCGTGATCGTCGGCGTGGTCAAGAGCGACAGTGCCCGGCGCGCGGCCGCGATCCTGTCGGCGCCGGATCCGCTCGCGGCACTGGCCCAGGATCAGCGGGGATTCGACGTGGCCCGGGAGGAAGGTGGCTATCCGATCGTGAACGCGCATCTCGCGCCGGGATCGGTCGCCGCCGTCGCGGCGAACAATGCCCTGATCGCGAAGGCCGGGATCGATGGAACACCCGCCGTGTTCTACTGCAGCCGACGCAAGGCCTCGGTGCGGATGATCGTCGGCATGCCCTCGAGCCTCGCCGCATTGCTGAAAGATCTGAGCGATCGGCCGGCACCCGCGTGCGCAGGCTGAACGCCGACCCTCGATCACCGCCCACACCGACGATCTCGACGCGCCGCCACCGGCGCACTGGGTAGTTCTACGGATTGCCGGGACTTGCGCATGGCCTAACGTAGGACGCGAGTGCACGCGGTGCAGCGACGACGTCGGAGCATGCCATGGTCAACAAGGTCGAGCCCGTCGCCGGGCAGTGGTACCACCATCTCGATCGAGGTCAGACGTTTCAGGTGATCGACGCGAATCTCGGCGAGGGATGGATCGAGATCCAGTCCTTCGACGGCGAGATCGAGCAACTCTCGGCCGAGGATTGGCGCGCGCTGGCGGTCGAGACCTGCGATCCGCCCGAGGATTGGACGGGTCCGTACGACGACGTCGAGCGCGACGATCTGGGTTACACCGATACCGAAATGACCTCCGAGGACTGGCGCGCACCGGTCGAGGGCGCCCCGCCCGGGCGCGAGGCCTGGCAGGATCCCTCGCCGGACGACGCAATCGCGGACTGGAGCGAGGGCCGCCCCGAGGAGCCCTACGGGGCTGAACGGGAAGCGGCACGACACAAGGTCCGTTGAGCACCCGTCGACCCTCGGCGACGTTTGCAATTCACTCGCGGGCCGGGTATAAGCGATTTTACGAAATCCGGCATCGACCGGCTTGCCAGGCTTAGCCCCTCCCTGGCCGTCATGTGACCGATTGCGACGCGCGCGCGAGCCCTGCGGCACCGTCTGCGCAAAGTGGGAAAGCCACCCGAGGTGGGAATTGCCGATGAATCGACCGACGTTGCGTGTTCGCCGGATGCTGCGCCCCAGGAAATCCCGAGCGGTTTCGTGGGCGGCGCTCGGCGCCTTGGTCATCGCATGCTCGGCGCATGCCGCGCCCCGGACCGACAACCGGTTGGTGCAGGTCGTCGATGCCATTCGCGCGCAGGCACCGACCATCAGCGTTCGAGCGATCGAGACCGCGATCAGCGCATACGAGCACGCTGCAGAGCAACACCTGACTCACAAACCGATCGTCACGATCGTCGACTACTCGCGGCCGTCCGACGAGAAGCGACTGGCGGTCGCGAACGTGCAGACCGGAAAGGTCCTGTTCTACACCTACGTGGCGCACGGCAAGGGCAGCGGGGGCAAGTTCGCGACCCACTTTTCCAACCAGCCGGGAACGGATGCGAGCAGCCTCGGCGTGTACTTGACGGGCGGCACCTACTACGGCGAGCACGGATACTCGCTACGACTTCACGGCCTCGATCCGCAGTTCAACGGCGCAGCCTATCGCCGCGATATCGTCGTCCACAGCGCGTGGTACGTGAGCAAGGCATTCGCTGCGGACCACGGCCGCCTGGGCCGAAGCTGGGGATGTTTCGCTCTCAGCGCCAGGGTGGAGAGCGCGATCGTGAAGCTGATCCGCGGCGCGACCGTGCTGGTCGGCTATTACCCCGACCCGCAGTGGCTGCATTCCTCGATGTTCCTGCGTTCCGCCGATTGAACTCCCCCCGTCGCCGGGGGGAGTACGGGGACACGCCGCGTTCCCGATCCGCGCTACGCGGGATCGGAGGACACGAGCTCGGGCGATGAGCGTCGCAGGGCCGGCCGCTCGGCGGCACCGGTGCGATCGCCCGGCTGCATCGCCGCGGCGATCTCCTTCACCGTGTCCTCGAACCGGTTCAAGACCTCCGACAGCAATTCGTCCGGGATACCGAGCGCCGGCTCGATCCGGATCGTTCGCGCCTTGGAGTAAGTGCCGGCGACCAGCACCCCGCGCTTGAACAAGCCCGCGGCGACACGATAACCGATGGAATCGGACGGGAATTCGAGTCCGATCAGCAAACCCTTGCCGCGCGCCTGCGACAGCACGTTCGGATATCGGCGTCGCAACTGCTCGAGCGCCTGCAGCAGCCATTCCCCTTTCCGGGCGGCCTGTCCCGGCAGGTCTTCCTCGAGGGTCACGTTGACCGCGGCGATACCGGCCGCGCAGGCGAGCGGATTGCCGCCGAACGTCGTCGAGTGAATCACCGGGTTCGGGATCAGACATTCCCAGATCGCCGGCGTCGACACGAACGCCGACAGCGGCATCACGCCTCCGCCAAGCGATTTGCCGAGGCACAGGATGTCCGGCGCCACGTCGCTGTGATCGACTCCCCACATCGCGCCGGTCCGTCCGAGGCCCGTTTGCACCTCATCGGCGACCAACAGGGTTCCGTAACGGCTGCAAAGATCTCGAGCCACGCGCAGGTAGCCCGGCGGCGGAACGACCGCGCCGGCCTCGCCTTGCACGGGCTCGATCACGAACGCCGCGAACGGGGTACCGACCGCATCGGCCTTCGCAAACTCCGCTTCGAGCGCCGCCGCATCGCCAAACGGCACGAACCGCACGTCCTGAAGGCCGGACGCGAACGGCTCCCGGAAACTCGCCTTCCCCATCAGCGACAGCGAGCCCATCGACTTGCCGTGGAAACCGCCGAGCGTCGACAGGAACACGTGACGACCGGTGTGCAGCCGCGCGAGCTTGATCGCGCCCTCGATCGCATCGGTGCCGTTGTTGATGAAGAAGCTGCAGGCGAGATCCCCCGGCGTGATCGCCGCGAGAATCTTCGCGAGCGCCGCACGCCAGGGCTCGAGCAACTCCTGACTGTTGAGCGCCATCCGCTGCAACTGATCCGTGACCGCCTTGACGATTCGCGGATGATTGATGCCCGCACTGAAAATGCCGTAGCCACCGAGGCAATCGATGTACTCGCGCCCGAGCACGTCGCGCAGGATGCTCCCGCTGCCGGACCACTCGAGCGCCGCGAACTGTCCCGATTCGGTCACGGATTTCCGGTAACTGAGGAAACCGCGATTCACGTAATGCTCGTATGAAGCGACCGTCTCCTGGATGAAGCCGTGGATCTCGTCCTGGGACAGCGTCTTCCCCGCGATCAGATCGAGGTAACGACGCGAAAGCTGCAAGCTGTCTCGTGATGAAAGGCGCATGACTCGAGGTCTCCCGGGCGCAGTCGGGCACCGCATCGGCGGTGATCCGACGCCCCTAGCAAGGGTGGCTACGAACGGTGGGCGGCCGTGCGGCCGCGGATCGATCGGTCAGCGCTGGAGAACGACCTGTCGGCCCGACAGTGCAATCGGCGGACCCTGGAGCGCGGATCCCGGATCGACGCGCCGTGCGCCGCCGAGCATCGGCGGTCGCGCCTGGAGTTTGCGTTGATGTCTTTGAATGATGCGCTGCATGATCTATCGTCGGATTTTCATGCTGTTTCGAGGCTACAACGCGGTTCAGCCGCGAGTCAAGTGCCCTCGCCCGGTGACAATGCGTCACTCGCGATCGAGGTAGTCGCTCACGCTCAGGTGCTCGGCCACCCGGCCGGACGCGACGACGACCACCTCGTCGACGAGCGCGGCGAGCCCGCCCAGGCGATGGGTGATCAACATCACCGTCCGGTCCCGCGCCGCCTCGGCGAGCGCCGTACCCAAGTCTCGGGCGGTGCGCGCATCCAGGTCCTCGGTCGGTTCGTCGAGCACCATCACCGGGGCGTCCTGCAGCAACGCACGGGCAATCGCAATGCGGCGCGCTTCGCCCCCGGACACCCGGGTCCCGGCGTCTCCGAGCACGGTGTCATAGCCCTGCGGCAGTGACGCGACGAACGGCGCGAGCTGCGCGCGCGCGACGGCGCGCTCGATGCGCTCGGCGTCGGCGTCCGGGGCCGCGAGCAACAGGTTCTCGAGCAA
Organism: Gammaproteobacteria bacterium; assembly: GCA_028870355.1. Lineage (GTDB taxonomy): Bacteria > Pseudomonadota > Gammaproteobacteria > Steroidobacterales > Steroidobacteraceae > Bog-1198. Next base: position 1,465 of record JAGWPU010000071.1, on the reverse strand, counting down.
GCTCTGATTGAACAGCACGGTGTGCTGCGCGATCACCGCGACGTGCCGGCGAACCTCGTCTCCGTCGAGCGCCTCGAGCGGCTGCCCCCCGAACAGCACCCGTCCGCCTTGCAGTGGCACCAGCTTCAGCAGCGCCGCGACCAGCGAGCTCTTCCCGGCACCGGACGCGCCGACGATGGCCACGCGCGCGCCCGGTGAGAGCGTCAGATTCACGTCGTCGAGCGCCCAGGCACGCTCGTCCGAATAACGCAAGCGCACGTGCTCGAACACGATCTCGGGTCGGGACGGCAATGGCGCGCCGATGGCGGGCTCGATGAACGCGGGCGGTGTATCGATCAATTCGAACACCCGAGCGCACGCGGTGCGCGTCGCGGGCCATTTAGCGAGAGCTTCCGACAGCGGCCCGATCACCTCGAAGGTCGCCAGGGTCAACACCGACAGCATCACCAGCAAGGGCGGCGACAACCGCCCCTGACGCACCGCGCTCAACGCGAGCGCGATCACGGCGATCAGCGTCAGCTGCGCGACCAGGCCGGCCAGCGCCCCGCTCGTCGCTTCGAACTCCTCGCTGCGGGTGCGGCGCGCGTGGAGCCGCGCGGCCAGTTCATCGATGCGGCGCCGCTGCGCCTCGATGCCGTTCCACGCGAGCAATTCGGCGTGCCCGCGCAACGCATCGAGCAGGTGCCCGCGCAGCGTCGCGGCGTCGACAACCGCTCGCTCGGCGTCCGGCGCGGCGAGGCGGCGTATCCAGCCCGGCAACCCGATACCCGCGCAGGCCGCGCCGACCAGCAGCACGCCGGCGGTCGTCGGCAGCACGAGCGCGCAGAGCACGACGCTCGAGGCGACGCTGAACAGCGCGACGCCGGTCGGCACGAGCACCGCGAGATAGAAGTGCTCGAGTGCGTCGACGTCGCTGCGCAGGCGCGCGAAGAGCTCGGCGCTTCGCAGCGCCGCCAGACGGGCCGGCGCCAGCGGGATCAGGCGACGGAACAACTCCGTCCGCAATCCCGACAGGCTGCGCAGCGTTGCCTCATGGGTCACCACGCGCTCGGCGTAGCGGCCGCCGCTGCGCAGGATGGCGAACGCCCGGATCGCCGCGGCGGGGGTGAAATAGTCGATGGCGGCCCCTGCGGCGCCGGCGAGCGCCATGGCGGCGATGAACCAGCCGGAGAGCGCCATCAGGCCAATCGCCGCAAGGGCGGCGAGCAAGGCCAGCGCCGCGCCGCCGGCCATCCAGGCACGATAGGGGCGCAGCACCGTGAGCAGACGGCGCACGACCGGGGGCAACAGCGGCTTGTGCATCACCGTGCGGCCTCCAACAGCGCGTTGTAGGCGCCTCGCGAGCGCGCCAGCTCGAGCGGCGCGCCCTGCTCGATGACACGGCCGTCGCCGAGTACGATCACCCAGTCCGCCAGGTGCGCCGCGCTCAAACGGTGCGCGACCAGCAGCACCGTGCGCGTGGCGG
>JAGWPU010000070.1 GCA_028870355.1 Gammaproteobacteria bacterium | reverse complement strand
GAACGCCGTCCCGTCCGTCACCGCGCCTCGATCCCTCGCGCGTCTCGCCGCGAGCGGGGGCGCACGCGGCGCCGAGCCGGGCACGGTCGCGATCTCGTTCGTGATCGCGGCGCTCGAGCCGCTGCGCGCGCGCAAACTCGATGCGGAGGCCCTGCTCGCCGCGGTGGGCCTGTCGCCGCAACTGCTGAAGCGGCCGCAGGCACGGGTCTCGGCGAAACAGTACGGGGAGCTGTGGCGCCGGATCGCGCTCGCGCTGGACGACGAATTCTTCGGCCAGGATTCGCGTCGGATGAAGGCGGGGAGTTTCGCGATGCTCTGCCACTCGGTGATCCACTGTCGTACGCTCGCGCAGGCGCTCGACCGCAGTCTACGCTTCTACCGCCTGATTCTCGACGACGTCGCGGGCACGCTGGTGCGCGAGGCCGGGGTCGCGCGGATCGAGCTGCGCACGCGCGAGGGCGTGTCGAGTCGCGTGTTCGCGCACGAAACCTTGCTGATGCTCCTCTACGGGGTCGCGTGCTGGCTGGTGAACCGGCGCATCCCGATCCTCGCCGCCGAATTCGCCTATCCGGAACCCGCGCACGCCGCCGAGTACCGGCTGATGTATTCGACGAACTTGCGCTTCGAGGCGCCGTGCACCGCGATCGCGTTCGACGCGGGCGTCCTCGAGCTGCCGGTGGTCCAGGACGAACGCAGCCTGAAGGAGTTCCTGCGCACGGCGCCCGAGAACATCATCGTGAAGTACAAGAACGCGCACAGCGCCGGCGCGCGGATCCGACGACGCCTGCGGCAGACCTTGCCGGGCACGGTGCCCGCGTTCGCATCGATCGCGCGCGAGCTGCACGTGACGCCGGCGACGCTGCGGCGACGGCTGCACGAGGAGGGAACCTCGTACCGCGCGATCAAGGACGAGCTGCGGCGCGACCTCGCGGTGCGCTACCTGACGCACACGGCCCGCAGCGTGATGGACATCGCGTTCGAGCTCGGCTTCTCCGAGCGCAGTTCGTTCCACCGGGCGTTTCGCAAGTGGACCGGCGCCTCGCCCGGGGAATTTCGCCGGGGCGAGGCGGTGTAGCCGAACCGTTCACCGCGGCTGAGCGATTCGGTCACTTTGACGCGAATGCCCGACTGACTATAGTTTGGTGAGTCAACCCGAGGAGATCGCGATGGCAGCGGACGACGAGCGCCGGGGCAAGGCCGCAACGCCGGGGGCGCGCCTTCGCGCCGCCGTCGCCGAGGAACGACCGCTGCAACTGGTCGGCGCGATCACCGCGTACGCGGCGCGGCTCGCCGCCGCATGCGGATTCCGGGCCCTGTATCTGTCCGGCGGCGGCGTCGCCGCGAATTCCCTCGGCCTGCCGGACCTCGGGATCAGCACCCTCGACGACGTGCTGATCGACGTGCGCCGGATCACCGATGCCTGCGAGCTGCCCTTGCTGGTCGACGCGGACACCGGCTGGGGCGGGGCGTTCAACATCGCGCGCACCGTGAAGTCGCTGATCAAGTTCGGCGCGGCGGGTCTGCACATCGAGGACCAGGTGCAGGCAAAGCGCTGCGGGCACCGGCCGGGCAAGGAGATCGTCTCCCGGGAGGAGATGGTCGACCGGGTGAAGGCGGCGGTCGACGCGCGCACCGACGAGAGCTTCGTGATCATGGCGCGCACCGATGCGCTCGCGGGCGAGGGACTCGAGCTCGCGCTCGAGCGCGCGATCGCCTGCGTCGAGGCGGGCGCGGACATGGTCTTTCCCGAGGCGGTCACGGACCTGCCGACCTACCGGCGCTTCAAGGAGGCGGTCCGCGTGCCGATCCTCGCGAACATCACCGAGTTCGGCCGCACGCCGCTCTTCACCCGCGACGAACTCGGCGCGGTCGGCGTCGACATCGTGCTGCACTGCTGCTCGGCCTACCGCGCGATGAACGCGGCGGCGCTCGCGACCTACCAGGCGATCCGCCGCGACGGCACCCAGAAGAACGTGCTCGCCTCGATGCAGACCCGCGAGGAGCTCTATCGGTACCTCGATTACCATGCGTACGAAACGAAGCTCGACGAGCTGTTCGCGCGCGCCAAGGACCAATGACCGCCGTTTGAGGAGACGACGATGGTTGCAGCCGACACCCCGAACCCCGGATTCAAGCCCAAGAAGTCGGTCGCGCTCTCCGGCGTTCCCGCGGGCAACACGGCGCTGTGCACGGTCGGGCGCAGTGGCAACGACCTGCATTATCGCGGCTACGACATTCTCGACGTCGCGACTGCCTGCGAGTTCGAGGAGATCGCGTACCTGCTGATCCACGAGAAGCTCCCGAACGCG
>JAGWPU010000069.1 GCA_028870355.1 Gammaproteobacteria bacterium | reverse complement strand
GACGAGCGCGAGCAACAGGCCGGCCAGGCAGGCGCCGAGCGAGCGCGGCGCCTGCCCGGTGCGCATGCCGTTCAGGCCTTCAGGACTCCGGAGAGCTTCGCCGCATGGATCGCGAGCGCGTCCATCAACGGCGGGCTCAGGCAATCGTACGGTGGCAGGCCGAGCTCGCGCAGCCGCGCACGCACCGCCTCCATGTTCTTCGGATCGGCACCGCTCTCGATGATCGAGGAGACGAACGCTGCAAACGTCGGCGCGGACCAGCCGCTCTCGGGCGACAGCTCCGTGTGGATGAAGTCGAGGCCGTAGAACGCGTGCTTCGCATTCTCGATGCGGCCGAACAGGTGCACGCCGCACTCCTTGCACGCGTGGCGCTGGATCGTCGCGGCGGGATCGACGATTTTCAGCTTGTCGCCGTTTTCGACGATGCTGAGCTTGTCGCGGGGGACGACCGCAACCAGGGAGAACAGTGCGCCGCTCGGCTTCCAGCACTTGGTGCAACCGCAGGCGTGGTTGTGCGCGCTCTGGGATTTCACCGCGACCTTCACGGGCCGGGTCGTGCACTTGCAAACCAGCGTGCCGCCGGCGAAGTCCGACGACCCCGGCTTGACCCCGTGATCGACCAAAGGATGTATCGATACGCTCATGATCACTGTCTCCGGTTGGTTCACGATGCGCGAAGACCCGTCCGGCTGCGGACGGGAAACCCGCGCATACTCGCAGAAACGGAGGAGGGACCGCAATGGACAGGCTAGTCCACGCGCAGGGCGCGCTGACCGATCTGATGATTCGCTTCGGGCCCCGCGCCCTGGTCGCGATCCTGACACTCGTCGCCGGCGGAGTCGTCGCTCGGTGGGTCGGTCGCGCGGGCGAGCGCGCACTCGCCCGACTGGACCTCGAACCGCCGGTGCGTGCGCTGTTGCTGCGGATCGTGCGGCTCCTGACGTTCCTCGGATTCGCGATCCTCGCGCTCGCGAACCTGGGCGTCGACCTGTTGCCGCTGATCGCCGGGCTCAGCGTCGTCGGCGCCGGGATTGCGCTCGCCACCCAGGGCGTGCTGTCGAACGCGGTCGCCGGCTTGACGATCATCTTCACGAAGCCGTACCGGGTCGGCGACTTCATCGCGGTCGCCGGCGTCGAAGGCCGGGTCGAGGAAATCTCGATCTTCAATACGACGCTCGTGCATACGGACCGATCCCGGGTCATCGTGCCGAACCGCAAGATCGTCGGCGAGATCCTGCACAACTATGGCAAGATCCGCCAGACCCGGGTGTCGCTCGCGGTCGCGTTCGAGGCCGACCTCGTCGGTGCGTTGCGTACGGTCAGCGAGGCGGTCGCCTCGAGTCGGCGCGTGCTCGGCGAGCCGTCACCGCTGATCCAGGTCGCCGAGGCCTCGGCGTCCGGCTTCCGGATCGACGTCAGGCCGTGGGTCTCGGCGGTGGATTACGGGTTCGTCGAGGGAGATCTGTACGTGGCGATCGGCGGCGCGCTGCGTGCGCGGGGGTTCGCGATCGGGTACCCGCAACTCGAGGTGCGGATGCCGCGCGGAACGGCGCCGGATCGAGCCGGCGCCTCGACCGACGAGGGGTGACGCGGGTGGGACACGATCACACGATCCATGCGGGTCAATTGCATTACGGCTGGGACCGTCGGCACGCGCCCGTGCTCGAGGTTGCCCCCGGTGAAACGATCGAATTCGAGATCCTCGACGCGGCCGGGGGACAGCTCGGCCCCGGCTCGACCGCGGCGGATCTCGAGCGCCTGGATTTCGCGACCGTGAATCCGCTGTTCGGACCGATCTGCGTCGACGGGGCCGAGCCCGGCGATGCGCTCGCGGTGACGCTGCTGGAGTTCGCTCCCTCGGGCTGGGGCTGGACCGCCAATCTCCCCGGCTTCGGGCTGCTCGCCGAGGATTTCCCGGCGCCGGCCCTGAACGTCTGGCGCTACGATCCCGTCGCCCTCGCACCGGCCGCGTTCGGTCGCACCGCGCGCGTGCCCTTGAAGCCGTTCGCCGGCACGATCGGGGTCGCGCCGGGCGAGCCCGGGCTGCACAGCGTGGTTCCGCCGCGCCGGGTCGGGGGAAACATGGACATCCGCGACCTGGCGCGCGGATCGCAGCTGTTGCTGCCGGTCGAGGTACCCGGCGCGCTCCTGTCGATCGGCGACACCCATGCCGCGCAGGGCGACGGCGAAGTCTGCGGGTCGGCGATCGAGAGTCCGATGCGGGTCGCGTTGCGCGTCGACCTGCGCAAGCGCGTTCCGCTCGCCTTTCCGAGATTCTCGACGCCCGGCCCGGTCAGTCGGCACCTGGATGGCGCCGGCTACGAGGTGACGACCGGTATCGGCCCCGATCTGATGCTCGCGGCGCGTGCGGCGGTGCGAGGGATGATCGACCTGCTCGGGCAGCACCACGGCCTCGCCGCGGTCGACGCGTACATGCTCTGCAGCGTGTGCGGCGACTTGCGGATCAGCGAGATCGTCGATGCGCCGAACTGGACGGTGTCGTTCTATTTCCCGCGCGTCGTGTTCGAGTGAGCGGGATCCCACGCGCTCCTCCTGCGCGAAAGGCCGACCGCATAGGTACATTCGCGGGTGGCGATCGGCGCGGACCGGCGCGAGGATGGATCCGTGCTCTCACACTCGCCGAGGTGCCCGGCCGCGCGCCGCCGCGCCCCGAGGAGGACGTCATGAAGGCGAAAATGGTGTTGTGCGCGATCTTGCTGGCCGCCGGCGTCCACCGACCGGCGAATGCGGACGTGCAGATCGGCGTCGGTGTCGCGCTGCCCGGACTCCAGGTCGGCATCAACGTCCCGGCCTATCCGCAGCTGCTGCCCGTACCGGGATTCCCCGTGTACTACGCGCCTTACCTCGACCTCAACCTGTTCTTCTACGACGGCTATTACTGGGTGTTCACCGACGGGAGCTGGTACTACAGCACCTGGTACGACGGTCCTTGGATGCTCGCCGCGCCGGATTACGTGCCGTATTTCCTGCTGCGCGTGCCGGTGTCCTATTACCGCCGTCCGCCGCCGTTCTTCCGCGGCTGGGATCCGCACGTCGCCCCGCGCTGGGGCGAGCACTTCGGCTACCCGTGGCGCGAGCGCCATCGCGACTGGGATCGGTGGAATCGGGGGGCGATGCCGCCCCGCGCACCGCTGCCGGCCTACCAGCGCAATTTCCGGGGGCCCCGCTATCCGTCGGCGCCCGAACAGCGGCGCTTGCAGGAGCGCTATTACCACTTCCAGGGTCAGCCGGGCCGGTTCCAGCAAGGACAGCCCGGGCGGTTCCAGCCGGGACAACCTGGCCGCTACCCGCATCCGCAGGGGCAACCGGGACCCAACCGGGGGACGGCGCCCCAGGGGTCGCGCGGACCCGGCGCACAAGGGCCGCGTTTCGCGCCGAACCGGACCGTTCCCGCCGGACCTCCGGGCGGCCACGGGCAGCCCGAAGGACGACGGCAGGCGCCGATGTACCGTGCGCCGCCGGGCGGGCCGCGCCCGCAGGCGCAGCAGCGCCGCGAGGGACCGCGGGCCCAGCAACGCAATCGTGAGGATCAGCAACGAGGGCGCCCGCCGCGCGCCTGAGCCGCCGCGCGGGCCGCTACGCGCCGAGCGCGGCCGCGTGATGCCGCAGGTGGTCCTCGATGAACGTGCCGATGAAGTAATAGCTGTGGTCGTAGCCGGCCTGGATGCGCAGCTGCAGCGGCTGACCGGCCGCGTCGCAGGCGGCGCGGAACAGGTCGGGCCGCAGCTGGTTCGCGAGAAACTTGTCCGCGTCGCCCTGGTCGATCAGGATCGTGCCGGGGAATCGATGGGTCTTCACGAGCTCCGTCGCATCGTAGGGGCGCCACGTGTTCTCGTCGGCGCCGAGATAGCGCGGAAACGCCTTGCGACCCCAGGGCACCTGAGTCGGCGCGACGATCGGCGCGAATGCCGACACCGACCGATAGCGGTCGGGATTCTTCAGCGCGATCGTGAGCGCGCCGTGGCCCCCCATCGAATGGCCGAGCAGGCTCTGCCGCGCGGGATCGGCCGGGAATCGGGCGGCGATCACCGCCGGCAACTCGCGCGCGACGTAGGTGTACATCCGGAAGCGCGCCGACCACGGCGCCGCGATCGCATCGAGGTAGAAGCCGGCGCCGGCACCGAATTCCCAGTCGGCGGCCTCGTCGGGGATCCCGGTCTCGCGCGGGCTGGTATCCGGTGCGACCAGCATCAGCCCGAGCGATGCCGCGAGCCGCTGGGCACCGGCCTTGATCATGAAGGTTTCTTCGGTGCAGGTGAGGCCGGCGAGGACGTAGAGCACCGGTACGCGCCGCTCCCGGGACTGCGGCGGCGCGTACACGGAGAAGCGCATCGGTCCACCGCAGGCAGCCGACTCGTGTCGATAGAAGCCCTGCGTTCCGCCGAAGCAACGCTGCTCGGAGATCGTTTCGATCGCACTCATCAGGCACTCTCCAGCCGGTGACGGAACGGGGCGTCCATTATCGTCTGCCCCGAGCGGTGTCGGCTAGCGGGGCAGGGGCCAGCGCGGATTGCCGGGACGCATCAGTTCGGGCCCGATGCGGATGTCGTAGCGCGCGCGGATCGCGCGGTCGATCGGCGGATCGATCGTCTGAGGGTAATGCGCGCAGAGGATCTCGCGCACGCGGGCGCGTGCGGCGGTCAGCAGCTCCGGCGAGCCGCGGCTCTGCCATTCGGCGACCGAGGTGCGATCGCCGAGTTTCGGATAGAGATACTCGGTCTGCATCAGCGACAGCGTCTGCTCGGCGCCGAGGTAATGGCCGGGGCCGAGCACGGTCCGCTCGATGAGTTCGTAGGACAGCGTCTCCTCGTCGACCTCGATCCCGCGCAACGCGCGTTGCACCGCGCCGATCAGATCGTCGTCCAGCACCATCGATTCGAACGAGCAGCCGAACAGGCTTCCCATCATGCCCGCGCACTCGCAGATCATGTTGCCCCCGGCGAGCGCCGCCAGCGCGATCGTGAGCCCCTTCTCGAAGCCGGCCTGATAGTCCGGTCGCTTGGCGTCGGTCATCCCGGCGGCGACCAATCCCGGTAGCCGGTAGAAGCGCGCGACCTGGGCCGCGGCCGCTTCGAGCACCGCCTCTTCGCCACCGCCACCGGTGAAGCTGCCCGTGCGCAGATCGGAGACGAACGTCCATGGTCCGAAGTCGATCGGCCCCCCCGGATTGATCAGGTTCACGAGCACGACGATCGCGAGGGCTTCGGCGGTGGACTGAGCCAGCGCGCCGGCCAGCGCCGCCGGCGCCGTGGCGCCCGCCTGCGGCGCGGTGCACGCGCTCACCGGCAGTCCGCGCCGGGCGGCCTCGCAGAGCACCGCCGAGGTGTCGGGGCCGAACCGCAGCGGCGAGACGATCGGGCACACGCCGATCGCGGCGAACGGGCGGCGGCGGAATGCGCCCTCGGCGCCGAGCACCTGGTCCCACAGGGCTTCGACCTCGCCGACGGTCGCGGGATCCGCGAGCGAGACGCTGAACGGCTTGGTGGTCGCGGCCGCGCCGGCGTAGGCGATGTTGAGCGCGTGCAGCCGGGCGTCCTCGCACAGGTCGGTCGCGACGACCTGCTGCCCGCAGAAATCGACGTGCTCGAGGTGATCGGCGAGGCGGAAGAAATCATACAAGTCCAGGAGCGTCGATGGCCGGTAGGCGCCGGTCACGGAGTCGACGACCCGGACCGCCTCGCCGGACGTCGCGAAATACACCCGTCGGCCTCCGGAACGCACGGTCCGTGCGGGGTCGCGCGCGTGGTACGTGACCTCTTGGGCGGCGCCCGCGAGCACGTCCTCGACGAGCGCGGGCGGGAAGCACAGACGACCGTGCGCATTCAGGTGCGCGCCGCCCGCGGTCGCGACGTCGCGGATCTCGTCGGTGACCGCGCCGAGCCCGACGTTCGCGAGCACCTTGAGCACGGTCGCGTGGATCGCCGCGAGATCCCGGTCGGAGAGCGGCGCATAGGCACCGCCCGCGAGGCCGGGTCGGACCGCGGGCGAACGGCGCGCGCCCGCGCGTTCGGCGAGCCG
>JAGWPU010000068.1 GCA_028870355.1 Gammaproteobacteria bacterium | reverse complement strand
GTGAAAATCTCGTGATAACAAACACTTGAGGAAAGACCTGCGGCCGAGGAGTGGCTCGGACCGGCGGGGTGTCAAATTTTCCGACAGTGCGTCAGCGCCCGGCGTGGGACGCCTCGCCCTCGGTCCGACCGCGATCGGCGGCATCGAGCAATCCTTTCTCCGCGAGCCAGGCGCGCGAATACAGGCGTGATTGGTAGCGCTGACCGCCGTCGCACAGAATCGTGACGATCGTGTGGCCGGGCCCGAGTTCGCGCGCGAGCTTCTCGGCCGCACCGACGTTCACACCGCTCGCGCTGCCGAGGAGCAAGCCGTCGGCATGGAGCAGCCGGTACAGCACGTGGACCGCCTCGGGGTCGCTGACCGTGATCGCCTGATCGATCGGCGTGCCTTGCAGGTTCGCGGTCACCCGCCCGATGCCGATCCCTTCCGTGATCGAGCCCGGTCCGTTCGCCCGCAGCTCGCCGCTACGAATCCAGTGGTACAAGGCGCTTCCCTGAGGATCGGCGAGCACGATACGGGTGCCCGGCGCGTGCTCCTTCAGATAACGGCCGGTGCCCCCGAGCGTTCCACCGGTCCCGGTCGCGGCGACGAATGCGTCGAGGCGACCCCCGGTGTCCTGGAAGATCTCGGGACCCGTCGTCGCATAATGGCTGTCGCGATTCGCGGTGTTGTCGAATTGATTGGCCCAGATGGCCCCCGCGATCTCGCCGGCGAGCCGCCCGGCGACGCGCTGATAGTGGTTCGGGTCCGCATACGGCACCGCCTTCACCCGGCGCAGGTCGACGCCGAGCGCCTCGAGCGCCTGGTATTTCTCCGACGACTGATTGTCCGGCATCACGATGATCGCCCGATAGCCGCGCGCACGGCACAAGTGAGCGATCGCGATCCCGGTATTCCCGGCGGTGCCTTCGACGACGGTGCCCCCCGCCCGCAGCGCGCCCGAGCGCTCGGCGGCATCGATGATGCCGAGTGCGGCCCGATCCTTCACCGATCCGCCGGGGTTCATGAACTCCGCCTTGCCGAGGATTTCGCAACCGGTCGCGTTGGAAATGCAATTCAGGCGAATCAGCGGTGTATGGCCGATCGCACCGGCAAAATCGTTGGCGATTGTCATGGCAACGTGCCCTCGAGATCGTCGTCGTGCTGGTTGGCTCGAACCTCGATCGTGAGGCGTCCCGCGATGCTCGACTGTGCGCCCACGCCCCGACCGGCCAGCGGATCGGAGAACCGCTCGTCGAGACCCATTCCTCGGCTCGCTCGCCGGGCGTCGGCGGTTTCGGCAATCGTACCCGCAATCGGTCGATCGCGGTACCCGCGCACACGCGGATCCGCCTCGTGCAGGCGTGCGGGCAACCCCGCGGTACGCGGTGAAACGACTCGGGTGGCGTGCCACCCGGCGCAAGGTCGTCGGGCCTCATCGAGGCGATGCGATCGGGGAACGATCGCTTCGCCACAGCCACCCCGCGCTCAGCAGGAGCAGCGCGGCGGCGGCGATGCTGGTGAGTGTCACGCCGTTCCAGCCCCGAGACGCCTGCGTACCCACGAGCCCGACCAGCACGGGACCCGCGATCTGCCCCACCGCGAATCCCGCGGTCATGCGCGCGAGCAGGGGCGTCGGATTCGTCGGCGCGAGATCGCGGGCGAGTTGCAGACCGGCCATGGTGGTGATCATGAAGGTTCCGCCGACCAGGACCGCGCCGACCGCGAGCGACCCCAGGTGCTGATCGAGCGCGGGCATCCCCGTGCCGACCGCCATGATCGCCTGCGCGACCGCCCAGACCCGACGGCGCGGAGCCGTCGGTACGGACCGCGCGGCGATCGCGAGCGATGCGACCGACGCCAGGCCGAACATCGGCCACACGAGCCCGAATATCAGCGGGTCGTCGATCTGGGCACGGGCGAGCGTCGGCAGGAACGTGGCCGGCACGATGTAGCCGAAGCCGAAAGCCGCGTAGCAGAGCACGAGGCCCGCATGCCAGCGCTTCTCGTGCGCGGGGACCCGTGCCACCGTCACCAGTCGCTCCGCCGGTGCGTGCGGCACGGCGCGGATCACGTACCCTGCCCCGCCGAACGCGAGCAGACCGAGTTCGAGCCACAGCAGCCAGGCCGGTTGCCGGCCGCCGATCCACGCGAGCAGGCCGGCGACCGCAATGCCGATGCCGACCCCGGTGTAGATCCAGGTTCCGCGGCGACCGTCACCCGTTCGAGACAGCTGCATCAGGCACCAGCTGCTCCCCAGGATGAGCACCCAGGCGCTGAAGACGCCCGCGGCGAAACGCAACGTCGCTCCCGCCACGGGTGTCGTGACGAACGCGATCGACAGGGTCGACGCCGCGACGCCGAGCAGCGCCCACTGGAGGTTGCGCAGTGAATGTCGCCCGAGTCGACCCGCGACCAGTGAGCCGACCAGATAGCCGACGTAATTCGCCGCGGCCCATTTCGCCCCGGTCGCCGCGTCGATCGACCCGTCGCGCATCATCAGCGGCATCAGCGGTGTGAACGCAAAGCGTCCGATGCCCATGGCCACCGCCAGCGCGACGATGCCGACCGCGACGACGTCACGGGCGTCGAACGACGCGTCGCCGTTCGCGGCTGCTCCGGTTGCCATCGGGCCATTGTATCCGAGCCTCGATCACCTCGTCGGACGGTCGAGGCCGCACGTGAGCACGATTGAATTCAGCTTGCGGCGTTCGCAGCGCCGGCGTGGGCGTGCCGGTTCGCCTTCACGCGATACAGCGTCGCGTCGGCGACTTGCAGCAGCCGTTCGAGGTCCTCGCCGTCCACGGGGTAGCGGCTGATGCCGACGCTGCAGGACACGGTGAGTGCTCGGCCATCGAGGATCATCGGGCGCCCGATCATCGCGCGCAGACGGGCGATCAGTCGATGCATCGGCTCACCGTCGGCGGTCGTGTCGAGCAGCAACACGAACTCGTCGCCGCCGAGACGGGCGACCGTATTTTCCGCCCGGATCGACGCCGAGAGACGCGCCCCGAAGCACTTCAGTACCTGATCGCCCCCGTGATGGCCGAAGCCGTCGTTGATCGACTTGAAGTCGTCGATATCGATCAACGCGAGGATGAAGGAGCTTCGATGCCGGCGTGCATGCGCCCTCGCCTGGAGAAAGTGGTCGCGGAATAGATACCGGTTCGCGAGTCCCGTGAGCGCGTCGTGACAGGCACGGTGCTCGAGACCATCGCGCCGGCTTTGTTCGAAGGTCACGTCCCGCATCAGGACGACGAGATGCGTGGCATCACCCCGGTCGTCGCGAAGCACCCAGCGGCTCATGGTCAGGTGCCGTTCGTCGCCGAAGGCGTCCTGGACGCGCAATTCGATCCGTGCGTCGTCGCGTCTCATCGCGGTGAGCTGGGCGTCCGCACCGCCGACGTGAAAGCCGGATTCGACGAGCGACTGCCATTCGCGGCCGACGATCTGCGCGGCCGTGCAACCGCTGAGTCGGTAGAACGCGGGGTTCGCATAGATGATTCGATGGGCGTCGACGTCGATTCGCGTGATCAGCAGTGGCTCGGGACTCGCCTCGGCGAGATCGTGGAAAAGGCAGGGCCCGGGCGCTGGATGCGCGGTCGCGACCGAGGGCACGAGTTCCGGGGGAGTCTTCGCGCGCAGCGGCGTTGCCATTGGACGTTCTCCTCGCGAATGCCATCACGCAGGGCGTGTCGGTGCGGTCGTCCATTCGAGTATGGATCGTCGCTCGCAGTTCAGAAAACTTGCGCAACGGGTTGTCGCCGTCGACCGACAGGTGAGTCTGCATTGCCACATTGCCATTCACCGAACGCTGGCGTATGAAGGGTCCGTCGCCGCCCTTCGGGGAGGCGCGCGGGTTCCGCGAGTTTCGCGCACGACGACAGGGTGACTGCCGCATGGGAATCACCGCACCGCTGGAGGACTCCATCACATCGCCCGCGGCGGACGCGCCCGCACCGGCGGTCGCTGGTGTTCTCGATCGGCTCCGCATCGGCGATCGCTCCGAGGAAGCGCTCGACGGCGAACTGCAGAGCCTCGTCGAGTCGGATCCGGAACGCGCGTGGGAGCTCGTTTCCCTGCTCGATCAGCGTTTCCGGCGCGGGGAGATCCGGCCGGCCGATTACCGGGCGGTCAATTCGCGACTGATCGCGGCGTTGCTCGGTTCGCCCCGCGTCACCGAGCAATCGCCGGAACCGCCGGCAACCGCGACGTCGCCACCCCAGGACATCGGGCCGTCGATTCCGCCCGGAACGACGGCCGAGATCGGCGCGAGTGAGCCCGTCGCCGGCAGCGAATCATTGATCGGTCGCACCCTGCGCGACCGATACCGGATCGTGCGCGAAATCGGACGTGGGGGCCTCGGGACCGTGTTCGAGGCCGTCGATCAATTCCGGGTCGGGGCCTCGGAGGAATCCCACGTTGCGTTGAAGATCCTGCACCCGGCCGTGAGCCGGCGCCCGCCGATGCTGAACGTGCTGGTGCGCGAGTTCCGGCACGTTCAGCGGTTGACGCACCCGAACATCGTGCGCGTGCACGAGATCGACCGCGACGCAGAGCTCACGTTCTTCACGATGGAGTTGCTGAGCGGGCTCACGATCGATCGCGTGATGACCGCTCGACGGCGAACGGCATTGAGTCGCCGGCATGCATTCGCGATCGTTCGCGACATCGGGTCGGCACTCGCCCACGCACATGCCAGTGGGATCGTTCACGGGGACATCAACCTGCACAACGTGTTCGTCACCGGCGCGGGTTCGGTGCGCGTGCTGGACTTCGGCTCATCGGCCCGGATGACCACGGAGCCCTGGATCGACGACGCCGACTCGCCGGCGCCGGCTCGCTTCGCGACCCTGCAATTCGCGAGCTGCGAGTTGCTCGAAGGACGCGTCGCCGAAATTCGTGACGATCTGTTCGCGTTCGCGTGCCTTGCGTACGTTCTGATCACCGGTCGGCACCCGTTCGGTGAACGGACCGCGCTGCAGGCGCGGGCGCTCGGAATCCGTCCGCACCGACCGCGCGGGCTGGCGCGCGCCCAATGGCGCGCGTTGCGCGATGGGCTTGCCTTGCAGCGCGACCGACGACCCACGGACGTCGCGCAATGGACACGCCGATTGATCGGGGACTCGCCGTCGCTGCCGCTCCCTTCGCTCGAGGCGTTGATCCATGCGCCGCGGGGCGACTGGCCATTGCGCCTCCGGCGGGCGACGGGCATCGGCGCACTGCTGCTCATGGCGATCGGCGCGTGGGTGTTCCGATCGACGGTCCCGCGGGATTCCGTCGCGACGGTCCCTTCGGGCCCGCGCGCGACGCCGCTCGTCGCGCCCGCGCCACCGGTGCCTCCGGTTGCCGCAGCCGCCGTCCCGGTCCCGCGGGAGGCCGCGCCCCCGACCCCTCGCGCTCGACTCGCCTCTCACGTCGCACCGAGCGCGCCGTCGGGACGATCGGCGCCCGCGGTTGC
>JAGWPU010000067.1 GCA_028870355.1 Gammaproteobacteria bacterium | reverse complement strand
CTCGGCTCGACCCCGGACACGCCGTTGAATGCGATTCCGTACGAATCGCTGAGCCCCGGAGGCGACGCGCTGCGGCGCGTGCTCGAGGCCTATCGCTGAATCGCGGTCGTCGAGTCGATTAGAAGTGGCGCGCCCGGAGAGATTCGAACTCCCGACCTTCTGGTTCGTAGCCAGACGCTCTATCCAACTGAGCTACGGGCGCAGACCGTGATCTTGCAGCGAAGGCGTACCCTGCAGCGGACGCCTCCGTTTTGAGGTCGGGCAGTCTAGCAGAAAATCCGCCGAGAACCAGATCAGGGGCGGCGATCGTCCCGGCCGGCGGTCGCGACGGTCCCGTCCGCCGGCGGCAACGCGGCGTCAGCGCGCTTCCGGGCGCCGCACCGGACTTTCCGCCGCCGCGGGGTGGCCGAGCAGCCGCTGCAGGATCGGCGACGGGTGGCGTCGCTGTGCGGTGATCGCGTAGAAGTTCTCGAACACGCCCGGGATCGAGCAGTACCGGTACAAGCGGCCGTCGCGCAGCTCGTCCTGGACGACGACTTCGGGGAGCACGGTGATCGCGCCGGAATCCCGCGCGAGCAGCCGCAACATCGCCATGTCGTCGACTTCGGCCGCGACCTCGATCCGCAGCTTGCGCTTCTCGCACCAGGCGTCGAACTGGCTGCGGATGTCGCTGCTCGGCCCGGGCACCACGAAACGCTGCCCCGCCACGTCCACCGGCAGGCGGAAGCGCGCCGTCCCGGGCCGCGGCGGGCCGACGAGGCACACCGACTGCCGGTCGATCCGCACGCACCGCCAGGGGCGCCCCGAATCGGCGACCACGGGGCGATTGGAGAACACGACGTCGAGGTTGTGGACCTGCAGCCGGCCGAGCAGTTCCTCGAGCGTACCGGACTCGAGACTCAGCCGGATCCGCGGCTCGACCAGGATCGGCCGCAGCAGGTTGTCGACGAAATTCCTCGACAGCGTCGCGACGGCGCCGACCCGCAATTGCTGGACGCGCTGTCCCATCCCGCCGCGCACGGTCGCGACGAGCTCCTGGCCGAGGCCGAAGATCCCGTCCGCATAGCCGAGCACCGTCTCGCCGAAGTCGGTGAGCGTCAGGCGACGGCCGACCCGATCGAACAGCGCCTTGCCGAAATAGCCTTCGAGGTGGCGGATCTGCGCGGACAACGCCGATTGGGAGACTCGCAAATCCCGTGCCGCGCGCGTCAGGTGACCGCTCTTCGCGACGTGCCAGAAATACAGCAGATGGCGGAAGTTGAGCTGTTTCACCGGCGGGCGAATTCGTTCGTTTTTATAGAACATTCTGTTCTCATCATTCTATTTTACCTGGATCCCTCCGACCCCGATACTGCGCGCGGTCGCCGTGTTCGGAGGGCAGTCGATGATCGCAGGGACATCCGCGTGGCCGTGGGCGATCCCCGGCGCCTACCTCGTGGCCGCGCTGCACGCCGCGGCGCGGCCGAGTGATCGCTGGCGCGCGCTCGCGGCCGCGACGCGTGTCGCGCTCGCGCTCGCCGGCATCGGCGCGATCGTCGCACTCGCCGGTGTCCGCAAAGCGCCGGCGTCGACGATCCCGGACGCCGAGGCGTTGGTCGCCCTGCTGGTCGCGTACCTCGGCTGGATCATCGGCGACTACGCCCACCGGTACCTCGACGGAGAGCCCGGGCAGACCCGGTTCGTCGTCGCGTACCTCGCGACCCTCGCGTCGGTGAGCGCCGTCGTCGTGACCGGCGACCTCGCCGTATTGATCCTGGCCTGGAGCGCGAGCAGCCTGTCGCTGCATCAACTCCTCACGTTCTACCCCGACCGGCCGGCGGCGATCATCGTCGCGCACAAGAAGTTCCTCGCGAGCCGCCTCGCCGAAGTCTGCCTCGCCGGCGCCGCGACCCTGCTCTACCGCCAGTGGCGAACGCTCGACCTCGGTGCGCTCGCAACGCTCGCAGGCGCGACGCCGGCGCTCCCGACGCCGGCCGCGATCGCCGCCGCGCTGATCGCGATCGCCGTGCTGTTGAAGTGCGCGCAGTTGCCGCTGCACGGATGGCTGATCCAGGTGATGGAAGCACCGACGCCGGTGTCGGCGCTGCTGCACGCGGGTGTCGTCAACCTCGGCGGCTACGTGCTGATCCGGCTGGCGCCGCTGATCAGCGCCGCCCCGACGGCGAGAGCGCTGCTCGTCGGGATCGGCGGACTCACCGCAGTGCTCGCGGGCCTCGTGATGCTGACCCGGATCACGGTCAAGGTGCGGCTCGCGTGGTCGACCTGCTCACAGATGGGATTCATGGTGATGGAATGCGGGCTCGGTCTGTACGACCTCGCGCTGCTGCACCTGATCGCGCACGCCGCGTACAAGGCCTATTCATTCCTCGGCGCGGGTGGCGCCGTCCAGGACAGTCTCGCGCGGCGGATGTCGGCCGACGCCGCGCCGGCCGCAACCGCCCCGGCGCTCGCGGGCGCGATCCTCGCGTGGCCGATCGCGTGGGGCGTGGTGGCCGGCTCCGTGCGGCTCTGGCACGCAGCGGTCGGTCTGCCGCCGATCCCGGGCATCGCGACGGCCTTGCTCGCGAGCGGACTCGCGACGCTCCTGTGGTCGCGCGCGAGCGCCACGCTCCGGCCATTCGGCATCCGGCTCCTCGCACTCGCCGGCGCAACGCAGCTCTACCTGCTGCTGCACGCCGTCCTGTCCGCGCGGATCGGGATCACCGCGACCGCCGTGCCCGCACCGCTCGCGGACGCGGTCGTCGCCGGCTTCCTCGCGCTGTACCTGGCGCAAGCGGCGCTGGTGACGCGCGGGCGGCAGGCGCTCGGCCGTTCCGCACTGGCGGAGCGGGTCTATTCGTGGGCGTACGCGGGGTTCTATCTCGACGAACGGTTCACGCGCTGGACCTTCCGGCTCTGGCCGGTCCGCGGCGACGCGCCCGCGACCGCCCGGGAACGTCTCCTGTCGAACGGAAGCGAGCGATGAGCCGCGCACCGGCGAACAACGACGCACCGTCACGCCTCGGCACGGCGATCGAGCACGCGTGCCGCGTGATCGCGCCGAACTGGCCCCTCGATCGGCAAATCGCGGTCAATCCGCTCTGGGGTCTCGTCGATCGACCGTTCACGCAGGCCACGGCGACGATCACCCGGCTGACCGGGAGCCGCATGACGCACGCCCCGGAAGACTATCGGCGGGCGTGGCAGGCGGGCGAGATCACGCCGGCGGCGCTCGCGCGGGCGCTCGCGGAGCAGGGAGTCTCGGTCTCGCCGGACGACGCGGTCGCCGCATTGCAGGCCGACCGCCGAGGAAGTGCGTCGCTGCCGTTGCTCTCGGACGCGCTGGACAACGATCCCGGTCGGCCCCGCGAGCTGCGCTGGCGGGCGACGATCACCCAGCAGATCAGTCAGTTCTGTGCGTCCTATTTCGACACGCACCAGGCCGACTGGCATCGCGCCCCGACCGCAGGACTCTTCGAGGCTTGGCGACGCGGGCTGCAGGTCGACCATGCGCTCGAACCCCTGATGCACGCCCCCGAGATCCGCGCGCGGGCACAGGAGCTGCCGACGAGCGCCGACGCCGCGATCGCCTGGTCGCTCGACCGGCTGCGGATCATGGAGGACGCCGCGACGTTCCTGTCGGTCTGCCTGCTGCGCATCAACGGCTGGGCGTCCTGGTGTGCGTACCTCGGCTGGGAAGCGGCGCTCGCGGGCCGGTCGGACCCGAGCTTGCGGGCCCTGCTCGCGATCCGCGCGAGCTGGGAAGCGCTGCTCGACGGCGGGCGGCAGGACGCGCGCTCACCCGCCGCGCGGTGGCGCGAGCAGTGGCGCCATGGCCGCGCGATCCCGGACGCCGCGACCGACGTGTTCGGCGCGCTCTGGCAGCGCGCGCAGGAGATCACCTATCAGCAGCACTTGATCGACGCGCTGCGGATCCCGGCCGCGGCATCCGCCGCCCCCGAGCCGCGCGCGCCGGCCGCGCAGCTCGTGTTCTGCATCGACGTGCGCTCGGAGCGCTTGCGCAGAGCGCTGGAACTCGCGGATCCCGGGCTCGCAACGCGCGGGTTCGCCGGCTTCTTCGGTCTGCCGATCCGCTACCTGCCGATCGGCACCACGGTCGCCCGGCCGCAACTCCCCGGGCTCCTCGCACCATCGCTCGACGCCCGGGACTCGACCGGCGATGCCCGCCTCGATCAAGCGATCGGCGATCGGCGCCGCGAGGCACTGCGGGCGCGAGCCGCGTGGCACCCCTTCCAGCGCCTGCCGACCGGCAACTTCTCGCTCGTCGAGACGCTCGGTCTCGGGTATCTCGGCGCCTTGCTGCGGCGACAGGTCGGCCGCGATCCCGAGCCGCTCGAGAGGCTCGCGCTCAGCGCCGCCGATGCGCAGCGTCTGCGCCCACGCCTCCATCCGAACGACACCGGCGAGCTTGGCCACCGCGCGGACCTCGTCGCCTCGATCCTGCGCGCGATGAGCCTGACCACGGGATTCGCCCGGCTCCTGGTACTGGTCGGCCATGGCAGCCAGAGTTCGAACAATCCGCAGGCCGCCGCGCTCGACTGCGGTGCCTGCGGCGGACACACCGGCGAAGTCAATGCGCGGGTGCTCGCCGCACTGCTGAACACCCCCGGGCTGCGGCTCGCGCTGCGCGGTCGCGGGATCGACCTTCCCGCGGACACGCTCGCGATCGCCGCGCTCCACAACACGACCACCGACGAAGTGCGGCTGTTCGATCTCGACGAGCTGCCGTCGAGCCACGCGCCGGACGTCGAGCGCCTGCAACGCGCGCTCGACGACGCCGGTCGGCGCACGCGCGCCGAACGCGCACCGGCGCTCGGCCTCGGTGCGCTCACGGGCCGCCCGGACGCGTTGTTGCGCGAAGTTCGCCGACGGGCGCGCGACTGGGCGCAGACCCGCCCCGAATGGGGCCTCGCGGACAACGCGGCGTTCATCGTCGCGCCGCGCGCGCGCACACGCGGACTCGACCTGGCCGGCCGCGCGTTCCTCCACGACTACGGATGGCGCGAAGATCCGGACGGCCGGGTGCTCGAGCTCATCATGACGGCGCCGATGATCGTCACCCACTGGATCAATCTGCAGTACTACGCGTCGACCGTCGCACCGGAGCACTATGGCAGCGGCAACAAGGTGCTGCACAACGTTGCCTGCGGCCACATCGGCGTCTTCGAGGGCAACACCGGCGATCTGCGCGTCGGGCTGTCTCGGCAATCGGTCCACGATGGCGTACGCTGGCGACACACCCCGCTGCGACTCTCGGTGTTCATCGCGGCGCCACGGGATATGATCGACCGCGTGCTCGCACGACACGCCACCGTGCGGCAGCTCGTCGAGAACGAGTGGCTGCACCTGTTCCGCCTCGACGACGCGGGATCGATCGAGCAGCGCGATCGCCGCGGGTGGGAAGGTGGGTCGCCGGACCCGACGGACGCGCCGAGACGCGACGTCGCGACCCCCGCCGAACACCCCACGGAGTGACCCATGAACCGCCCACAGTCCGCAGCCCCCGTGCACCCGCCGATCGACGTTCAGTGGGTCAGCGGCCTCGCGTTCGAGGCCGGCCGGGCGGCGGGCCCGATGATGCGCATCGACGGCGACGCCCGCACGGCACCGAGTCCCTTCGATCTGCTCCTCGCGGCGATCGCGACCTGCGCGTCGGTGGACGTGGTCACGATCCTCGCGAAGCAGCGCACGCCGGTGCGGGCGCTCGCCGTACGCGTCGAGGCCGAACGCGTGAACTCGACCCCGCGGCGCCTCGCCGCCGCAGTCCTGCACTTCCGGATCACCGCGCCGGGCGCGACCCTCGAGAAGGCCACCCGTGCGGTCGAGCTCTCGGTCACCCGGTACTGCAGCGTGCGCTCCTCGCTGCGCGACGACGCCAGGGTCACCTGGACGGTCGAGGTCGACGCGGGTGGGCCACCGGCACCGCTCACGGGTGGCTGAGCGCGTACTGCGCGAAGTTCCCCAGGCGCTCCGGCCAACCCGATCGGATCTTTCCGGCAAACGTCTCGGCGTCGGCCGCGAGCTGGTCGAGGTTGCGGTGTTCGAGGCTCAGCCGGGTTCCACCACCGGCCAGGGCGTCGAAGCGGATTTCGACTTCCATCAGGAGCCGCGCGTCATAGCGAAACTGCGGGTCGAGTTGCCAGCCGAGGACGAGGCGCCGCGGCGGTTCCCACGCGAGCACCTTGCCCCACGGGGTCTCCCGACCGTCGGCGTCGCGTTCGAACCACCGTCCGTCCTTGCACGGTTCGATCACGAGGTCGACGTGCGGTCGGCCGGCGGGCGTCTTGCCGCGCGGCCACCACGCACCCATGTGCCGGGCGAAGAGCTCGAAGGCTCTCGCCACGGGCGCCTTCACCTCGATGCTGCACGCGACGGGAGCGATGCTCATGGTGAGGATTCCTTGTCGTTGATGTCATCCGCGTAGTGCTGGAACGCGGCCAGGGCGCCGCGCCAGTGCTGGTCCAGCCAATCACGCAGGGCGCCGACGCCGCGCGGATCGACGTGGTAGATGCGTCGCGTGCCGTCCGCGACCTCGCGAACCAGCCCGGCCTGCTTCAGCACCTTGAGGTGTTGCGAGACGGCGGGACGACTCACGGGCAGTCCGCGCGCCAGGTCGACGACCGCCGCGGGCCCTCTCGTCAGGCGCTCGAAGATGCTGCGACGCGTGCCATCCCCCAGTGCTGAGAGCGCGAGAGTGGCGGGATTTCGGTTAGCCATGGCTTACGGTAAGTTTTTACTTACCTTTTGTCAATCCCGCGGAATCGGCCGCGATCGGCGAGATCCGTTACGATGCGGCATGCCCTGTCCGCCGGTACCCGACACCCCCCGACGACGCGAGTCGCGCGTTCGAGATGACGCGCGCGCGCCGGCCTTGCCGGAATTCCGGCTGGAAACCCACCTCGGTCGCTGGGAGTTCTCCGCCCGCCACCACATGACGGCGTCGGACGCGGAAACGCTCTCGGTCCGCGAACTGCTCGCGCTCGGCGGCGACGCCGCGCTCGATGCGTTGCTGGATCAGCGCCTGGGCTATACCGAACCCTACGGGGCGCCGGCACTGCGCGCGCGCATCGCCGCGACCTACGAGCACTGCTCGATGGAGGACGTGCTGTGTTTCGCGGGAGCCGAGGAAGGCGTGTATTGCTTCTACCGCACGCTGTTGCGTCCGCAGGACCACGCGATCGTCGTCACGCCGAACTATCAGTCGGCCGAGACCTTGCCGCAATCGCTGTGCGCCGTCTCGGGCGTTGCGCTCGACCCCGACGAGCACTGGACGCTGCATCTCGATGCGGTCGCGGCGGCGATCCGCCCGAACACCCGCGCGCTCTACGTGAACTTTCCGCACAACCCGACCGGCAAAGTGCTGGAGCACGATCGCTTCGCGGGGCTCGTCGATCTGTGCCGCAAGCACGGGATCTGGTTGTTCTCGGACGAGGTGTATCGGCTGATCGAACACGACCCGTCGAAGCGTCTGCCACAGGCCGTGGACGTCTACGAACGCGGGGTATCGCTCAACGTGATGAGCAAGGCCTACGGCCTGCCGGGCCTTCGGGTCGGTTGGATCGCGTGTCGCGATCGCGCGCTGCTCGAGCAGATGGTGCGCTACAAGCACTACCTGTCGATCTGCAACAGTGGACCCTCGGAGCAGCTGGCGCTCGTCGCGCTCGAGCACCGCGACGCGGTGCTCGGGCGGACCCGCGCGATCGCTCGGGAAGGGTACGCAAGGGTCGCCGAGTTCCTCGCCGAATATCCGGCGCTGTTCGACAGTTACGCGCCGGACGGCGGGGTCGTGATGTTCCCGCGCTACCGGGGCGCCGAGGGAGTCGAGGCGTTCTGCCAGCGGATGGTCGAAGACGCCGGCGTCGTACTGCTACCCGCGTCCGTCTACGCGTCCACCCTGACGGCGACGCCGACCGATCGCTTCCGGATCGGCTACGGACGGCGCAACGTCGACGCCGGACTCGAGGCGATGCGCGATCTGATCCGCCGCGGCGGCTGACGCCGCTCGTGCCTCGCGCCGCACCCGGTGGCCCGAGCCGAGCAACTCACGCAGTCCGTCTGGGATGATTGGCGGAGAGAGAGGGATTGCTCGCGGCTGACGCCGCTCGTCCCTCGCGCCGCGCTCGGGATCATCGGCGCTGCGCGCCGCCGCCCTCGCCGCCGCGCTGGCGGCGGCTCGTCGAACCCCACTGATCTGATTTCTCGGGTTCGAATCCCGACGCGCACCCGGTGGCCCGAGCCGAGCAACTCACGCAGTCCGTCTGGGAT
>JAGWPU010000066.1 GCA_028870355.1 Gammaproteobacteria bacterium | reverse complement strand
GCTATCCGCTGGCGGCGCGCCCCGACCGATGCCGACGCCGAGATCGTCGGGCGCCTCGCCGGCGAACCGGTCCGCGCGGCGACTCCCGCTCCCTAGCGAACCGCGGCCGCGCTCGGGCGCGCCGCGTCGCCCGGGCGCAATTCGGCGTCGCATCCCGGATCGGTGCGCCGATCGGTCGATCCGTATGATTGACCCATGGAATACCAGACATCGCGTCCCCACGTCCTCACCGCCACCTGCGGCAGCCGGCTCGGTACCACCGCGAAGGTCGCGAGCTTCCTCGCGGCGCGGCGTCTGTACATCATGGAGATGCACCAGTTCGACGACGTGCTGACGCGGCGCTTCTTCGTGCGGGTCACGTTCTGTCCGGTCGAGGGGGAACCGTTCGACCTCGGGCGTCTGCGCGCGGAGTTCGTCGCACTCGCGGCCGAGGAGCAGATGCAGTGGGCGATCCACGACGGTGCCGCGCGCAGCCGCGTGATGATCCTGGTCTCGAAGCTCGATCACTGCCTCGAGGATCTGCTCTACCGGCAACGCATCGGCGAACTACGGATGGACGTGAGCGCGATCGTCTCCAACCATCCCGACATGCAGCCGATCGCGGACCGCTATGGCATACCCTATCACTGGATGCCGATCACCGCCGCGACCAAGGCCGCCCAGGAGGCTCGCCTCCTCGAGCTGATCGAAAGCACGCAGTCGGAATACGTCGTCCTCGCGCGCTACATGCAGATCTTCTCGGATGAGATGTGCAAGCGCCTCGTCGGCCGCGCGGTGAACATCCACCATTCGTTCCTGCCGGGCTTCAAGGGCGCGAAGCCCTATCATCAGGCGCACGAGCGCGGGGTCAAGCTGATCGGCGCGACCGCGCACTACGTCACGGGCGACCTCGACGAGGGACCGATCATCGAGCAGATCGTCGAGCGGGTCGACCACAGCGACACGCCGGAGATGCTCGCGGCGGTCGGTCGGGACTCGGAGCGACGGGCGCTGTCGACCGCGATGCGCCTGCTCCTCGAGCACCGCGTATTCCTCGACGGCAACAAGACCGTGATCTTCCAGTGAGCCCGGCCTCAGGCGTTCGCGCGCGCGCCGGGCGAGTCCTGCGCTGACCGGCGCTGCGCCTTGCGCTCCGCGCTCGGCGGATAGCCGAACTGGCTCCGGTAGCACTTCGAGAAGTGCGGCGGGGACTGGAAGCCGCACGCGGCGGTGATGTCCATGATCGGCATCGCGGTCTGCAGTAGCAGTTCCCGCGCTCGCTTCAGGCGCATCTCGAGGTAATAGCGTTTCGGCACGCAATTCAGGTCGCGCCGGAACAGCCGTTCGATCTGTCGCCGCGACATCCCGGTCGCCTTCGCGATCTTGTCGAGCGACAGCGGCTTCTCGATGTTCTCCTCCATCAGTTGCGCGACGCGGATCAGTCCGCGGCTCGCCGGACCGATCTGCGCGCGCAGCGGCACGTACTGCCGATCGGTGTCCTTGCGGACCCGCTCGACGATGAATTGTTCGGACACCCGCTGCGAAATCCGCGCGCCGAGCTTCGACTGGATCAAATGCAGCATCAGGTCGAGCGGCGCGGTGCCCCCGGAACAGGTGAAACGGTCGCGATCGATCGTGAACAGCTGATCGCTGATCCGCACGCGCGGAAACTCCTCGCGCAGGGCCGACAGATTCTCCCAGTGGATCGTCGCACGGAAATGATCCAGGAGCCCCGCGCGTGCGAGCGCGTAGCCGCCGGTGCACAGCGCGCCGAGCGCGACCCGGCGCTCCGCGAAGCGCCGCAACTGCGTCAGCAAGGGCGCGCTGACCGCATCGTGGACGTTCACGCCGCCGCAGACGAACAGGATGTCGATGGCCCCGGCCTGGTCGATCGCGAGGGTCGGTGTCAGGGACAGCCCGCTGCTCGAGGACACCGGCGTCCCGTTGGAACTCACGATCACCCACTCGTACACGTCGCGCCCGACGAGGCGGTTCGCCATCCGCAACGGCTCGAGCGCGTTGCTGACGGCGATCAGCGAGTAGTTCTGCAGGGTCAGGAACGCGTACCTGGACTTGCGCAGCGCGGCAGCGGTTTCCAAGCGAATCTCCGACGATGACGATCCGAGGCAGGTCGACAATGAAATTATGCCATTGACTGGCGCGATTGGTCCCTTTCAGATAGGAATTTGTCGTATTTCGGACAACTTCGACGCTTCGGGACGGGCGCGAGGCGGCCGGATTGACGCATTTCCATCAGCCATTGTCGCAAATGGCGTCACCTTCCGGCCGCCGCTCGATACACTGCCGCACACGCCTCAAGACGGAGATTCTGATCGATGAAAACTCATGCCCGCGTCGTCGTGATCGGCGGCGGCGTCGTCGGTGTCAGCACGCTGTATCACTTGGCGCGCAAAGGCTGGTCGGACGTCGTGTTGCTCGAGCGATCCGAGCTGACCGCGGGTTCGACCTGGCATGCGGCCGGACTCCTGCCGCTGTTCAACATGAGCTACACGGTCGGCCAGCTGCACAAGTATTCGGTGGATCTCTACAAGAAGCTGCCCGCCGAGACCGGTCAGGACGTGAGCTTCCACGTGACCGGAAACCTGCGTCTCGCGACTTGCCGCGAGCGCATGGACGAGTACTACAAGTACTGTGGCACCGCGAACACGATCGGCGTGCCGTTCCAGGTGATCGGCCCGAACGAGGTCCGCGACCTGTGGCCGCTGATCGATCTCGGCGACGATCGGGACACGCCGAAGGTGATCGGCGCGCTCTATCACCCCGACGACGGCCACATCGCGCCCGCCGACCTCACGATGGCGCTGCGCAAGGGCGCGCGCAGCCGGGGCGCGGAGATCTACGAGCAGACCGAAGTGACCGGCGTGCGCCGTACGCCCTCCGGCGAATGGGCCTTGACCACGACCAAGGGCGAGATCGTCGCCGAACACGTGGTCTGCGCGACCGGGAACTACGCCCGGCAGACCGGACGGCTCTTCGGGATCAACGTCCCGTCGATCCCGGTCGAGCACCAGTACATCGTGTACGACGAGTCCGCCGACCTCAAGGCCTATCGCAAGGGCGGTGGTCGCGAGCTCGCGGTGCTGCGCGAGTCCGACAAGTCGTATTACCTGCGCGAGGAGCGCATGGGCTGGATCCTCGGCCCCTACGAGGCGGGCGCACCGGCCCGCTTCGCCGACGGCGTGCCCGACTGGTTCGGCAAGAGCCTGTTCGAAGGTGATCTCGAGCGCATGCTGCCGCACGTCGAGGCGGCGATGCGCCGCGTTCCGTCGATCGCGGCCTGCGGCATCAAGGAGATCGTGAACGGCCCGATCGCCTACACGCCGGACGGCAGCCCGCTGATCGGCCCCGCTGCGGGGGTGCGCAACCTGTGGCTCAACGAGGGTCACAGCTTCGGCATCACCGCCGCCGGCGGTTCGGGCTGGCAGCTCGCCGAATGGATCGTCGAGGGCCAGCCGGGGATCGACATGGCGGCCACCGATCCGCGCCGCTTCGGTCCCTACACCAGCAAGCGCTACGTCGTCGCGAAGAACGAGGAGACCTACCGGAACGTCTTCACGATCCACTTCCCGGACGAGGAACGCGAGGATGCGCGACCCGCGAAGACGAGCCCGGTCTATGACAAGCTCGCGCGCATGGGGGCGGTGTTCGGCCAGCGCTACGGCTGGGAACGCCCCAATTGGTTCGCGCCGCCGGGCGTCGAGCGCAAGGATCGCTGGAGCTTCCGCCGCACGAACTACTTCGAGCACGTCGGCAACGAGGCGCGCCGGATGCGCGAGGCGGTCGGGATCATCGATCTGTCGCCGTTCGCCAAGCACGAGGTCTCGGGGCCCG
The DNA here is from genome assembly GCA_028870355.1 of Gammaproteobacteria bacterium. Classification (GTDB taxonomy): domain Bacteria; phylum Pseudomonadota; class Gammaproteobacteria; order Steroidobacterales; family Steroidobacteraceae; genus Bog-1198. The sequence goes on along the minus strand of JAGWPU010000066.1, from coordinate 7,126 downwards.
GCGCGGAGGCCTGGCTCGACGGCCTGGTCGCGAACAAGGTGCCGACGAAGATCGGCCGGATGGCGCTCTCCCACGCGCTGACGCCGCGCGGCGGGATCCGCACCGAGTTCACGATCACCAAGCTCGGCGAGGACCGCTTCTACGTGGTCAGCGCCGGCGCGGCCGAGCGTTACGACAGCGACTACCTGCAGAAGATGCTGCCGGCCGACGCCGCCGGCAAGATCCACCTGCGCAACATCACCACGAGCCGCGGCTGCTTCGTGGTCGCGGGACCCCGCTCACGCGAGGTGCTCAGCCCCCTCGTCGACGGGCCGCTCGACAACGCGGCGTTCCCGTGGCTCACCGGCCGGGTCGCCGAAGTCGGTCTCGCGACCGACGTCTACCTGCTGCGCGTGAACTTCGTCGGCGCGCTCGGCTGGGAGCTGCACTTCCCGATCGAGTACGCACACCATCTGTTCGATGCGCTGCTCGGCGCCGGCGCGCCGCACGGCATCGGGATGGTCGGGATGCGCGCGATGGAGTCCTTGCGCATGGAGAAGTCGTACCGGATGTGGGGCACCGATCTCACCCCCGACTACACGCCGTTCGAGGCGGGCCTGGACCGGTTCGTGCGGATGAACAAGGGCGCGTTCATCGGCAAGGAAGCGCTCGAGAAGCAGCTCGCGGCCGGTGTGCCGCACCGCTTCATCACGCTCGAGGTGCACGGCGTGACCGACGCCGATCCGCTCGGCAACGAGCCGCTGTTCGATTCGCGGGGACGGCTGATCGGTCGGGCGACGTCCGGCTATTACGGTCACGCGCTGCGCAAGAGCCTCGCGATCGGCTACGTCGATCCGGCGTTCGCCGCGGTCGGCACCGAGCTGCAGATCGAGATCCTCGGCGAGCGCAAGTCCGCGACCGTGCTCGTCGACTCTCCATACGATCCGGAGAACAAGGATCTGCGGGCCTGAAGTCGACGGGTGACGTCCGAATGAGCAAGCAACGTTTTTCCGCGCTGTCGCTGTTCCGCCGGGCGCTGGGCGGCCATCGCTCCTGGGAGCCGCAGTGGCGCAAGGTCGAGCCGAAGCCCTCCTACGACGTCGTGATCGTCGGCGGCGGCGGCCACGGGCTCGGCGCGGCGTACTATCTCGCGGCGGAGCATCGCGTCGGCCGCATCGCGGTCGTCGAGAAGGGCTGGATCGGCGGTGGCAACACCGGGCGGAACACGACGATCATCCGCTCGAACTACCTGTTCGCCGAGAGCGCCGCGCTCTACGATCATTCCGTCAAGCTCTGGGAGGACCTCTCCCAGGTGCTGAACTACAACGTGATGTTCTCGCAGCGCGGCGTGATGATGCTCGCGCACACGGTTCACGACGTCCAGGTCTTCAAGCGCCATGTCCATGCGAACCGTTGCAGCGGCGTGGACAACGAGTGGCTCACGCCCGAGGAGGCGAAGGCGTTCTGCCCGCCGCTCAACATCGACCCGGACATCCGCTACCCGGTGCTCGGCGCGGCCCTGCAGCGCCGCGGGGGCACGGCGCGGCACGACGCGGTCGCCTGGGGGTACGCGCGCGCGGCGAGCGAGCTCGGCGTGGACATCATCGAGAACTGCGAGGTCACCGGGATTCGTCGCGATCCGCAAGGACGGGTCGAAGCGCTCGAGACCACACGCGGCCTGATCCGCGCGAGCAAGGTCGGCGTGTCCGCGGCGGGCAATACGAGTGCGGTGCTCTCGCTCGCAGGCGTGCGCCTGCCGCTCGAGAGCTACCCGCTGCAGGCGCTGGTGTCGGAGCCGGTGAAGCCGGTGTTTCCCTGCGTCGCGATGTCGAACACGATCCATGCGTACGTCAGCCAGTCCGACAAGGGCGAACTCGTGATCGGTGCGGGCACCGACGCGTATACCTCGTACACGCAGCGCGGCGCGCTGCACATCAACATGCACACGCTCGACGCGATCTGCGAGCTGTTCCCGATGTTCCGGCGGATGCGGATGATGCGCAACTGGGGCGGAATCGTCGACGTGACGCCGGACCGCTCGCCGATCATCGCGAAGACGCCGGTTCCCGGGCTGTACGTGAATTGCGGCTGGGGCACCGGCGGTTTCAAGGCGACGCCCGGCTCGGCGCACCTGTTCGCGTGGACGATCGCGAAGGACGAGCCTCACCCGATCAACGCGCCTTTCACGATCGAGCGCTTCCGCGACGGCTACCTGATCGACGAAGCGGCCGCGGCTGCGGTCGCGCACTGAACGAGACGTCCCATGCTGCTGATTCCCTGCCCGCATTGCGGCGAACGGCCTGAAATCGAATTCACCTACGGCGGCGAGGCACACCTCGTGCGTCCCGCCGACCCCTCGACCCTCGACGACGCGGCCTGGGCCGACTACCTCTACATGCGAACCAACACCAAGGGCGTGCACGCGGAGCGCTGGCGACACGCGCGCGGCTGCGGACGCTTCTTCAACGCGCTGCGCGACACCACGACCGACCGGTTCCTCGCGACCTACCGGATCGGCGAGCCGAGGCCTGCGATCGCGGCGGGAGGAGCGCGATGAGCCGATGGCGAACCGCGACCGGGGGCCGCGTCGACCGCACACGCACGCTCGCGTTCCGCTTCGACGGCACGCGCTACGAGGGGCTCGCCGGCGACACGCTCGCCTCGGCGCTGCTCGCGAACGGCGTGCACCTGGTCGGACGCTCGTTCAAGTACCACCGTCCCCGCGGGATCCTCACCGCCGGTGCCGAAGAGCCGAGCGCGCTCGTCACGGTGCGCCGCGACAGCGCTCGCGTGACGCCGGACCTGCGCGCGACGCAGCTCGAGCTCTACGAGGGTCTCGACGCCCTGAGCCTGAACCGCTGGCCGAGCCTCGAGCGCGACGTGGGCCGCATCAACGATTGGCTGTCGCCGCTGTTCCCCGCGGGGTTCTACTACAAGACCTTCATGTGGCCGAAGAGCGCGTGGAAATCGCTCTATGAGCCGGTGATCCGCCGTGCCGCGGGTCTCGGCGTCGCACCCACCGAGCCCGATCCCGATCGCTACGCGCAGTGCTATGCGCACTGCGACGTGCTCGTCGTCGGCGCGGGTCCCGCGGGACTTGCGGCCGCACTCGCCGCCGCCGACCAGGGCGCTCGGGTGCTGATCTGCGACGAGCAGAGCGAGTTCGGTGGCTCGCTGCTCGCCGACCGGCACGCGACGATCGACGGCGGACCGGCCGCGGCCTGGGTCGCGCACGCGGTCGCGGATCTCGCGGCCAATCCGCGCGTCGTGTGCCTGCCGCGCACGACCGCGTTCGGTTACTTCCCGCACAACCTGATCGGCCTCGCCGAGCGTCTGACCGACCACCTCGCCGCACCCGCGCCGCACGCGGCGCGCGAACGGCTGTGGCAGGTGCGCGCCCGCTCGGTCGTGCTCGCGACCGGCGCCGTCGAGCGACCGCTCGTGTTCCCCGGCAACGATCGCCCGGGTGTGATGCTCGCCGGCGCGGGACGGACGTACCTCAACCGGTACGGCGTGCGCGTCGGCGCCCGCGTCGTGCTCGTCACCGCGACGGACGCCGGCTACGAGGCGGCGATCGACCTGCACGACGCGGGCGTCGAGATCGCCGGGATCGCGGATCTGCGCACGGCGGCGAGCGGTGAACTGCCGGCCGCGGCGCGCGCGGCGGGCATCGAGGTCACCGCCTCGGCGACCGTGCTCGGAACGAGCGGCAACCGGCGCGTCGCCGGGATCACGATCGCGCAGATTTCCTCGGCCGGCTCGAGCGCCGCTCGGCGCACCCTCGCCTGCGACGCGGTGCTGATGTCCGGCGGCTTCACGCCGAGCGTGCACCTCTTCTCGCAGTCACGCGGAACGCTGCGCTGGAGCGATGACCACCAGGCGTTCCTGCCGGATCGCTCGGCGGAGCGCGAGCGATCGGCCGGCGCGTGCCGGGGGGTCGTCGATCTCGCGGAGACGATCGCGGACGGCCTCACCGCGGGCGCCGAGTCCGCGCCGTCGCGTACCGCGACGGCGCGGCGGATCGTGGCGACGCGCCCGCGATCGAGCGACGGCGGACATCTCGGCGCGGTGCCGCTCGCGAGCGGCGCCTCGCAGAAGTCCTTCGTCGACTGGCAGCACGACGTCACGATCAAGGATCTCGCGATCGCGACGCGCGAAGGGTTCCGCTCGATCGAGCACGTGAAGCGCTTCACGACCACGGGCATGGCGACCGACCAGGGCAAGACCTCGAACCTGAACGCGCTCGCGATCGTCGCGCGCGCGATCGACGCGCCGATCCCGCGCGTCGGGTTGACCACGTTCCGCATGCCCTACACGCCGACGACCTTCGGGACGTTCGCCGGCCCCTCGCGCGGCGATCTGTTCGACCCGGTGCGCCGGACCCCGATCCATGACTGGGCCGCGGCCGCGGGCGCCGTGTTCGAGGACGTCGGGATGTGGAAGCGCGCGCGCTATTTCCCGCAGCCCGGCGAGGACATGCATGCCGCGGTCGCGCGCGAGTGCCGCGCGGTGCGGTCGTCCTGCGGGCTGTTCGACGCGTCGACCCTGGGGAAGATCGAGGTCGTCGGGCCGGGGGCGGCCGAATTCCTCGAGCGCCTGTACGTGAACAGCTGGGCGAATCTCGGCGTCGGCCGGTGTCGCTACGGAATCCTGTGCCGCGAGGACGGCTTCATCACCGACGACGGCGTCGTCGCCCGCCTGGCGGCGGACCGCTTTCACGTGACCACGACGACCGGCGGCGCACCGCGCGTGCTCGCGATGATGGAGGACTACCGGCAGACCGAATGGCCGGATCTCGAGGTCTGGCTCACGTCGACGACGGAAGCATGGGCGGTGATCGCGGTGCAGGGACCGAACGCACGCGACGTACTGCGTGGCTGCGTCGAAGGGATCGATCTCGAGGCCTCGGCGTTTCCCCACATGAGCGTTGCCGCCGCACGGATCTGCGGGGTCGAGGGGATGGTGATGCGGGTGAGCTTCACCGGCGAGCTCGGCTACGAGCTCAACGTGCCTGCCGACTACGGACTCGAGATCTGGAAGGCCGTGCATGCGGCCGGTGCTGCGCACGGGGGAATCACCTGCTACGGCACCGAGACGATGCACGTGCTGCGTGCCGAGAAGGGCTACATCATCGTCGGCCAGGACACCGACGGCACGGTCACACCGGTCGACGCCGGATTGTCCTGGGCCGTCGGCCGCAAGAAGCCGGATTTCGTCGGGCGACGCTCCCTGCAGCGCCAGTCGATGCAGGCGCCCGATCGCAAGCAGCTCGTCGGGCTGCGCGCGCGCGACGGTCGGACCCTGCTCGACGAGGGGGCGCAGGTCGCGGACCGACCGAACCAGCAGCCGCCGATGCAGCTCATCGGTCATGTGACCTCCTCGTACGAGAGCGCGGTGCTCGGGTCGCCGATCGCGCTCGCGATGGTCGCCGGCGGCCGTGCGCGGATCGGACAAACCCTCTACGTGCCGATGCCGGGCGGGGACGTCGAGGTCGACGTCGTCTCCCCGGTGTTCTACGACCCCAAGGGAGAACGGATCAATGCCTGAAGCGCCCGCGCGCCACGTTCCCAGCCTCCCCTCGGCCGACTGGATGAGCCCGCTGCCGCCGGCGACGCGACTCGCGTTTCAAGGCGGCCTCGCCGCCCGTGCGGCCGCGGCGCGGGTCTTCCCGCTGCCGGACGCGCAGGCGGTGTGCCAGGCCCGCTGCGACGGGGATCGCGCGGGGCTCTGGCTCGGCCCGGACGAGTGCCTGCTGCTCGCACCGGCGACCACCGGCGCCGCGGCGCTGCTCGAGGCGCTGCGCTCGGCGATCGGGACGGCCGCGCACTCGCTGGTCGACGTGAGTCACCGTCAGGTCGGGCTCGAGATCCGCGGGCCGCAGGCCGAGCGGATCCTGAACGGCGCCTGCCCGCTCGATCTGTCCCTTGAGCAGTTTCCGGTCGGTCGGTGCACCCGGACGGTGCTCGCGAAGGCGGAGATCGTGCTGTGGCGCACGCAGGCGCAGCACTTCCGCGTGGAGATCTGGCGATCGTTCGCAGCGTACGCGGCCGCGCTGCTCCAGGAGATTGCCCGGGACTACGTCGTCTAGGCCGGCACCCGGCTCCGCGCGCGGACTCAACGGATGTGCGTTGCGTTTTCGCAACGTTAAACGAGCCTTCAATCCGTCGAGGCCCTGCACCGGCCGGGCGATCCGCGCCCGAACTCGGCATTAACGGCTTGAACTCACGCCGCAATCCGCCCGGGCGACGTGCTTGATTCCTGGGCACGGTTCATACAAGATCCACACGTCGAGTGTGGGTCGGATGAATTGATCGATTATTCAATTGCCGTTCGAGGCGACCGCACCCGACCGGCACTCCGGGGGAATGCACCGAACCTCTCCAATGAACGGACCGACCGCGTTCGGCCTGTACCCACGCGCGGTTCCGACCGAGTAACCCAAAGACAAGGGATTGAATCATGAACTCGAAGCTCTCGATCGCGATTGCCGCCGTGCTCGGCAGCGCCTCCCTCGGCGGAATGGCCGCTGCAGCGACCCCGACCGGCACGGCGAACTCGACCGATGTCCTGCAGACGATCACGGTGACCGCGCAGCATCGCGCGCAGAACATGCAGGACGTGCCGATCGCGATGCAGGCGTTCACCGCGAAGTCGCTCGGCCAGCTGAACGTCCGGACCTTCGACGACTACATCAAGTATCTGCCGAACGTGACCGCACAGAACAACGGCCCCGGCCAGAACGAGGTGTTCATGCGCGGCTTGAGCGCCGGCGCCCAGGGCACGCAGGGCAGCGGCTCCACCGCCTTCTTCCCGAACGTCGCGATCTACCTCGACAACCAGTCGGCGCAGCTGCCGAACCGCAACCTCGACATCTACGCGGCGGACCTGAACCGCATCGAGGTGCTCGAAGGACCGCAAGGGACGCTGTTCGGCGCCGGCGCCGAGGCCGGCGTGATCCGCTACATCACCAACAAGCCCGTGCTCGACCGCACCGAGGGCAACGTGACCGCGGGCTACAGCGTGACCGCGCACGGCGATCCGAGCACGAACCTCTCCGCGGTGCTCAACCTCCCGCTGATCGAGAACAAGATGGCGCTGCGTGCGGTGATCTACAACGACAGCCGCGGCGGCTACATCGACAACGTGC
>JAGWPU010000065.1 GCA_028870355.1 Gammaproteobacteria bacterium | reverse complement strand
GGCGAGCTCGGCGCCCTCGCACAGCGCCAGCCGGTCCTCGAGCACCTCGAGGTTCGGATTGTTGAAGCGCGAGTACACGAGTCCCGAGGTCTGCCCCTCGGGCAAGGTCTTGCGGCCAGACGTGTAGTCGAAGAAGTCCTTGCCGTCCTGCGCGGTGCGAAACACGAAGGTCGAGGTGAGGAAGATCGGTGGTTTCAGCGCGCCCTCGGACAGCGTCGGATCGTAGCCGTAGCCCATCATCTGGGTCTCGGGCTTCAGCACGCGCCCGCCGACCCGGGTCTTGTGATACTTGTCCCGCCCCATGGTTCCTCCGATCGGCGCGCGCCGCATGAATGAGATCGCGAATATACTATGACGGCGTCGGCGCCCGTGCGGTGGCGCACGGGTTCCTCCGGGAGAGGCTTCACATCGTGTGGTTGATCGCCATCGCCTGCGCGACCTTCGCGAGCACCGTGGCCGGCGGAGCGCTCGCGCTGCGATTGCGCGACCAGCTGCACCTGATCCTCGGGTTCAGCGCCGGCGCGGTGCTCGGCGTCGCGTTCTTCGATCTGCTGCCGGAATCGCTCGGCTTCGGCGGCGGCGCGGGGGCCGCGACCTTGCTCGCCGACACGGCGCTCGGCTTTTTCGCCTATCTCGTGATCGACCGGGTCGCGCTGGTGCGCACCGTCGAGACGCCGGCGACCGCGCGCCGCCGGCCGCTCGGCGCGCTGCTGCTGTGCCTGCACAGCCTGCTCGACGGGATCGCGATCGGGCTCGCCTTCCAGGCCTCGCGCGCGATCGGCGTCGTCGTCGCGGTCGCGGTGCTCTCGCACGACTTCTCGGACGGCATCAACACGATGAACCTCGTGCTGAAGAGCGGAACCGACCGGCGCGGCGCCTGGCCCTGGCTCCTCGCGGACGCGGCCGCGCCCGCGGCCGGAGTGATCGCGACGCTCTTCTTCACGGTGCCAAGCCACGCGTTCGGCGCACTGCTCGCGCTGTTCGCGGGGTTTTTCCTGTATCTCGGCGCGAGCGAACTGATCCCCGAGAGCTATCATGCGCATCCGAAGGCGTTGACGACCGCGATGACGCTCGCGGGCGCGGCGCTGATCTTCTGGGCGGTGCGGCTCGCGCAGAGCGCGTGATCGCACCCGACGACGGTCGTTCGGGCGAACGGAGCGACGACGATGAAACGACGCGTGCTCGGAATCGCATTCTCGGTCCTCTGGCTCACCGCGGCCGGCGCGGCCACCGTCGACCAGGTCGGCGTCGCCGACACGGCCAACGTCGGCGGCATCCCGCTCGTGCTGAACGGCGCCGGCCTGCGGACCTGGTTCTTCTTCCACGTGTACGTCGGCGCGCTGTACCTGCGCGCGCACACCACCAGCGCCGCCCAGGCGCTCGCGGACCCCGGTCCGAAGCGTCTGTCGATGACCCTGACGCGAAGCCTGAGTGCGGACGAACTCGTGGACGCGCTGCGCGAAGGCATCGCGCGCAACGCGTCGCCGGCGGAGCGCGCACGGATCGCGCCGCAACTCGACGCGCTCGTCGCGACGATGCGCGCGATCGGCGGCGCGAAGGAAGGCGACCGGATCGCGATCGACTTCCTGCCGGACGGAACGACCCGGATCACGCTCGACGGCCGGTCGCAGGGCCGGCCGATCGCGGGGCGGCGCTTCCAGCGCGACCTGCTCGCGGTGTGGCTCGGGCCGAACCCGGTCCAGACGGATCTGAAGCGGGCGCTGCTCGGCGGCGGCTGAGGCGTCCTCCGCGCACGTCCGTCGGACTCAGTCGTTCGCGAGCGCCTCGCGCTCCGGCGCGGCGCTCGAGGCACTCCCGCCGGTCGCGATCATGATGCACAGGATCGCGAGCCACTGCGAGGGCCGCAGCCGCTCGCCGAGGAACTGCAGGCCGATCAGCGCGGCGACGACCGGCTCGCCGCTCATCAGCACGCCGAAGGTGCGCGCGGGCAGTCGCGTCAGCGCGACCATCTCGAGCGAATACGGGAGTGCGCTCGAGAGCAGCGCGACCGCGGCCGCGATCGGCCAGAGCGCGACCGCGGCGAGGCGCGGACCGGCCGTGAACGCGCCGATCGGCACGATCAGCGCCGCGCCGGCCGTGACCCCGAGCGCCGCGGTGCCCTGCGGATGCAGTTCGCCGGCGCGGCGACCGAACACGATGTACAGCGCCCAGCACGCGCCCGCCCCGAGCGCGAAGGCGACGCCCGCGGGATCGAGCGCGTGCGCGCCGGCGTGCAACGGCAGCAGCAGCACGAGGCCGCCGGCGGCGAGCGCCGCCCACGCGAGATCGAGCGCCCGGCGCGATCCGGCCAGCGCGACCGCGAGCGGACCGGTGAACTCGAGCGCGACGGTGATCCCGAGCGGGATCCGGCTCAGGGCCGCGTAGAACAGCAGGTTCATCACGCCCATCGAGAACCCGTACGCGAGGACCGCGACCGCCGCCTCGCGGCGCGGCCAGTGTCGCCACGGGCGCGCGAACGCGAGCAGCATCGCGGTCGCGAACGCGAGACGCAGCGCCGCGGTGCCGGCGGCACCGACGACGGGCAGCAAGCGTTTCGCGAGCGCCGCACCTCCCTGCACGCTCACCATCGCGACCAGGAGCAGCGCGATCGACGCGAGCCGCGGATACGCGTCGCGCCATGCCTTGGCGTCGTTCATCACCGCGCTCAGGATATCATTCGACGGATGAGCACTCGCGATCCATCGACCGCCGGCACGACGCCGTCGAGCCCTCTCGGCGCGCTGCTCGCACGCGTCCCGGTCGCGGTGCTCGACGGCGCACTCGCAACCGAACTCGAGCGCCGCGGCGCGGACCTGCGCGATCCGCTCTGGTCGGCGAAGGAGTTGATCGAGGCGCCGGACCGGATCCGCGAGGTCCACCTCGACTACTTCCGCGCCGGCGCCGACGTCGCGAGCACGGCGACCTATCAGGCCACGTTCGAGGGTTTTGCGCGCCGCGGGGTCGGTGCCGACGAGGCGAACCGGCTGATGCACGCGGCGGTCGCGATCGCGCGCGCGGCGCGCGATGAGTTCTGGGCCGACCCGGCCGCCCGCGCGGGCCGCGAGCGGCCCTTGATCGCCGCGTCGATCGGTCCTTACGGTGCGATGCTCGGCGACGGCAGCGAATATCGCGGCGGCTACGGGCTCGATCGGGCGGCGCTGCGCGCGTTCCACCGCCCGCGCCTCGCGACCCTCGCGCGCAGCGGCGCCGACCTGCTGGGTTTCGAGACCGTGCCGAGCCTCGAGGAGGCGCTCGCGCTCGCCGAGGCGCTCGCCGAGTGGCCCACCCTGACGGCGTGGCTGAGCTTTTCGTGCCGCGACGGCGCCCACACCGCCGAAGGCCAGCCCGTCGCGGCCGCGGCCGCGGCGCTCGAGGCCTGCCCGCAGATCGTCGCGATCGGCGTGAACTGCACCGCCCCCCGACACCTGCCGGAGCTCCTCGGCCGCATGGCCGCGGCGACGGACAAGCCGCTGATCGCCTACCCGAATTCCGGGGAGCACTACGACGCCGGCGCGAAGTGCTGGCAGGGCACCGCGGATGGCGCGGGCTTCGCGCGCGCGGCGGCCGAGTGGTATCGCGCCGGCGCGCGGGTGATCGGCGGCTGCTGTCGCACCGGCCCGGCGCAGATCCGCGCGATTCGCGCGTGGGTCGACGCGCTCGACCGCTAGCGCTCGAGCGCTAGTGCTCGGAGAAGTGCGGGTCGCGCTTCTCGAAGAACGCGCGCACGCCCTCGACGCAGTCGTCGGCGGACAGACCGACTTCCTGCGCACTGCGCTCCGCGCGCAACTGCGCTTCCAGTGTGTTGTCGAAGGTGATCGCGTGCAGCGCGCGTATCTGGCTGATCACCGCGGTCGGCCCGTCCGCGAGCTGTCGCGCGATCGCCCGCGCGCGCTCGACGACCTGCGCATCCGGCGCGACCTCGTACGCAAGGCCCCATTGCGCGGCCGTCCGCGCCTCGATCTTCTCGGCGAGCAACAACGCCGCGAGCGAGCGGTTGGCGCCGACGCAACGCGCGAGATGGAACGTGATCCCGGCATCGGGAACCATCCCCAGGCGGGCGAACGAGGGATGGAAGTACGCGCTCTCGGCCGCGACGACGATGTCGCTCGCGAGCGCGAGGCTCATGCCGGCGCCGACGGCGGCGCCGTTCACCGCGGCGACGATCGGATAGCGGAAGCTGCTCAGCCGCAGGATCAGCGGGTCCATGAAGCGGCGCATCTCGAAGTGCGCCCGCTGTCGCGCGTGCGGCGTCGACAGGTCGACCGAGTGCAGATCGAGTCCGCTGCAGAACACGTCGCCGCCGCCCGTGAGCACGATCGCTCGAGCGCCGCTGTCGCCCTTCTGGATCCGATCGAGCGCGGCGTGCAATCCGCGAATCATCGCGACATCGATCGCATTGCCGACGGTCTCGCGACGCAGACACAAGGTCGCGACCGCATCCGTCACGGTGAACTCGAGACTCGTCATCCGCCGCCCTCCTTCGCGCCAGCCCTCACGCGGCGCGCGATCCCGCCGGATCGCGCCGCAGCGCCGTCCGATGTTGCCGCCGCGCGATCCCGGCGGCAAGCGGCGGGACCGGGATCCGGGTCAGCCCGGTCGGCCCGGGCGTCGCTCGCGGGGTGGCGGCTCGCGCGCCGGCGGATTCGCAGGCCGCGCCGGCGCCGGATGCGGCTGAACCGCGGGCTGACGCGGTTGATAGACCGGCGGTCGCGCCTGAACCGCGGGCTGACGTGGCGGGTACGCCGGCCGTCCGCGATAGCCGCCCTGCGGCGCATACCGGGGCGGAACCGCCAGGCCCGGTTCGCGCGGCATCGGCCGGCCCGTCGGCGTGCCCGGACGGGACGGCGTCGGGTAGTACCGCGGCGCGGGCGTTCCCGGCACGGGGTAGTTGCGCGGCGGCTGCGACTCGTAGCCTCGTCCCGGAAGCGCGCGCTCGGCCGGGTCCGCGCGGGGCGCCGCGCCACTCGGCGGCGCGAACGAGCCGCGCGGCGGAATCACCGCGCCGTGCGCCGGCACGGCGTGCGGCGACGTGAACGCCTGCGGGCGCGGGGTCGCCGCGACCGGCGGGCGGCCACCGTTGAAGCGCACGAACTGGGCCCGATCGCGGCTCGCCGCGCGCACCTGCTCGAGCTGCATGCGGGTCGCGCCGCGGAAGCGCGCCTCCCGGGCTGCGAGCTGCTCGGACCGCGTCGGCGCGGCACGCACGCCGCCCGGGCCGCCGACATAGCTCACCCGCTGGTTCACGACCGTGTTGTTGATCACCGTGTTGTTGATCACGGTGTTGTTGTAGTAGGTGTTGCGGACGACGTTCACGTTCACGTTCGAGACCGCGCGGTTGTACTCGAACCGGTCGCGATCCCAGCGCCCGCCGACGAAGCCGGCGCCGAAATAGCCGCCGCCGTAGTTGATGCCGCCGTAGAAGCCGACGCGCGGCCCCCAGTACCCCTGGTGGAACAGGTACAGGCCGCCGCCCCATCCCCAGTAACCCGGGGTCCACAGCAGGCCGACCGCGGGCGGCAGCACCCAGGTGCCCGGCACCCAGAAATACCCTTCGGGTCCGTAGGCCCAGTAGCCGGGGGTCCACAGATAACCCGACCCGGGGCACGGCGGTTGTTCGTAGACCGGTAGCGGTGGCGGCGCGATCGACGCCTGGACGTAGACCTGACCGCCACCGTAATCGCCGCCGGCGCCGACCGGTGCATTCGGCGCGTAACCCGATGGATCCGGCGCGTAGCCGGAGGATCCGTACGAACCGGCGGACTGATAGGGATCGTACGGTTGGGTGACGACGCACGCACCGAGCGCGGCCACGGCGCCGAGCAGTACCGCGACGCGCAAGGTCGCGCGGACCGGGCCGATCCACCGACGGGTTTCGACAGCAGGCGTGGACATGGCGGCGACCTTCCTCAACGTTTCAAAGTCTTCCACTCGTGACACCCATTCAACGCGCCGACGGGGTCCGCCGGCTAGTCCCATTACGCAAACGTAACCCCGTCCGCCCGCGCCGGCGCCGATCGCCGTCTCAGTGCCGGGTCGCGATCGGCGCGGCGGTCAGCGCCGCGCGCAACGCCGAGAGCTGCGACTTCACCACCGCCGCGTTGTCCGGGCCCATCCGGATCAGGACCTTCTGGCCCGCCGACAGGTCCTCGAGCGCCGGATCCGCGAAGTGGTATTGCACGTGCGGCTGCACGAGCTCGATCGGTTCCGCCGGCTGGGGCGTCGCGAGCAGCTGGTCGATCACCGCGATCAGGCGATCGTTGAAGTACCCGTCCGGATAGCCGAGGTCCTGATAGGCGCTCTGGAACAGCGGATAGAAATGGAGGTACACCCGCGCGAGCAACCGCATGTCGATCGCGCGCAGCACGTCGACCATCGGCGTGTACCGCGCGTAGTTGCGCGGATCGAGCGTCGCGTGCGCCCCCTCGCCACTCGCGATGAAGCCGCCCGCCGGCGTCGTGACCGGCAGGCGATCGTAGGGGAGCTTGCGGCGCGGCAGGTTGTCCACCGTGACGACGATTCGCCGGATCAGATCCTCCGGCGCGAGGAATCGCTTCAGCACATCCGCGCCGACGATACCGGCGAGCGCCGCGCGCAATGGCGCATCGCTCGCATCGAGCGCCGGCAGCGAGGACGCGGTCGGCGATCCCCCGGGCGCGGCGGCGGGTACCGGGTGCTGGATCGCCGGCGCGGAGGCGGGCGCCGGTGCGAGCGTCGGCACGGGTGCCGACGCGACGGGCGCGGGCGGCTCCGACCGCTTCTCCAACAGGTAATAGGCCACGCCCGCTCCGAGGATCAGGATCGTCGCGATGATCGGGAACAAGGGTCGGTTCATGATCGCAAGGTCTCCGGCGACCGTGGCGCGCGATCCACGGGCTCGGGCCGATGATAGTCCGGCGCGCGCGTCCGCGGATAGCCGGCCGTCATCCCGTCCGGGGGCGCAGCTCGAGCTCGTGTCGCCGGTAATCGATGACCAGCTGATCGAGCGTGCCGAGCGCGTCCATCCCGATCAGGATCGCCGGTCGGTGTACCAGATGCCAGTGCTCGAAGATCATCAGGTTCGAGTACGTGATGTACGGATCGCGGATCGTGATCGCGCCGAGATCGATCATCGGCGTCGCGATCATCTCGCCGCGCTGCACCGCGCGGGTCGCACCTTCGATCCGGTCGGGTCGCGCCCGCGGGTGGAACCAGCGATGCATCAACGCGTCGCGCAGCGCATCGTTCGCGATCGTCATCTGGCCTCCGGTGTCGATGATCGCCTTCGTGAGCACGCCCCCGACCCGCGCATCGACGATGATCGGCGTCTGCAGGTTCGGCAGGAAGTGCAGCGTCTCGAAGCCCCGCGACGGATACCGGCCGTGCGAATAGGTGATCGTGATGCGGTCGCGCCGAAAATCGATGAACACGCGCTTGTCGGCGAGCCCCGCGGTGCCGAGGACTCCGTCGGCGCCCCCGAACGCGTCGGGCAGTATCGGCACGACCGCGCCGGCGACGGTGAGGTCGCCGATCGCCAGCTCGTCGAGGCGCACCGTCGGCACCGTCGCGACGCCGGTCACGCCCCGCAGCAGCACCGGCGGCGTGCGACCGAGCGGCAGGTGCAGGATCGACGCGACGGTCGCGGTCACGCCGGATTGCGTCGCGCCGGTATCGAGCACGAGCCGGAACGGCCCCTGGCCGTCGATGAAGACCGGCGCCCAGATCCGTCCGATGCTGTCGCGCCGCGTCGGCGCGACGAACCGCGGGCCGGTTGCCTGCACGAGGATCGGCGTGAGCGTGGTGTTCGGGTCCGCGAGGGCGACGAGCGCGGCGAGAGCAGCGAGGGACGCCGCGGGTCGAATCGAAGACCGGAAGAACTCGCGCATCATCGATCGGCTCCCCGCGACGCATCGGGCGGACCTGAATCGTGGCGGCCGGTCGCGTCCAGGACGAGACAGGTCGCGTCCGAAGAATAGCACCGCGGCGAATCGCGCGACGATCGCACTGCGGAATCCCAAGGCGAAATTTTCAGGTTAGTATTATCGGTTGAATGGACCCCCGAGCGAGAGCATGACCACGCCAGCACCCACACGCGCGACGCCGAACCGACCCGAATCCACCGATCTCGACGCCGCCGAGCGCGCGACCACCCTCGCCGCCTGTGCGCGGCTCAAGGACGCCCCGGGCGCGCTGCTGCCGATCCTGCATGCGATCCAGGATGCGCTCTCGTACGTACCGGGCGCGGCGGTCCCGTTGATTGCGCAGGAACTGAACCTTTCGCGCGCCGAAGTGCACGGCGTGCTGAGCTTCTACCACTACTTCAGGACCGAGAAGCCCGGTCGCCGCGTGCTGCGGATCTGCCGCGCCGAAGCCTGCCAGTCGGTCGGCGCCGCCGCGCTGGAGCAGCACGCCAAGCGCCGCCTCGGGGTCGACTACCATGGCACGACCGCCGACGGGGCGATCACGCTCGAAGCGGTCTACTGTCTCGGCAACTGCGCGCTCGGCCCCTCGGTGATGATCGACGATACGATCGAGGGACGCGTGGACGCGCAGCGCTTCGACGAGATCGTCGCTCGCGCGAGGAGCGCCCGATGAGCGCCGCGAGCATCGTATACGTCCCCGCGGACGCGTCCGCGGTCGCGGTCGGCGCCGACGCGGTCGCCGCGGCGATCCACGCCGAGGCCGCGCGCCGCGGCGCGTCGGTGCGCATCGTGCGCAACGGCTCGCGCGGGTTGCTGTGGCTCGAGCCGTTGGTCGAGGCGGACACGCCCGCCGGGCGCATCGCGTACGGCCCGGTCGCACCGGGCGACGTCCCCGGCCTGTTCGACGCCGGATTCCTCGGCGGCGGCACGCACCGGTCGTGTCTCGGACCGACCGCACAGATCGCGTATCTGAAGAACCAGGAACGGCTCACTTTCGCGCGCGTCGGCTTGACCGATCCGCTCGACCTCGAGGCGTACCGCGCTCACGGCGGCTTCCGCGGCCTCGATGCCGCGCTCGACCTGAAGCCCGGCGAGATCGTCGAGCGGGTGACCGCGTCCGGCCTGCGCGGCCGCGGCGGCGCGGCGTTTCCGGCGGGGATCAAATGGAAGACCGCGCTCGACGCGGCCGCCGACCGCAAGTACGTGGTCTGCAACGCCGACGAAGGCGATTCCGGGACGTTCTCCGATCGCATGCTGATGGAGGGCGACCCGTACGCGCTGATCGAGGGCATGACGATCGCCGGACTCGCGACCGGGGCGACCCAGGGCTACATCTACCTGCGCTTCGAGTACCCGCACGCGCGCCGGGCGCTCGAGCGGGCGATCGAGACCGCACGGGAGCACGGCTACCTCGGCGAGAGACTGCGCGGCACCGACCGGCGCTTCGACCTCGAGGTGCGGATCGGTGCCGGCGCGTACATCTGCGGCGAAGAGACCTCGCTCCTCGAGTCGCTCGAGGGCAAGCGCGGCCAGGTGCGTTTCAAGCCGCCGCTGCCGGCGATCCGCGGGCTGTTCGGCAAGCCGACCGTGATCAACAACGTGATCACGCTCGCATCGGTGCCGATCATCCTGGACCGGGGCGCCGAGTATTACCGGGACTTCGGGCTCGGCCGTTCGCGCGGCACGCTCCCGATCCAGCTCACCGGCAACATCCGGCACGGCGGGCTCGTCGAGAAGGCGTTCGGATCGACCCTGCGCGAGCTGCTCTACGATTTCGGCGGCGGGAGCCGCTCGGGGCGCCCGATTCGCGCGGTACAGGTCGGCGGCCCGCTCGGCGCCTACCTGCCGGAGAGCCAGTTCGACACCCCGATCGACTACGAAGCGTTCGCGGCGATCGGCGGCATGCTCGGCCACGGCGGCATCGTGGTGTTCGACGACACGGTCGACATGGCCGCTCAGGCGCGCTACGCGATGGAATTCTGCGCGATCGAATCCTGCGGCAAGTGCACGCCGTGCCGCATCGGCTCGACGCGCGGCGTCGAGGTGATCGACCGGCTGCGCGCCGGCGAGGAGCCCGCGAAGCAGGAGGCGCTGCTGCGCGACCTGTGCGACACGATGATCGACGGCTCGCTGTGCGCGCTCGGCGGTCTGACGCCGTATCCGGTCCGCTCGGCGCTGAACCACTTCCCCGAAGACTTCCGTAAACCGGCCGCGGCCCGCAGCCGCGGCTAGGCATTCCCAGAGGATCAGCTCATGTACTCCATCGTCGAACAGGATCTCGGAACCCCGGCGAGCACCGGGACGAAGCCCGTGACGCTCACGATCGACGGCGTCGAGGTCACCGTGCCGGAGGGCACCTCGGTGATGCGCGCCGCGGCGATCGCGGGCACGAAGATTCCGAAGCTCTGCTCGACCGAGCAGCTCGAGTCGTTCGGCTCCTGCCGCCTGTGCGTCGTGCAGATCGAGGGCGTGAAGGGACTGCCGGCGTCGTGCACGACGCCGGTCGCGTCGGGAATGAAGGTCTCCACGCAGAACGATCGGCTCGCGAAGGTGCGTCGCGGGATCATGGAGCTCTACATCTCCGATCACCCGCTCGACTGCCTGACCTGTCCCGCGAACGGCCACTGCGAACTGCAGGACATGGCCGGCGCGGTCGGCCTGCGGGAAGTGCGTTACGGCTACGCGGGCGAGAACCACCTCGACGCGAAGAAGGACACGAGCAATCCGTACTTCACCTTCGATCCGGCGAAGTGCATCGTCTGCTCCCGCTGCGTGCGGGCCTGCGACGAGCGCCAGGGGACCCTCGCGCTCACGATCGAGGGGCGCGGGTTCGCGTCGAAGGTCGCGGCGAGCCAGGGCGAGACCTTCCTCGACTCCGAGTGCGTGTCCTGCGGCGCCTGCGTGCAGGCCTGCCCGACCGCGACGCTCTCCGAGAACACCCTGATCGAGAAGGGCCAGGCCGAGCACAGCGTCGTGACGACCTGTGCGTATTGCGGGGTCGGCTGCTCGTTCCGCGCGGAGATGCGCGGTGAGGAGATCGTGCGGATGGTGCCGAACAAGGACGGCCACGCGAACCACGGTCATTCCTGCGTGAAGGGCCGGTTCGCGATCGGCTACGCGTCGCACCCCGACCGGATCGTGAAGCCGATGATCCGCGCGAAGATCAGCGATCCGTGGCGCGAGGTGAGCTGGGACGAGGCGATCGCGTACGCATCATCGGAACTCAAGCGCATCCAGCAGAAATACGGCCGGGATTCGATCGGCGGGATCACCTCGTCCCGCTGCACCAACGAGGAGACCTACCTCGTGCAGAAGCTGGTCCGCGCCGGCTTCGGCAACAACAACGTCGACACCTGCGCGCGCGTGTGCCATTCGCCGACCGGCTACGGCCTGAAGAACACCCTCGGCGAGTCGGCCGGCACCCAGAGCTTCGATTCGGTGATGCAGGCGGACGTGATCTTCGTGATCGGTGCGAACCCGACCGACGCCCACCCGGTGTTCGGCTCGCAGATGAAGCGGCGGCTGCGCGAGGGCGCGCAACTCATCGTCGCGGACCCGCGCCGGATCGACCTCGTGCGCACGCCGCACGTCGCCGCCGCGCACCACCTGCAGTTGCGCCCGGGAACGAACGTCGCGCTGCTGAACAGCCTCGCGCACGTCGTGGTGACCGAAGGACTGGTCGACGAAGCCTTCGTTCGCGCGCGCTGCGAGGCGCCGGCGTTCGACAAGTGGCGGCGATTCGTCGCCGAGGAGCGCAACTCGCCGGAGGCGATGGAAGCCGTGACCGGCGTCCCGGCGGCCACCGTGCGCGCGGCCGCGCGGCTGTACGCGACCGCGGGCAATGCGGCGATCTATTACGGCCTCGGGGTCACCGAGCACAGCCAGGGCTCGACCGCCGTGATGGCGATAGCGAACCTCGCGATGGCGACCGGCAACCTCGGGCGCGAAGGCGTCGGCGTGAACCCGCTGCGCGGCCAGAACAACGTGCAGGGCTCCTGCGACATGGGCTCGTTCCCGCACGAGTTCCCGGGCTACCGCCACGTGAGCGACGACGCGGTGCGCGGTTCGTTCGAGCGCGCCTGGGGCGTGAGCCTGCAGAACGAGCCGGGCCTGCGGATCCCGAACATGTTCGAGGCGGCGCTCGACGGGGAGTTCAAGGCGCTCTACGTCGAGGGCGAGGACATCGCCCAATCGGATCCGAACACCCAGCACGTGACCGCGGCGCTCACCGCGATGGAGTGCGTGATCGTGCAGGACCTGTTCCTGAACGAGACCGCCAAATTCGCGCACGTGTTCCTGCCGGGATCGACCTTCCTCGAGAAGGACGGCACGTTCACGAACGCCGAACGCCGGGTCTCGCGCGTACGCAAGGTCATGGAGCCGAAGACCGGGTACGCGGACTGGGAGGTGACGCAGCTGCTCTCGAACGCGATGGGCTATCCGATGAGCTATCGGCACCCGTCCGAGATCATGGACGAGATCGCGCGCCTCACGCCGACCTTCACCGGGATGAGCTTCGAGAAGATCGACCGCCTCGGCAGCGTGCAATGGCCGTGCAACGACGCGCACCCGCAGGGCACGCCGACGATGCACGTCGATGAATTCGTGCGCGGCAAGGGACGCTTCCTCGTGACCGAGTACGTGCCGACGAACGAGAAGGTCACCCAGCGGTATCCGCTGCTGCTCACGACCGGGCGCATCCTCTCGCAGTACAACGTCGGCGCGCAGACGCGGCGCACGCCGAACGTGCAGTGGCACGACGAGGACCGGCTCGAGATCCATCCGCACGACGCCGAAGAGCGCGGCGTCTCGGATGGCGACTGGGTCGGCATCGCGAGCCGCGCCGGCGAGACCGTGCTGCGCGCGGACGTGACCGAGCGCGTGCAGCCGGGCGTGGTCTACACGACGTTCCACTTCCCGGACTGCGGCACGAACGTGATCACGACCGACAACTCGGACTGGGCGACCAACTGCCCGGAATACAAGGTCACCGCGGTGCAGGTCACGCGCGTGAGCCAGCCGTCGCAGTGGCAGCGGCGCTTCCGCGAGCAGCGCGAGACGCAGGAGACGCTGTTGCGCGGCGCGGACGTGTTCGTGACGAAGTGATGCCGACATGAGCGACGATCAACTGGTCAAGATGGCGAACGACATTGCGGCGTTCTTCCACGGCGAGCCGAACCGCGAGGACGCGGTCGGCGGGATCGTGAATCACATCCAGAAGTTCTGGACGCCGCGCATGCGCGAGAAGCTCATCGAGCGCGTGCGCGCCGGCGGGAACGGCTTCGCGGATCTCGCGCTCGAGGCGGCGCGCCGGATCGCGAACGCGGAGTCGCCCGCGGCCCGGCCCTAGGCCCCGGGGCCCTCGATCGCGAGCACGATCTTGCCGACGTGCGCCGACGACTCCATCAGGCGATGGGCGGCGGCGGCCTCGGCGAGCGGGAACGTCGCGTGGACCATCGGCCGCACCGTGCCGGCGCCGAGCAACGGCCACACGTGGCGGCGCAGTCCCTCGGCGATCGCCGCCTTCTGGGCGACCGAGCGCGGCCGCAGCGTCGAGCCGGTGACGGTGAGGCGCTTGCGCATCACGAGGCCGAAATCCACCTCCGCGCGCTCCCCGCCCTGCAGCCCGATGATCACGATGCGTCCTTCGACCGCTGCCGCGGCGAGATTGCGCGCGACGTAGGGCCCCGCGACCATGTCGAGGATCAGGTCGGCGCCGTGGTTCTTCGTCTCCTGCGCGACGACGGCGACGAAGTCCTCGGTCCGGTAGTCGATACCGCGCACGGCCCCGATCCGCTCGCACGCGCGCGCCTTCGATTCGCTGCCCGCAGTCGCGAGCACGCGCGCACCGAACGCGGTCGCGAGCTGGATCGCGACCGTCCCGATCCCGCTGGTGCCGCCGTGGATCAGTACGGTGTCGCCCGCCTTGCAGCCGCCGCGCTCGAACAGGTTCGTCCAGACCGTGAAGAAGGTCTCCGGAATCGCCGCCGCCTCGACGAGGTTCAGCCCCGGCGGGATCGCGAGGCACAGCGGCGCCGCGGCGACCGCGTATTCGGCATACCCGCCCCCCGCGAGCAGCGCGGTCACGCGATCACCGAGCGCGAGCCCGCCGACCCCGTCGCCGAGTTCGACGATCTCGCCGGCGATCTCGAGTCCGAGGACGGCCGAGGCGCCCGGCGGTGGCGGATAGGCGCCGCGCCGCTGCAGCACGTCGGGGCGATTCACCCCGGCCGCGGCGACCCGCACCAGCACCTCGCCGGCGCCCGGGCGCGGCACCGGGCGGGTAGCGAGCACCAGCTGCTCGGGACCGCCCGGCGTCTTCACATCGATCACCGACATCGTCGAGGGCAGTTGCGACATGGAGATCTCCGGTAGGGGACTTCAGCTCGATCCGCCGAGCAATCCGGCGCCGACGTTGATCGCGAAGCCGAGGATCGCGGCGTTGAACAGGAACGACACCAGGGTTTGCGCGATCACGACGCGGCGGATCGACGTGTCGGTGGTCGACACGTCCGAGGTCTGGCACGCGCACGCGATCGTGAACGAGAAGTACGCGAAGTCCCAGAAGACGGGCATCGCGGTGCCGGGGAACTCGAGCGGCGGGCGGCGCACGCCGCCGCCATAGAACATCTCCGCGTACTGCGCGGTGAACACGGTCGGGACGAGCGCCCACGAGGACAGCAGCGTCAGCGCCGCGAGCACGGTGTGCGCGACGCGCTCGGCACCGCTGACCTGCCGGACCGTCGCGAGCATCGCGACGATCGCCGCGAGGCTGAGCACCGCCGCGCACACGATGATGACGGAGATCGCGGTGGTGCCGGAGTCCTCCTCGTCGTAGCGGCGGCTGATCTGCTCCGCCGACAGGCTCCGCATCCAGCGGAAAATCAAGGCGAGGTACACGAACACCGCGGCGTTCCAGGCGAGCAGCGCGCGGCTCAAGCTCGGCCACGCGTGCGGCAGCGCGAGGTCGGTCAGCACGCCGGCGGCGACCGCGACCAGGAGTCTCGGATGATTGCGGACGAATTTCTGCATGGGCGGATGTGCGGCCCACCAGACTCCCGGCCGCAGCCCGAAGTGTACGCGCTCGGGCCTCACGGGCGCCACCGTCCGAGCTTGCGATGCGCGCGACCGGGTCGATATGCTCTGCACCCGTCCCTCGCAGGAGTCCCGCCGCGATGAACTCGACTGCCCCACAACTCCCCGCACACCCCGTGCTCGCCGGACAGAAGGCGCTGGTGACCGGCGCGAACTCCGGCATCGGGCGCGCGATCGCGGTCGCGCTCGGCGCCGCCGGCGCCGACGTCGTCGTGAACTACGTGGTCGGCGACGACGCCGCGCGCGCGGTCGTCGACGAGATCCGCGGCCACGGCGTGAACGCGATCGCGATCAAGGCCGACGTGTCCTCGGAAGCCGACGTCGAACGGATGTTCGCGGAGGCGATCCGCGAGCTCGGCACGATCGACGTGCTGGTCGCGAACGCGGGTCTGCAGCGCGACTCGGCGTTCCACGAGATGACGATCGAGCAATGGAACACGGTGCTCAACATCAACCTGACCGGCCAGTTCCTGTGCGCTCGCGCCGCGGTTCGCGAATTCATGCGCCGCGGCGTGGTCCCGTCGGTCTCGTGCGCGGCCGGCAAGATCATCTGCATGAGCTCGGTGCACCAGACGATCCCGTGGGCGGGTCACACGAACTACGCGACCTCGAAGGGTGGGATCAAGCTCCTGATGGAGAGCCTCGCGCAGGAGGTCGCCCCGTTGCGGATCCGCGTGAACGGCATCGCGCCCGGGGCGATCCGCACCCCGATCAACACCTCGGCGTGGAACACGAAGGCGGCCTACGATCGGCTGATGACGCTCGTGCCGTACGGGCGCATCGGGGAGCCCGAGGACATCGCCCGCGCCGCGGTGTGGCTCGCGTCCGACCACTCCGACTACGTCGTCGGCACGACGCTCTACGTCGACGGCGGCATGACGCTCTACCCCGGGTTCGCGACCGGCGGATAGACGGTGAAGGTCGCCCGGGCGGAGCGCGCACCCGAGGACTCGCTTCCGTCCGACGTCCGTCGGCTGCTCGCGACGCGCGCGGTGCGCAGCCTCGGACAGGGCGTGACGGTCGCGAGCTTCACGCTCTATCTGCATGCGCTCGGCTATCGCGGTGCCGAGATCGGCGCGGTCCTGATGGCCGGCCTCGCGTTCGGCGTGCTGATGACGCTCGTCGTCGGCCCGATGAGCGACCGGCGCGGCAGCCGCGGACTGTTGCTGATCTACGAAGCGGCGGCGGCCGCCGCCGCGCTCGCGGCGATGCTCTCGAGGAACGAGGCCGTGCTGATCGTCGCCGCGACGATCGCCGGGTTCGGCCGCGGCGCGAACGGCGCCGCCGGTCCGTTCGCGCCGGTCGAGCAAGCCTGGATCGCGCGCGAGACCGACGGTGCCCAGCGGCGCCGCGCGCTGTCGTTGAACGCGACCCTCGGGTTCCTCGGGATGGCGGCCGGCGCGGCGCTGGTCGCCCTGCCGGCGGCGGTCGGCCGGGGATTCGAGGACGTCGCGAGCTACCGGTGGCTGTTCTTCGTCCCGCTCGCCGGTTCCCTGGCCGGGATCGCGCTGATCGCCGGCGCGCGCGAGCCGCGGGCCCGCGTGAGCGTCCTCGCGCAGCGCGCGGCACCCACGCCGGACGCGGCGTCGGAAGCCGCGCGGGTGATCCGTCGCGAGAACCGCGACCTGCGGCGCCTCGCGACGACCAATGCGGTGAACGGGCTCGCGATCGGGATCATCGGCCCGCTGATGGCGTACTGGTTCGCGCGCCGTTTCGGGGAGCTGCCGGCCGCGATCGGTCCGGCGCTCGCGCTCGCGTTCCTGCTCGCCGCGGCCGGCACGGTGCTCACGCGCCGCCTCGGCGAGCGGCTCGGCACCGTCGCCTCGGTGGTCGGGATGCGTTCGGTCGGGCTCGTCGCGCTGCTCGCGACCCCGCTCGTGCCGCGCTTCGGCGAGGCGGTCGCGCTCTACGCGCTGCGCGCGGTGTTCAACCAGGGCACCGCCGGCGCGCGCCAGGCGATCGCGGCGAGCCTCACGCGACCCGAGCGTCGCGGGCTCGCGGCGAGCGTGCAGAGCCTGTCGCTGCAGCTGCCGCGCGCGGTTGGACCGCTGATCGGCGGCTCCCTGATCGGCAGCGGTCATTACGTGCTGCCGTTCCTGATCGGCGCGGTCCTGCAGGGCCTCTACCTCGTCCTGTACTGGCGCTTCTTCGGCGGCCTCGACGCGGCGGAAGGCTGATCCGGGGCGGCTCTTGCGCGGCGTCGCCGACCGGTTAACATCGATCGGCGGCGCGCGGCCGCGCGCCCGCAAAGGAGCCTCGACGATCCCATGACAAAGACGATTCACGAGCCCGCGCGCGCGGTCGACGTGGTGACCGAGACCGACGTGCTGGTCGTCGGCAGCGGACCCGGCGGACTCGCGGCCGCGCTCGCCTCCGCCCGCGCCGGCGTCGCGACCGCGCTGCTCGAGCGCAACGGCTGCTTCGGCGGCAACATCACCCAGGTCGGCGTCGAGGGTTTCGCGTGGTATCGCCACGAGCAGACGATCGACTCCGAAGGGATCGGCCGGGAGTTCGAGGACCGGGCGAAGTCGATGGGCGCGGCCTTGCCGGAGCCGCAGTCGATCAGCCACGCGCTCGACGCCGAGATGTTCAAGTGGGTCGCGGACACGCTCGTCGAGGAAGCCGGCGTGACGCCGCTCCTGCACCGGCTGTGCGTCGCGCCGATCCTCGAGGACGGTGCGATCCGCGGCGTGATCACCGAGAGCAAGGCCGGCCGCGAAGCGATCCTCGCGCAGCGCGTGATCGACGCGACCGGCGATGCCGACCTCACCGCGCGCGCCGGTGCCCCGGTCCGCAAGACCCCGCGCGAGGAGATGATGGCCGCGTCGGTGATGTTCTCGATGTGCGGCGTCGACAAGCGCCGCTTCATGGAGGCGGTCAAGGCCGACCCGCAGACCTATCACGACTGGGTCGGCAACGGCGAGTGGAACATCGAGACGACCGGAAAGGAAGACGCGCTGTTCTCGCCGTTCCTGCGCAAGCCGTTCAAGCAGGCGGTCGCGGCCGGGGTGATCCCGGCGCGCTTGAGCACGATCGCCGGCACCTGGGGCACGGTCAGCGACCAGGGAGACCTCACCTACCTCAACCTGATCCACCTGCCGGGGATCGACGGGACCGACCCGGCGGACCTGACGCGCGGCGAGATCGAGGGGCGCCGCCAGGCGATCCACGCGGTCGAGGCCCTGAGGCGATTCATGCCGGGATGCGATCGCGCGAAGCTGCGCAACTTCGGGATGACGATCGGCATCCGCGATACCCGCAAGATCGACGCGGTGTACAACCTGACCGCGGCCGACGTGCGCGAGCAGGGGCGTTTCGAGGATTCGATCGGGATCTTCCCGGAGTTCATCGACGGCTACGGTCTGCTGATCCTGCCGACGACCGGACGGTATTTCCACGTGCCGTACCGGGCGCTGCTGCCGAAGGGCGTCGCGAATCTGCTGGTCGCGGGACGCTCGATCGGCGGCGACAAGGTGTCCCATGCGGCGGTTCGCAACATGATGTGCTGCGCGGTGAGCGGCCAGGGCGCGGGCGTCGCCGCGGCGATCGCCTGCAAGACCGGCGCGTCGTTCGAGCGGATCGACCTCGCATCGGTGCAGGCGGAATTGCGGCGTCAGGGGGCGCGGATCCGGTGAACGCGGTGGACCGGGCGGTCGCGACCCGCGCGGCCGCGCCGGCCTCGCGGCGCTGGTGGGTGCTCGCGCTGTGCAGCGCGACCATCGCCGGCTGCTATTACGAGTACGACGCGATCGCACCGATCGCCGGATTCCTGCGCGCCGATCGGGGATTCAGCCAGGCGCAGATCGGGATGTTGAACGCGGTGTTCAGCCTGCCGAACGTGGTGCTCGCGCTGGCCGGCGGATTGCTGATCGATCGCTACGGATCCGCGCGAGTCGCGCTGTGGACCGCCGGCCTGTGCTTCCTCGGCGCGGTGCTGACCGCGATCGGCACTCCCTACTCGGTGATGGTGCTCGGCCGGCTGATCTTCGGCGTGAGCGAGGAAGCGCTGTTCATCGCGCTGCTCGCCGCGCTCGCGCAATGGTTCGCGGACGGCGGCACCGCGTTCGCGATGGCGCTGTTCTTCAGCCTCGCACGCATCGGCTCCTACGCGGCCGACACGTCCCCCGCCTGGGCGCGATCGGTCTACGCGCACGGCTGGCAATGGCCGCTGGGGCTCGGTGCAGCGATCACCGGCGCCGGCTTTCTCGCGGCGGTGGCATACCGAACCGGATTCGGCGCCGCCGGGCCCGCGCCGCGACCGGCCGCGTCCGCCAAGCGCCTCGTCTGGCGCGACGTGTGGCGGTTCGACCGATCGTTCTGGTACATCCTCGCGCTGAACGTGCTGTTCGCGTCGGTGTTCTTCCCGTTCCGCAGCACCTTCGCGATCGAGTACTTCCAGGACGCGAAGGGCTTGAGCCTGCGCGCGGCCGGGCTCGCGAACAGCTGGGTGTTCTTCGCCGCGATCTTCGCGACGCCGCTGTTCGGGTGGATCGCGGACCGGTTCGGTCACCGCGCGTTGATGATGACGATCGGCACGCTGCTGCTGCCGACCACGTTCCTGATCCTCGGCGTGACGCACTGGAGCCTGTGGATCTCGACGGCGTTGATGGGCGTGAGCTTCTCGGTCGTCCCGGCGGTGATCTGGCCCGCGACCGCGATGCTGGTCGAGTCGCGTCGCCTCGGCACCGCGTACGGGTTGATCAACATGCTGCAGAACGTCGGGCTCGCGGCCTGCAATCTCGCCGCCGGCTGGCTGAACGATCGGGCGCACGCCGGACCGCGCAATCCCGCCGGTTACGATGCGATGCTCTGGTTCTTCGGATCGATCGGCTTGGTCGCGTTCCTCTCGGTCGCGAGCCTGTGGTGGCGGGAGTCCGGCCCGAGCGGGCACGGCCTCGAACGCGCGCACGCGCCCGACGCGACGACGATCGATTGAGGACCGCGCCGCGCAGCGCAAGTTCCCGACTTCTTTTTCCTTGCACGCGCGTGCAAGGTATGCGAGCGTCCCGGGCCAAATCGTGACGCCTCATCGACCATCGATCCCGGCGGAAGCGCGCGCGCCGCGCGCGCCGGGGCGGCACAGCGGCGCGCACCGGAGGTTCGCGGCGATCGCCATCGCCGGCGTCGCGGTGGCCGGCTGCGCGGTCGGCCCGCGGTTCATCGCACCGCCTCCGCCCGTGAATGCCGCCTACGCGAACGTCCCCTTGCGGCCGACCGCGGCGACGCCCGGAGTCCCCGGCGGCGCCTCGCAGCGCTTCGTGATCGACGCGGCGATCGGCGCGCGCTGGTGGACGCGCTTCGGCTCGCCGGCGCTCGATCGGCTGGTCGCCCGGGCGATCGAGCACAACCCGGACCTCGGTGCCGCCCGCGCGGCGCTCGAGGCCGCGCACGACGAAGAACTCGCGGCCCGCGGCGCCTACGCGCCGAGCGTGAGCGCCGGCTTCGCCGCGAGTCGCGCACGCCAGTCGGCGCTGCTCGCGCCGGTCCCGAACTACCCGGCGGTGCCGAACGAATTCCAGTACGACCTGTACACGCCGGGTGTCGTCGTCTCCTACGTGCCGGACGTGTTCGGCCTGAACCGTCGCACCGTCGAGATCGCCGGCGAGCAGACCCGGGCGGCGCGCTTCGAGGTGGCCGCGACCTACGAGACGCTGGCAGCGAACGTCGCGGTCGCGGCGATCGAGGAAGCCGCGCTGCGCGCCGAGGTCCATGCGACGCGCCGGCTCGTCGCGAGCGACCGGTCGGTCACGCGGATCCTGAGGCTGCGGTATCGCCAAGGTTATTCGAGCCGGGTCGACCTCGCCGCCCAGCAGGCGCAAGCCGCCACGGTCGCGGCGACCCTGCCGCCGCTCGAGAAGGCGCTCGCCGAGCAGCGCGACCTGCTCGCCGCGCTGCTCGGCGATCCGCCGAACCGCCGCCGCGACCGGCTCGATCTCGCCGCCCTGCACCTGCCCGAGCGCCTGCCGGTCAGCCTGCCGTCGCGCCTCGTCGAACAACGACCGGACGTCCGGCAGGCGCAGGCGAACCTGCATGCGGCGAGCGCCGCGGTCGGGGTCGCGGTCGCCGAGCGCTTTCCGAACCTGATCCTGTCGGCGAACGTCGGCAGCACCGCGCTCGCGATCTCGGACCTGTTCACCGGCGGGACCGGGTTCTGGGGCATCGGCGCGTCGCTGACCGCGCCGGTCTTCGAGGGCGGCGCACTGCGCGATCGTGAAAGAGCGGCCCGGGCGAGCTTTCGCGAGGCCGCCGAGCAGTACCGGAGCACCGTGCTCACGGCGTTCCAGAACGTCGCCGACAGCCTGGCGGCGCTCGATCAGGACGCGGCCGGGCTGCGGGCCGCGGCCGCGGCCGAGCGCGCGACCAAGCGCGCGTTCGAGCTGACTCGCCGGCAACGCCTCGCCGGCTATGCCGGCGACGTCACGTTGTTCGGCGCCGAACAGACGTATCTCCAGGCCCGAATCGGGCTGATCCAGGCTCAGGCGAATCGCTACGCCGACACCGTCGCGCTGTTCCAGG
Organism: Gammaproteobacteria bacterium; assembly: GCA_028870355.1. Lineage (GTDB taxonomy): Bacteria > Pseudomonadota > Gammaproteobacteria > Steroidobacterales > Steroidobacteraceae > Bog-1198. Next base: position 139 of record JAGWPU010000065.1, on the reverse strand, counting down.
CGCTCGGCGGCGGCTGGTGGCGCAACGCCGACCTTGCGGGTGAGGAACGATGAACGACACAGCCGGGCACGAACGCGGGACGGGATTTCGCCGGGCGGCGGCGGGGCCGCGCCGGCGCTGGCCGGCCTGGGTCGGCGCG
>JAGWPU010000064.1 GCA_028870355.1 Gammaproteobacteria bacterium | reverse complement strand
GCCCGGCAGGAGTCGAACCTGCAACCGCCGGCTTAGAAGGCCGGTGCTCTATCCGGTTGAGCTACGGGCGCCTTGGTCGGGGCAGAGGGATTCGAACCCCCGACCCTCTGCTCCCAAAGCAGATGCGCTACCAGACTGCGCCATGCCCCGCCGTCGGTCACCCTTTACCCGGCACGCCCGTCCGCCGGTGTCGCCGGCTCGGGGACGCGAATCATACGGGCGCGTGCGCTCGCGCGTCAATTTCGCGGCGATTCTGTGCGAGAATGCCGCCGCCCGTTGACGGACGAAGGTCGAGCATGCCAGCGCAACTCATTGACGGCAAAGCGATTGCCGCAAAATTCAAGCGAGACATCCGAGAGCAGGTCGACCAGATGGTCGCGCGCGGGATGCGCCGCCCCGGGCTTGCGGTGATCATGGTCGGCGACAATCCGGCCTCCGCGGTCTACGTCCGCAACAAGCGCAAGGCCTGCGCGGAATCCGGGATCGTCTCGGTCGCCCACGACTTGCCGTATTCGACGACGCAGCAGGAGTTGATCCAGCTGATCGAGTCCTTGAACCGCGACCCGTCGATCGACGGGATCCTGGTGCAGCTCCCGCTGCCCCAGCACATCGAGCAGAGCGTGATCATCGAGAAGATCGATCCGGCGAAGGACGTCGACGGATTCCATCCGTTCAACGTGGGTCGGCTCGCGCTGCGCGTCCCGCTGATCCGTCCGTGCACGCCGTACGGCGTCACCAAGCTGATCGATCACGTCGGGCTTTCGCCGAAGGGCCGTCATTGCGTCGTGATCGGCGCATCGAACATCGTCGGTCGCCCGATGGCGCTCGAGCTGCTGTTGATGGGCGGCACCGTGACCGTGTGCCACCGATTCACCGGCGACCTGAAGCCCTACGTGAGCAGCGCCGACATCCTGATCGTCGCGGTCGGCCGGCCCGGCATCGTCCGCGGCGAGTGGATCAAGCCCGGCAGCGTCGTGATCGACGTCGGAATGAACCGCGGCGCCGACGGCAAGCTCTGCGGCGACGTCGACTTCGACGGCGCCTACGAACGCGCCGGCTGGATCACGCCGGTGCCGGGCGGCGTCGGACCGATGACGGTCGCGATGCTGATGAAGAACACGCTGGAGTCCGCCGAAGCGCGCCTCGACCCCTGAAGCGCGCAGACCGAACCGCCGGAAACGCCCCGCCGCACGCTCATGCGCGCCGCCAGCGGGTGACGCCGCCCGGTTTGTCCTCGATCACGACTCCCGCGGCGGCGAGCTGGTCCCGGATGCGATCACCTTCCGCGTAATTCTTCGCGACCCGAGCCGCGCGGCGCGCCGCGACCAGCGCGTCGATCGCCGAGTCGTCGAGAACCGGCGCGCCGGCGCCGCGCTTCGAAAACGCGACCGGATCCTGTTGCAGGAGCCCGAGCATGCCGCCGAGCGCACGCAGCGTCGCCGCTCCGTCGGCCGCTTCCTTCGACCGGCCCGACGCCTTCGCCGAATTCAGATCCCGCGCAACGCCCTGCAGGACCGCGAACGCCTCCGGCGTGTTGAAGTCGTCGTCCATCGCGGCCCGCCACTGCGCGAGCGCGCCGGAATCGACCTGTCCAGCGTCGGGCGCGCCCTCGAGCGCGCGATACAGGCCGAGCAGCGTCTCGTCGGCCTGCGCGAGTTGCTCGGTCGAGTAGTTGATCGGTCCGCGGTAGTGGCTGCCGAGCAGGAAGAAGCGCAGCACTTCCGGATCGCGAAGCTGCGCGAGCACGTCGCGCACCGTGAAGAAGTTGCCGAGCGACTTCGACATCTTCTGATCGTCGATGCGCACGAATCCGTTGTGCATCCACACGTTCACGAACTCGGTGCCGCAGGCCGCGCACGACTGCGCGATCTCGTTCTCATGGTGCGGGAACTTGAGGTCCATGCCGCCGCCGTGCAGGTCGAAATGTCCGCCGAGGAGCGCAGTCGACATCGCCGAGCACTCGATGTGCCAACCCGGCCGGCCGCGGCCCCACGGGGAGTCCCAGGCGGGCTCCCCCGGCTTCGCCGCCTTCCACAGCACGAAATCCAGCGGATCGCGCTTTGCATCGTCGACGCGCACGCGCGCGCCCGCACGCAGATCCTCGAGTCGCTTGCCGGACAGGCGCCCGTAGGGCGCAAAACGCCGCACCGAATACAGCACGTCGCCATCGTCGGCGACGTAGGCATAGCCCTTGGCGACCAGCGTCTCGATCATCGCGACGATCGCGCCGATGTATTCGGTCGCGCGGGGCTCGTGGTCCGGCGGATCGAGGCGCAGCGCCGCGCAGTCCTCGTGCATCGACGTGGTGAATCGCCGCGCGAGCGCCGACCACTCCTCGCCGTTCGCCGCCGCGCGCTCGATGATCTTGTCGTCGATGTCGGTCACGTTGCGCACGTACGTGACGTCGAATCCCGATGCGCGCAGATACCGCTGCACCATGTCGAACACCATCAGCATCCGCGCGTGGCCGAGATGGATGTGGTCGTACACGGTGACGCCGCAGACGTACATCCGCACCTTTCCAGGCTCGATCGGCCGGAAGAGCTCCTTCTGGGCGGTCAACGAATTATGGATCTTGAGCATGACTCTCCAGTCGTCGTCGCGCGGCATCCGCGCCGATCAGCGCGAGGAGCGGCGCGAGTTCAGGGCCGTGCGCGCATCCCGTGAGCGCGAGCCGCAGCGGCAGGTAGAGCGCGGCGCCGCGCCGGCCGGTCCGCGCCGAGACGAGCTTCGCCAGGCGTGGCAGGTCGGCGCCGCTCTCGGTGATCGCGGCCGCGGCGGTCGCGAAGAAACCCGATCCTGCGTCGGCGAGGATCCGCCGTTCCTGCTCGCCGAGCGGCGGCAGGTCGCCGCGCAGCACGGCGAGCCAGGGCGCCGCGTCCTTCGGCAGCACGACGTTGTGCCGCAGGAGCTCGGCGACGCGCGGATCGCCCCCCGCGCCGAGCCAGGTACCCACCTCGGTCGGTGACAATCGCGCGATCGTCTCCTTCTGCCAGTGCAGGAGCTGGGCCTCGTCGAAGCGCGCCGGAGCCTTGCCGAGATGCTCGGGTCGGAAATGCACCGGCATCTCCGGGAGATCGAGCCACCGGTCGACGTCGCCGGTATGCCCCAGGCGAACGAGATGGTTCAGCAGTGCCGCGGCGAGGAATCCGCGCTGACGGAACTCCTGGACGCTGGTGCTCCCATGCCGCTTCGACAGCGGCGCGCCGTCGGCGCCGACCAGCAGCCCCACGTGGCCGTAATCCGGCCGGCGCAGACCGAGCGCGTCGAGCACCAGGAGCTGGCGCGGGGTGTTGGCGAGGTGATCGTCGCCGCGCAGCACGTGGGTCACCCCCATCAGTGCATCGTCGACGGCGTTGCAGAAGAAGAACGACGCGGTGCCGTCCTCGCGGCGAACGATGAAATCGCCGATGTCGTTCGTCTGCAGGCGCTGCGGGCCGTGCACGAGGTCGGCGAACTCGACGACACGATCGGAGGGCACCGCGAACCGCAAGGTCGGGCGCAGGCCGCTCGCGGCCCGCTCGCGCCGCGCAGCGGTGCTCAAGGCCCGGCAGGTACCGGGGTAGCGTGGCGGCCGGCCGGCCATGCGCTGCAGCTTGCGCGCGATCTCCAGGTCCTCGGGGCGGCAGTAACACGGGTAGGCATCGCCCTGCGCCTCGAGTTGCTCGAACAGTGCCGCGTAGATCGCCCCACGCTCCGACTGGACGTACGGTCCCGCCGGACCGCCGACGTCGGGTCCCTCGTCCCAGGTGAGGTGCAGCCACTGGAGCTCGGCGATCAATTCGTCGCGGTACCGATGCTGACTGCGCTCGACATCCGTATCCTCGATGCGCAAAATGAAGCGCCCACCGGTCTTGCGTGCCCACAGGTAGCTGAACAGCGCCGTGCGCGCATTGCCGAGATGGACGGCCCCCGTGGGGCTCGGTGCGAACCGTGTGACGGCCGGCGTTGTCATAACCGTCGATTGTACCTTCTGGGGCGGAGATGCGGATGAAGAAGCTTCTCATCGGAATCGTGCTCTCGGTCGCGATCATCGGTGGCGCACAGGCCGCGACGAAGCCGGCGGCGGCGACGCCGTTCGTCAAGGTCTACACCTCGCTCGGCAACTTCGTGATCCAGTTGTTCCCGGATCGCGCACCGCTCACGGTCAGGAACTTCCTGCGCTACGTCGATCGCGGCCAGTACACCGACACGCTGTTCCACCGGGTGATCACGAATTTCGTGATCCAGGGTGGCGGTTACGACATCCACTATCACCTCAAGCCCGCCCCGTGGCAGACGGTCAACGAGTCCGGCAACGGCCTGTCGAATTCGCGCGGAACGGTCGGCCTCGCGCGCGGCAAGGCCCCGCATAGCGGAAATTGTCAGTTCTACGTGAACCTGAACGACAACAGCGAACTCGATCCGAGCGCGGCGCGCTGGGGCTACGCGGTGTTCGGCCGCATCGTCCAGGGCATGAGCGTCGTCGACCGGATCGGCAACCAGCCGACCGGCGCCGCCGGCCCGTTCCGGCGCGATGCGCCGATCCCGCCGGTCGTGATCGAGAAGATCGTCCGCGTCGCCGGTCCGTGAACCGTCCCCGGCGCCGCCCGGCGGCGTTGTTCGTCTCCGATCTGCACATCGATGCCGCCCATCCGGCGATCGGCGAGCGATTCCTCGAATTCCTCGCACGCGAGACGCGCGACGCGGTCGCGCTCTACGTGCTCGGCGATCTGTTCGAGACCTGGGTCGGCGACGACGATCCCGACGATGCGCAGCGCACGGTGATCGCGGCGCTTCGCGATCTCGCGACTCGCGGCGTCCCATGCTTCGTGATGCACGGCAACCGCGACTTCCTGCTCGGTGAGCGATTCGCGGCGGCGAGCGGCGCGACGCTGCTGCCCGACCCCGTGCTGATCACCCTGCACGGCGAGCGTGCGCTGCTGATGCACGGGGACGCGCTCTGCACCGGCGATCGGGCCTACCAGCGGCTGCGCGCGACGGTGCGCGATGCCGATTGGCAGCGGCGCTTCCTGGGGTTGCCGGCGGACGCGCGCCGTGCACTCGCCGGCGCCGCGCGCGCCGGCAGCCGGGCCCACAACGCGGCCCTCGCCCCCGCGATCGCCGACGTCGAGGCCGCGAGCGTCGCAGCGGTGCTGCGCGCAGCGGGCGTCGGCACCTTGATCCACGGCCATACCCATCGACCGGGGACCCATCGCTTCGACGTCGATGGGACCGCCCGTACCCGCATCGTGCTCGGCGACTGGTACGACACCGGCAGCGTGCTGCGCTGGGACGAGGATGGCTTCGAGCTAGTGCGTCTCGACTGAGCGGCGTCCGGCCGGCGGACCGGAGTGGAAGCGGAACACGTCGTCCGGCGTACCGATGAGTTCGCTCTCGAGCTGCGCGAACGCCTCGATCCGGGCGTCGACGTCGATCCCGGCCCGTGCGCCCGCGCGTCGCGCGAGATCGAGGTACAGGCGATGATGGCGCGACTCAGCCGCGCACAGGCCGCCGAAGAACGCGTCGAGCGGTGCGCCGATCACCGGCGCGAGCGCCTCGAAGCGCTCGCAGGAACGCGCCTCGATGAACGCACCGGCGACCAGCAGATCGACCTCGCGCGCCGGTTCGGCACACGCGACCAGCCGCCGCAGCCGTTCCGCATAGCGGCCCGGCCCGAGCCGCCGCGGCACGATGCCGAGCTGATCGATCAGCTTCGCGACCTGCTCGTAATGACGCAGTTCCTCGCGCGCGAGCCGCGACAGGCGCTGCGCGAGATCGAGATCCTCGGCATACGCGAACATCAGCGACAGCGCGGTCGACGCCGCCTTCTTCTCGCAGTTCGCGTGGTCGATCAAGAGCAGATCCCGCGACCCGACGGCCGCCTCGACCCAGGCCGCTGGCGTCGGCACGCGCAGCAGCGGATGCGGCGCGCGCGGGCTCACGCGGCGTTCGTCACGCCTGCGATCGCCGCGCGCAGCTCGCGGGCGGACGCATAGCGGTCGGCCGGCGATTTCGCGAGCAGCCCGGACACGATCGGCTCGTACGCGACGAGCTCCGCCGGGAGCACCGGCACCGACGCGCGCTTGTGCTTGTAGATCACTTCCATCGCGCTCGATCCCTTGAACGGCTTCTGACCGGTCAGCATCTCGTAGAAGATCACGCCGAGACTGTACAGATCGCTGCGCTCGTCGATCGGCTCGGCGTGCCCCTGCTCCGGGCTCATGTAGTACGGCGTGCCGAAGATCTCGCGAGCACCGGTCAGATCCGCCTCGAACGCGTGTGCCTTCGCGAGGCCGAAGTCGATCAGGCACAGCGACCCATCGGCGCGCAGCATGATGTTCGCCGGCTTCAGGTCCCGGTGCAGCACCCCGACGGCATGGATCGCCTCGAGCGCGCTCGCGATCTCGTCGAGGTACGCGAGCGCGGTCGCGGGCGCGACCGGTGCCTGCAGACGCCGGCGCAGGTCCCCGGCCGGAAAGTGCTCCATCGCGATGTACGCGTGGTCGTCTGCGACCCCGAGATCGAATATCCGGACGACGTGTTCATGGCGCAGCCCCGCGACGATCTCGTACTCCTGGATGAACCGGTCGAAGCCGGCGACCTTGTCGGACACGTCCGGCACCTGGCTGAATACCTTCAGCACCGCGATGCGGCCGGCCCGCTCGCTCTCGGCCAGATAGATCGCGCACATGCCGCCGGTGCCGATCTGCCGGATGAAGCGATGCCCGCGAATCGTGACGCCACCGAAACGGTGCCGCTGCTCGTAGTCCGGCCGGGCGCGCAGTCCCGCGAGCGCCTGCCGGCGCTCGCGCGCCGCGACGCCGAGCGCCTCGTGCAGCGCGCCGCGGTCGATCCGCGCGCCACCGAGGACCTGCAGGCCGGGGGCCGCGGTCGGCCCATCGGTCGCGCCGGGCGCGAGTGCGAGGAACACGATCGGCGCGAATCCCCGGCGGGCGCGCAGTTCTCGCGCGAGATGCGCCGCACCGGCGAGCGGGCGCGAGGCCACGATCACGACCGCGTCGAAGCCGCTCGCCTCGAAGTCCGGTTCGATCGGCGGATCCCGCCCGAGCGCGTGCTCGACGATCGCCGCATCCGGCCATTCGACCTCGACGTGCTTGCGCACGAGCAATCGATGCTCCGCGCGCGCGGCCATCAACAGGAGCCGCAGGGACATCGGCAACGGCCGTCCTAGACGGCGCGGACCGGCTTCGGCGCGCCAACCGCCGCGTCGCGCTTGCGCTGCTTCTCGGCGTCCGAGCGCTCGAACTGCAGCCGAGCGAGATACTCCGGCGTCACGTCCCCGGTCACGTATTCCCCGGAGAAGCACGAGGTATCGAAACGCTCGATCTTGGCGTTGTCGTGGCGGACCGCATGCTCGAGATCCGCGAGATCCTGGTAGATCAGCCAGTCGGCGCCGATGATCCGTCGCACTTCCTCGTCGCTGTGCCCCGCCGCGACGAGTTCGTCGGTGTTCGGCATGTCGATCCCGTAGACGTTCGGATACCGCACCGGTGGCGCCGCGGACGCGAAATACACCCGCCGGGCGCCGGCCTCGCGGGCCATGTCGATGATCTGTGCGGAGGTCGTGCCACGCACGATCGAGTCGTCCACCAGCAGCACGTTCTTGCCGCGGAACTCCAGATCGATCGCGTTCAGCTTGCTGCGCACCGACTTCTTGCGCTGCGCCTGGCCCGGCATGATGAAGGTGCGGCCAATGTATCGGTTCTTGATGAAGCCCTCACGGTACTTGACCGCGAGCCGCTGCGCGACCTGGACCGCACTCGTGCGGCTCGTGTCGGGGATCGGGATCACGACGTCGATGTCGTGGTCAGGTCGCTCGCGCAGGATCTTCTCGGCCAGGTGATCACCCATCCGCAGGCGCGCCTTGTAGACCGAGATGTTGTCGATGATCGAGTCGGGCCGCGCGAAATACACGTACTCGAAGATGCACGGGGTGTGGCGCACGGCCGCGACGCAGGCCTGCGCGTAGAACCGCCCGCGTTCGTCGATGAACACCGCCTCGCCCGGCGCGACGTCGCGAACGAGCTTGAAGCCCAGCATGTCGAGCGCGACGCTCTCGGATGCGAGCATCCACTCGACGCCCTTCGGCGTCTCGCGCGAACCGACGACCAGCGGCCGGATCCCGTTCGGATCGCGGAAACCGAGGATCCCGTGGCCGATCACCATCGCGACTACCGCGTAACCGCCGCGACACCGCCGATAAGCCGCGGTCACTGCCGCGAAGATGTCCGCCGGCGTCACGCGCGGCGTCCCGACCCGCTGCAGCTCCGAGGCGAGCACGTTCAGCAGAACCTCGGAATCCGAGGACGTGTTCAGGTGTCGTCGATCCTCCCGCACCAGGACCTCGGCCAGTTCGCGCGAGTTCGTCAGGTTGCCGTTGTGGCCGAGGCAGATCCCGTAAGGCGAGTTCACGTAGAACGGCTGGGCATCCTGCACGCCGTCGCTCCCGGCGGTCGGGTAGCGAACGTGGCCGATCCCGACGTTGCCACGGAGCTTGAGCATGTGCTTTTGCTGGAACACGTCGCGCACGAGGCCGGAATCCTTGCGCATGTGCAACGCACCCGCCTCGCAGGTCATGATGCCGGCGGCGTCCTGGCCGCGATGCTGCAAGACCGTCAACGCGTCGTAGAGACGCTGATTGACCGGTTCGACTCCGACGATACCGACGATGCCGCACATCTGCAGGAACCTCTCGCTCAGCCTCGTGGCGTGGGTGCGTGGCCGGCACGCTCGATGACCGTCCAGTGCGTCCCGGCGTCGCCGACCATCGAGCGCAGCCAGTCGCCGACCATCTGGCCGTAGGGGATCAGCCGAGACCGGGTCCACCAGGCCTCGTGGTTGAGGTGCACGAGCTCGCCGAAGATCACCAGGAGCCCGACCGCGATCGCGCCCCGCAGCGTGCCGAACAGGAAGCCGATCGCGCGATCGACGAATCCGAACCCCGCATGGCGCGTGACGTAGTTCGCGACCGCGCCGACCAGCGCACCGAGGAACTGGGCGACGACGAACACCAGGAGTCGAGCGACCCAGGGCCGGATCGACGGCGCCGCGAGGTCGCCGCCGAGGTACGGCTCGACGTAGGGGGCGAGCTGCCACGCCGCGATCAGGCCGCCGACCAGGAACAGCAGCGAGATCGCCTCGCGCATGAACCCGCGCCACAGCCCGGCCACGATCGACACGAGCATCACCACGCAGATCAGAATGTCGGCACCGTGCACGCGGCGGCCCTCGGGGTCGAAACGTAGAACGCGCGCCCGTGCGGCGCAGGTCGCCATTTTAACCGAGCGCGGCGCTCGCCGCTCGCTCGGTCGCGGTGTCGGGTGATCGGGGCCTCAATGGCCTGGTGGAACCACGCTCGCACGCTGTCCCTGGGCCCGCAGCTTGCGCGCGAACGCGATCGCGGCATCGCGGTTGGAGAACGCCCCCATCCTCACCCGGTGCAGCGCTCTCGGGCCCCGGCCTGCGGTCGAGACGTAGGCCGCGTAGCCTCGCGCCTTCCAGCGCCGCGCCAGCCGCAACGCGTTCGCGCGATCCGCGAAGCTGCCGATCTGGATCGTCCAGCGGCCGCTCGACGGCGGCGCCGCCGACTGATGCGCCGCCGAGGATCGGCTCGCGACCGTCGGCCGCGGCGCAGGCACCGACGGCGTTTCGGCCGCAGCCCGCGCGGCCGCCGCCGGCACCGGTCGCGGGGCCGTCGCGGGGGGTGGCGAGGGAACGGCCACCGACGCGGCGGCCGGCACCGGCCGCGCCGCCGCCCCTGAAGTGGCG
>JAGWPU010000063.1 GCA_028870355.1 Gammaproteobacteria bacterium | reverse complement strand
ATGGTGACGATCTACCACAACCCCGCCTGCGGTACGTCGCGCAATGCACTGGCCTTGATCCGCAATGCCGGCATCGAACCCACGGTCATCGAATACCTGAAGACGCCGCCAGACCGCGCTACGCTGGAGCGCCTCATCGGTGCGATGGGCATCACGCCCCGGGAACTGCTGCGCGAGAAGGGAACCCCCTATGCGGACCTCGGTCTCGGCGCGCCGCACTGGACCGATGCGCAACTCGTCGACCAGATGCTGGCGCATCCGCTCCTCATCAACCGGCCGATCGTCGTGACGCCGTGGGGCACGAAGCTTTGCCGGCCGTCGGAGGCGGTGCTGGACATCCTGCCGCTGCCCCAGAAGGGTCCGTTCTACAAGGAAGATGGCGAACCGCTGATCGACGCGGCGGGCCGCCGCGTCCCCCGAGACCCCTGACCCGCGCGAATGCCGAGCGGCTGGTGGATATTGCGCGACGAATTTGGCGGAGAGAGAGGGATTCGAACCCTCGATGGGCTTTTGACCCATACACCCTTAGCAGGGGTGCGCCTTCGACCACTCGGCCATCTCTCCGGCGGGCGCAGCAACGTGTCCCTCGGCAGAGCGCGCGATGATACCCGCCCGCGCGGGTCAAATCAAAAGCCGGAAGGAACCGGGAGGCGCCGCTGCGGCGCCGATCAACGGCCGCCGAGTTTGAGGGCAGGCCGATCCGCGTGCACTTCCCCGTGATCGTCGGCGTGGCTCGGCGCCGCGCCTTGCTCTTCACGCTTGATGCGTTCGAAAATCTCCTCGCGGTGCACCGCGACATCCTTCGGTGCATTCACGCCGATCCGCACCTGGTTCCCTTTGACGCCGAGCACGGTGACGGTCACTTCTTCACCGATCATCAACGTCTCGCCAATCCGTCTGGTCAAGATCAACATCGTCCACTCCTGGCGCCTCCGGCGCGGTCGCTCCGCGAACACGGCCACCGTCCGTTCCAGTAGGCAACTCAATTCCAGAATCGTTCGATCCGAATGCGGACCGTGGTCGGTGAGCTGGTCGCGTCATCGCCCGCAGCCAGCCTACCTGAGCAGGCCTGCCGCGACCGGTAACTTATCACGCAGGTGACAAAAAAACCCTACAGCGGCCGCGTGGGCCGCACGCGGAGGAGTGTTCTCGATGCGGTGCGGTGAAGGGTCAATCCGCGAGCCGACTGCGGATCCATGGCACGACGCGATCGAGCGCTTTCGTGAGATTTTCTGGCTGATTTCCGCCCGCTTGCGCGAAGTCGGGGCGGCCGCCGCCACGCCCGCCGACCTCGCTGGCGACCATGCTCGCGACCTCGCCCGCCTTGATTCGTGCGGTCACGTTAGGGGAAACCCCGATAACAAAAGACACTTTTCCCTCATGCGCCGCGCCGAGCACGACGACCGCATCGCCGAGACTGCTCTTCAGTCGATCGACCGCGCTGCGCAAGCTCTGCGGGTCGATCTCGTCGACACGGGCCGCCAAAACCTTCACGCCGTCGACATCTTTTGCTGCAGCGGCGAGATCGCCGCTCCCGCCACTCGCGAGCCGCGCCTTGAGTTGCACCACGTCCTTCTCGAGCTTGCGCGACCGCTCGAGCAGGTCGCGCACCTTGTGCTCCACCTCGCTGCGCCCCGCCCGAACGAGGGCACCGAGCTCGGTCAGCACCCGCTCACCGTCGACGACCCAGTCGTAGGCCGCCTCCCCGGTCAGGGCTTCGATGCGGCGCACGCCGGCCGCGACGCCGGTCTCGGCGACGATCTTGAACAGACCGATGTCGCCCGCTCGGGCGACGTGGGTTCCACCGCACAGTTCCATCGAGAAGTCCCCGATCCGCAGCACCCGCACGTCCTGTGCGTACTTCTCGCCGAACAGCGCCATCGCGCCGGCGGCGACCGCGGCATCGAAGCCCATCACGCGAGTCTCGGCGACCGCATTCGCACGAATCACTTCGTTGACGCGTCGCTCGACCCGCCCGATCTCCTCCGAGGTCATCGCTCGGGCGTGGGAGAAATCGAACCGCAGCCGGTCCGCGGCGACGAGTGAGCCCTTCTGCTGGACGTGCGCGCCGAGCACTTCGCGCAGCGCGGCGTGCAGCAGGTGGGTCGCGGAGTGATTCCGCGCGATCGCGCGACGGCGCGCCTCGTCGACCTGCGCTCGCAGGCGGTCGCCGACGCGGATCTCGCCGTGCGCGAGCACGCCGGCGTGCGCGAACGCGGCACCGAGTTTCTGCGTATCGCGCACCTCGAATCGCACGCCCGCGTCGCCGAGGAGTTCGCCGCTGTCGCCGATCTGGCCGCCGCTCTCGGCGTAGAACGGCGTGTGATCGAGGATCACGCGGCCCTCCTGGCCCTTCGTGAGCACATCGACCAGCGCCCCGGCGACGATCAGCGCCGTCACGCGGCCGGCATCGGCGAGCTGTTCGTAGCCGCTGAAGGTCGTCTTCTCGTCCATCTTCACCGAGTCGGTCAGGTCCGCGGAGAACTTGCTCGCGGCCCGCGCCCGATCGCGCTGCGCCTCCATCGCCGCCTCGAAGCCCGCCTGGTCGATCGTGAGGCCGCGCTCGCGGGCCACGTCCGCGGTGAGGTCCACCGGAAACCCGTAGGTGTCGTAGAGCTTGAACACGGTCTCGCCGGGAATCACCGTTCCGACGAGCTGCGCGGTCGCCTCGTCGAGCAGCGCCATCCCGGTTGCGAGCGTCTCGGCGAACCGTGCCTCCTCGTGTTCCAGGGTGCTCGTCGCGAGCCCTTCGCCGGCAACGAGCTCCGGGTACTGCGCGCCCATCTCGCGGACCACCGCGCCCACCAGGCGGTGAAAGAACGGCTGCGTGACACCGAGCTTGTAGCCGTGGCGGATCGCACGGCGCACGATGCGGCGCAGGACATAGCCCCGACCTTCGTTCGACGGCACGACGCCGTCGACGATCAGGAACGTGCTCGCGCGAATGTGGTCGGCGATCACTCGCAGGCTCGGCGACGCAAGATCAGCCACGCCGCACACCGTGCCGGCCGCGCGAATCAGCGAGTCGAACAAGTCGATCTGGTAGTTGCTGTGGACGCCTTGCATCACCGCGGCGACGCGCTCGAGCCCCATCCCGGTGTCGACCGAGGGCTTCGGCAGCGGCGTGAGCACGCCGTCGCTCGAACGCTCGTACTGCATGAACACGAGATTCCAGATCTCGACGTAGCGATCCCCATCCTCGTCGGGCGAGCCCGGCGGCCCACCCGGGACGTCCGGCCCGTGATCGTAGAAGATCTCGGTGCACGGACCGCAGGGCCCGGTGTCGCCCATCTGCCAGAAGTTCGATTTCTCGCCGAGACGCGCGCAGCGCGTCGGATCCACGCCGATCTCCTCGAGCCAGACGCGCTCGGCCTCCTCGTCCTCGCGGAACACCGTGACCCAGAGCCGCTCCTTCGGGATCCCGAGGGTCCCGGTCACGAAATTCCACGCGAAGTGGATCGCCTCGCGCTTGAAATAGTCGCCGAAGCTGAAGTTGCCGAGCATCTCGAAGAACGTGTGGTGGCGCGCGGTGTAGCCGACGTTCTCGAGGTCGTTGTGCTTGCCGCCGGCGCGGACGCAGCGCTGCGCGCTCGCCGCGCGGGTGTAGTCGCGGCGCTCCTTGCCGAGGAACACGTCCTTGAACTGGACCATGCCCGCGTTGGTGAACAGCAAGGTCGGATCGTTCCCCGGGACGAGCGGGCTCGACGGCACGATCGCGTGTCCGTTCTTGCGGAAGAACTCGAGGAAGCTCGCGCGGATCTCCGCGCTCGTCATGTAGCGAAGTTTCTGCAATTCTCGTTTCATGTCGCCCAGTCTTCGATGTCCACGCCCGATCCTAGAACGGAATGGATCTGGGCGCTCGTGAAACCGCGGTAACTCAGGAAGCGCGCCTGCCGCATCCGCTCGGCGTACGCTTGCGGGCGGGACGCCCCGAATTTCTTGCGCCGCGCCGCTTCCAGCGCCGTGAACCAGCCCTCGTAGCGCTCGATCCCCTCGTCGACGAGAGCCGCATCGACGCCGGCCCGCCGTAGATCGGTGCGCACCCGCAGGGGCCCCTGACCACGCCCGGCCCGGTAAGTGATCAGGTTCTCGACGTAACGACCGTCGTCGACCAGCTTCTCGGCGACGAGTCCCGCGACCACGCGCTCGGCGATCTCGGTGTCGAATCCCCGGTCGACCAGTCGCCGCCGCAACTCCACCGACGGATGGTCGCGTCGCGCGAGCGCGTCGAGCGCGGCCACGCGCGCAGCGCGCCCGTCCTGCGGATCGGCCGGTTCGCGGGCCAGGCCCTAGGCCTCCTTCGCCTCGCCGCCACGGTTCATCGTCGCCTTTTCGGGCACGAGTTTGGTCCGCAGCTTCGCCTCGATGTCGCCGGCGATCTCCGGGTGCTGCTGCAGGAAGGCGCGGGCGTTCTCCTTGCCCTGACCGATCCGCTCGCTGTTGTAGCTGTACCAGGACCCGGACTTCTCGACCAGGTTGTGCAGCACTCCGAGCTCGATCAGTTCGCCTTCCTTCGAGATCCCCGTGCCGTACATGATCTCGAACTCGGCCTCGCGGAACGGCGGCGCGACCTTGTTCTTCACGACCTTCACGCGGGTCATCGAACCGACGACCTCCTCGCCGTTCTTGATCGCGCCGATCCGCCGGATGTCCATCCGCACGGAGGAGTAGAACTTCAGCGCGTTGCCGCCGGTCGTGGTCTCCGGATTGCCGAACATCACGCCGATCTTCATTCGGATCTGGTTGATGAAGATCACGATGGTGTTCGACCGCTTGATGTTGCCGGTGAGCTTGCGCAACGCCTGCGACATCAGACGCGCCTGCAACCCCATGTGCTGATCGCCCATCTCGCCCTCGATCTCGGCTTTCGGCGTGAGCGCCGCGACCGAATCGACGACGACGACGTCGATCGCGCCCGAGCGCACCAGCATGTCGGTGATCTCCAGCGCCTGCTCGCCGGTATCCGGCTGCGACACGAGCAGATCGTTGATGTTGACGCCGAGCTTCTCGGCATAGCTCGGGTCGAGCGCGTGCTCGGCGTCGACGAATGCCGCGGTGCCGCCGCT
>JAGWPU010000062.1 GCA_028870355.1 Gammaproteobacteria bacterium | reverse complement strand
GCGGGCGGCGCCGCGCGGCGACGCCGAGCAGGCCGAGACCGAGGAGCGCCGGCCAGCCGAGCGCGCCGCCCCCGCCGCTCGGCGCGGTGACCGTGAGCGAGGTCGTTGCACCGGCCGTGTTCGCGCCGGCCGGTCCGGTCACCAGCGCGTTCGGACCGATCGCGATCGCGTACGTGCCGGCGCTCGCACTCTCGACCGGCGCGGTCACGCTGCAGCTGCCGTTCGCCGGCACCACCGCCCCGGTGATCGAGAAGCTCGTCGTGGTGTACGACGCCGAAATCCCACCACCGGTGCAGCTCGTCGTGGTCTGCGGCGAGGACGCGACGGTCAGGCCGTTCGGCAGCGTGTAATTGAACGCGCTCTCGGTCAACGCGAACGGATTCGGATTGGTGAAGGTGATCGTCAGGGTCGCGACGGCATTCGTCGCGACGCTCGCGGGCGAGACCGCGGCGGCGAGCGTCGGCGCCGCGGCGTTGAAGGACACCGTCGTCGGGCACGCGCTCGCCGCGGTGCCGGCGGACGCGGGCACGCCCGCAGCGGTCGGCACCCCGGTCGCGGGTACGTCGATCGTCGCGGTGTCGGTCGCGCCCGCCGAGTCGGTGACCGTCAGGGTCAGGGTGCCGGCGGTGGTGCCGGGAATCACGCTCACCTGTGCGGCGTTCGCGGCACCCGCGATCTGCGTCCCGCCGCTCGCGACCCACGCGTAGCCCGCGATCGTCCGGCCGCAGGACGGCGCGCTGCCGCTCGCATCGAAGGTCGCGGTCTGCCCCGTCGCGACGCTCGCCGGCAACCGGACCGCCGCGATCGGCCGCTCGGCCGCATCGACCGCCGCGAGTGCGTTCGCCATCCCGCTGCCGCACTGCCCGCTCGGCGGGCAGGAACACTCGCCGGTCGTCGGGTCGGAGGTCGGGCACACCGGGAGACCCGCGGTATTCGGCGGGAACGGCGTCGCACTCGACGCGAGCCGCGCGGACAGCTCGGCCGGCGTCAAGTTCCCATTGACCGAGCGCATCAGCGCGGCGATCCCGGCGACCAGCGGCGCGGAGAAGCTCGTGCCGAGGTTCGGATTGCTCTGATCGGTGTAGGTATTGCCGTTAGGATCGGGCGTGGTCGCCCCGGTGTTCACCGTCGTGTCGATCGACCGCAGACACGGCAGCACCGCGGACGGATTGGCCGGATCGTACTCGACGCAGTTGCCCGCGGGTGCGGACAGCGTGACCTCGGGCCCCGAGCTGCTGTAACCGACCTTCGTGCCGACGTTGCGCAGCCCCGCGACCGCGACCACCCCGGGCACGACCGCGCTGCAGACCGCCGGCGCGTCGACCGGCGCGGTGCTGCCCGGATTGCCGCCGTTGCCGGCGGATGCGACGACCAGCACGCCGAGTTGCGTCACCGATTGCAGCGCAGTGATGTAGGCCGGTGGACAACACGTGTTGGTCCCGGTCAGCGTGTCGGTGCAACCGGTCGTCGTCGCACCGCCGAGGCTCAGGTTGATGATGCTCGCCGGGTACGGGTTGTTCGGCAGCGCATTGCCCTGCGGATCGGTGACCGGCATCCCCGCCGCCCACTCGATTCCCGCGATGATGTCCGAGTCGTAGCCGCCGCACTTGCCGAGCGCGCGCACCGGCAGGAGCCAGGGGCCCCAGGTGGTGCCGGCGATCCCGAGGGTGTTGTTGGTCAGCGCGCCGAGGATGCCCGACACCCGGGTGCCGTGCCAGGAACTGTTCACCGGCAGGTACGTTCCAGCGGTCGATCCCGGCTGGCCGCAGCTGGCCTCGGGGAAGAGGTTGTTGCCGTACTGGTCGAGAGTGCTGAAATCCGCGGTGCTCACCCAGTCGCCGGGGTCCGACGGGTCCGGATCCCAGCCGTCGCCGTCGTTCGCGACGAGGTAGGTCCCGAGCGGCCCGGTCTGCGACGTGTTGTTGTTCCCGGTGCTGTAGTCCTGGCCGACGAAATCGTAGCCCGGCAGCAAGCGACCGCCGAAGCCCGCGCGACCGAGGTCCGGGTGATCGAACCGCACGCCGGTATCGACGTCGGCGATCACGATCCCGGGGCTCCCCGTCGTGACCGTCCACGCATCGATCGCGTCGATCGCCGCGAGATCGTCGTCCGTCGTCGTCGCGGTCGCCGGCGGTGCGCGCAGGTACCACTGTCCGTTCGAATAGGTCTGCGCCGGGTTACAACCGACCGAGGGATCGCAGACCGTGGTCGCGGTGGCCGGGAACAAGGGATCGTCCGGGGGGACCACCTGGAGCGCGTACCGCCGGTGATCGACGCTCGCGAACGCGACCGCCGGGTCCGCGCGCAGCTTCGCGAGCGTCCGTGCGACCGCCGCTCCATACACGGTGCGCGGCAATATCAGGAGATGCAGGCTCGGGGTGAGCTGCCGGGTGGTCGCGACCGCCACGCCGACCCGGTGCGCGAGCGCGATCGCGTCGCGCGGCCAGGTGCGCGCCTGCACGAGGCGCCGGGCCGCGACGTGCGCGTGCGCCGCGACCGAGGTCACCATCGCGTTCGACGGCGTGACCTTGAATCCGACGATGATCCGGCTCGCCTCGGGGCCGATCGCGAGGGGCTCGCGCCGCACGGGATTCCATTCCTGCGCCCTCGCGTTCGAGAGGCCGAGCAGAACGATCAGGCACGAGGCCCACCAGCCGAACCGTCTCATCACCATAGGTACCCCGCCCAGCATCCCAGCCGGCATTCTAGTATACTGGCGCCTCCCCCCGACGAGCCTTTTGCGAAGGATGGAACCATGTACGACGAGCGCAAGTTCTACATCGACGGCCGCTGGGTCGATCCGGTCGAACCGAAGACCTTCGAGGTGATCAATCCCGCGACCGAAGCGGTCGCCGGCACGATCTCGATGGGCGGCCCGAAGGACGTCGACCTCGCGGTCGCGGCCGCACGGCGCGCGTTCGACGATTTCTCGCGAACGACGCCCGCCGAGCGACTCGCGCTGCTCGAGCGCATGCTCGAGCGCTACCAGGCGAACTACGAGGAGATCGCGACCGCGATCTCGGTCGAGATGGGCGCGCCGATCACGCTCGCCAAGGGCTCTCAGGCCGGCTGCGGCACCGGCCATCTCGGCGCGATGATCGAGGTGATGAAAACGTTCCGATTCGAGGAGATGCGCGGCAAGACGCGAATCACGCTCGAGCCGGTCGGCGTGTGCGCGCTGATCACGCCGTGGAACTGGCCGGTGAACCAGGTCGCCGCGAAGGTGGTGCCCGCGTTCGCGGCCGGCTGCACGATGGTGCTGAAGCCCTCCGAGTACTCGCCGTTCAGCGCGATCCTGTGGGCGAAGGTGATGCACGAGGCCGGCGTGCCGAAGGGCGTGTTCAACCTGGTGAACGGCGACGGCCCGAACGTCGGCGCACCGCTCGCCTCGCACCCGGACGTCGACATGGTCGCGTTCACCGGATCCACCCGGGCCGGCACCGAGATCGCGAAGAGCGCCGCGGCGACGGTGAAGCGCGTCCAGCAGGAGCTCGGCGGGAAGTCGCCGAACATCCTCCTCGACGATGCGGATCTCGAGCGTGCGGTGAAGCGCAGCGTGCTGCACGTATTCCAGAACACCGGGCAGTCCTGCAACGCGCCGACCCGGCTGCTCGTGCCGGAATCGAAGCTCGCGGAGGTCGAGGCGCTCGCGCAGAAGATCGCCGCCGGCGTCGTGGTCGGCGACCCCTCCTCGCCGGGCACGACGATGGGACCGGTCGTCTCGAAGATCCAGTACGAACGCGTTCAGTCCTACATCCAGAAGGGTATCGCCGAGGGCGCGAAGCTGCTGGTCGGCGGACCGGACCGCCCCGAGGGCCTCACCAAGGGCTATTACGTGCGGCCGACGATCTTCTCGAACGTCCGCAACGACATGACGATCGCGCGGGAGGAGATCTTCGGACCGGTGCTGTCGATCCTGCCGTACAAGACGGAAGAGGAAGCGATCCGGGTTGCGAACGACACGCCGTACGGTCTCGCCGGCTACGTCTGGTCGCGCGACAACGCGCACGCGCGTCGCGTCGCGAGCCGGATCAGGGCCGGTCAGGTCGCGATCAACGGTGCCTCCGGCGACTGGCAGACCCCGTTCGGCGGCTTCAAGATGTCCGGTAACGGCCGCGAGTACGGCGAGTACGGACTGCGGGACTTCCTCGAGACGAAGGCGATGATCGGAGTCGACGCCGCCTGACGCCGGCGGCGGCCGCGATGAGCGCCGCAGCCACGACGCCTGCGCGCGAACCGGTGCTGCGCCTCGCATCGGTGTGCAAGCGTTACCGACCGGATCGTCCGGCGGTGCTCGCCGGCATCGATCTCGAGGTCGCCGCCGGCGAGTACGTCGCGATCATGGGCGAATCGGGCGTCGGCAAGACGACCCTGCTGCACCTGATCGCGGGTCTCGACCGGCCGGACGCCGGGCGGATCGCACTGGACGGCGTCGATCTCGGTACGCTCGACGACGATGCGAGGACGCTGCTGCGCCGGCGCTCCATCGGCTTCGTGTTCCAGGCGTTCCACCTGCTGCCGTACTTGACCGCACGACAGAACGTGGAGCTGCCGCTGCGCCTGCTCGGGGTCGGTGCCGCGGAGCGACGCGCACGAACCGACCGTCTGCTCGACTCGCTCGGCATCGCGGCGCTTGCGGAACGCCGCCCACGCGAACTCTCCGGCGGCGAGATCCAGCGGATCGCGACCGCGCGCGCTCTCGTCCATGAGCCGCGCATCGTGCTCGCCGACGAGCCGACCGGCAACCTCGACCCGGGCACCGCGACCCGGACCCTCGCGCTGCTGCGTGCTCAGATCAAGGTGCACGCGACGGCCGCGATACTGATCACTCACTCGCTCGCCGCCGCGCACACCGCGGATCGCATCCTCGTGCTCGACTCCCGCGGGCTCTCGCCGCTCGAGGCCGCGTGAACCCACGCATCCCTGCGATCGGGTCCGCGATTCGCGTCTGGCGCACCTTGCTCGCCTCGCAACTTCGCGAGCAACCGGTGCGCCTCGCGCTCGGGGTGCTCGCGATCGGTCTCGGCGTCTCGCTGGCCTCGGCGATCTACCGGGTCAACGCGGTCGCGGTCGCGCAGTTCGACGGCGCCGCACGGCGCCTGATCGGCGCCGCCGATCTGATCGTGCGCGGCTCGCGCACGGGCTTCGACGAACGCTGGTTCCCACGGCTCGCCCGCGACCCCGGCGTGCGCGCGGCGGATCCCGTGCTCGAGGTCGAGGCGGCGGTCGCCGATCGGCACAGGCCGCTGCACGTGATCGGGATCGACCCGTTTCGCGCGGCGCGGTTCGGCGGTGCGCTCCTCGGGACGATCGGGGCGTCCGCCGGCGCGCTGCTGCCGCCCGACGCGATCGTGCTGAGTACCGCGGCGGCCGCGCGCCTCGGGCTCGGTCAGGGCGGGATCCTGCGCGTCGTCGTCGGCGATGCCGTGCGTCCCCTGCACGTCGTCGGGATCCTCCCGCCCGGTGCGGTCCCGCAAGCGCTCGGCGTGATGGACATCGCGTCCGCGCAGTGGGCGTTCGGCCGCGTCGGACGCCTGACCCGGATCGATCTGCAACTCGCCCCGGGCGTCGATCCTCGCGCTTTCGGCGCCCTCCTCGCGCGCCGGCTGCCGCTCGGAGTCCACGTGATCGGCGCCCACACCGACACCGGCCGCACCGCCGCCGCGACCCGTGCCTACCGCGTGAACCTCGACCTGCTCGCGTCGATCGCGCTGTGGACCGGCGCGTTCCTGATCTACGCGACCCAGTCGCTCGCGGTGCTGCGCCGGCGCGGGTCGCTCGCGCTGCTGCGTGCGCTCGGCGTGACCCGCATCGAACTCGAGATCGCGCTCGCGGCCGAAGGCGCGAGTCTCGGGGCGCTCGGCGCCCTGCTCGGTCTCGGCGCCGGCGGTCTGCTCGCATCCGCCGCTCTCGCGCACTTCGGCGGCGACCTCGGGGTTCACTCGCTGCGCATCGCGGGTGGCGCACCCGGTGCCGGCGCGGCCGCGAGTGCCGCGTTCTTCGTCATCGGCACCGCGGTCGCCACCCTCGGTGCGTGGGTGCCCGCGCACGCCGCCGCCGCGGAGGCACCCGCCGCCGCACTGAAGGGCGCGAGTCGTGCCGTTCAGGCCGCGCCGACGGCGGGTCGGGGACTGGCCGGCCTCGGGCTGTGCGCCGGCGGAGTCGCGCTCGCGTTCCTGCCGCCGGTCCATGGCCTGCCGCTATTCGGCTACGCCTCGATCGCCGGGCTGTTGCTCGGCGCGGTGATGCTCGTCCCGATCGCGACCTTTGCCTTGCTGCGGCGACTGCCGGACGGCGGCCGCGTGCTGTTCGACACGGCGATCGCGCAGCTGCGTGACGGGATCGGCCCGGCGACCGCGAGCCTCGACGCGGTCCTCGTCAGCTTCGCGCTGATGGTCGCGATGACCACGATGGTGCATTCGTTCCGGATCTCGTTCGAGCGCTGGCTCGGTGACCTGCTGCCGGCGGACGTCGAGATGCGCGTGCCGCTCGGCGCCGACACCGCACGCTGGACCCCGAGGGAACAGGCCCGAATCGCCGCGATCGCCGGCGTCGCGCGCGCCGAGTTCCGGCGGACTCGCCGGATCCTGCTCGATCCGCGACGCCCCCCGATCACCCTGATCGCGCGGCGCATCGCGCTCGCGGATGCGGGCCGCGTGCTTCCGCTGGTTCGAGAGACGTCGCGGAATCTGCCGCCATCGATCCCACCGGCGTGGATCTCGGAAGGCTTCGAAGACCACTACCGGGCCAAGGTCGGCCACGTGCTGCGACTGCCGATCGACGGCAAGCCCGAGCGCTTCGTGGTCGCCGGCGTCTGGCGCGACTATGCGCGCAGCGACGGCTCCGTCGTCGTGCCACGCACCGCCTACGTCGCGGCGACCGGCGATCGTACCGCGACCGAAGGCTCGCTCTGGCTCGCGCCGGGCGCACGGGTCGTGCGGATCGAGGCGCGCGTGCGCGAACTGCTCGCGCCGGCCGATGCCCTCGAGATCCGCACGTCGCGCGACATCCGCGAGCGATCGCTGCGGGTCTTCGACCAGGCGTTCGCGATCACCTACGCGCTCGAGGCGGTCGCCGTCGCGATCGGCGTCGCCGGCGTCGGTTTCGCGATCGGCTCGGCCGCGACCGCTCGCCGAGCGGAATTCGGGATGCTCCGGCACCTCGGCCTGCGCCGCCGCGAGGTGATCGCCCTGCTCGCCGAGGAAGGGATCGTGCTCACGGCCCTCGGCGTGCTCTACGGCTGGATCCTCGGCTTCGTCGTGAGCCTCGTGCTGATCGACGTCGTGAATCGCCAATCCTTCCACTGGAGCATCGATTTGTCGCTGCCGCTCGGCGAACTGCTGGCGCTCGGCGTGATCCTGGTCGCGGCCGCGGCGGCGACCGCGCTGCTCGCCGGCCGCGGCGCGGTCGCCGCGGAGGCGATCCAGGCAGTCCGGGAGGATTGGTGACACGCCGCCTCGGCCTGGGCTGCGCATTCGCGGCGATCCTCGCGGCCAGGCTCGCGAGCGCGTCGGCCATCGGCGCTCCGACGCCCGACACGACCTATGCGGCGGTCCGTCCGGACCGTGCGCTGCAGTTTCCGGTGGACCTCGGCGCGCATCCGCGGTTCCGGACCGAGTGGTGGTACCTGACCGGCTGGCTGCACACCACCGCCGGCGCACCGCTCGGATTCCAGATCACGTTCTTCCGCGAACGTCCCGACATCTGGCGCGGCAACCCGAGTGCATTCACGCCTCGACAGATCCTGATCGCTCACTGCGCGATCGCCGATCCGGCGCATCAGGGCTTGTGGCGGGCGCAACGCATCGAACGGGCCGGCTTCGGACTCGCCGAGGCCAGGACCGGCGACACCGCGGTGTGGATCGGTCGCTGGCGGCTCGTGCGCCGCGACGGCGTGTACCTCGGCCGCTGCACGGGCAGGGACTTCGGGCTCGACCTCGCGCTCACGCCGACCGAAGCGCCGGTGCCGAACGGCGTCGACGGCTACAGCCGCAAGGGCGTGGATCCGGGCGCCGCGAGCGAGTATTACAGCATCCCGCAGCTGCGGGTGTCCGGCCACATCGAGCGCCGCGGCCATGCGGACGCCGTGACCGGCGCTGCATGGCTCGATCATGAGTGGTCGAGCGCGTACCTCGAGCACGGCGCGGTCGGATGGGACTGGATCGGCGTGAACTTGCGCGACGGCGGATCGCTGATGGCGTTCCGGATCCGCGGCGCGGACGGCGCGGTGCTGTGGGCCGGTGGCACCTCGACCGACGCGACGCATCGGATCCGGGTCTTGTCCCCGGCGCAGGTTCGCTTCACGCCGCTGCGCGAGTGGACCTCGCCACGCACCGGCATCCGCTATCCCGTCGAGTGGCGCATCCACGCGGGCGATCAACGTCTCACGCTGCGCCCGCTCCTCGATGACCAGGAGAACGACGCCCGCGCGTCCAGCGGCGCGGTCTACTGGGAGGGCGCGGTACGGGCGCTGCTGCAGGGTCACGTCGTCGGCCACGGGTATCTGGAGCTCACCGGCTACGGCGCGCCGCTGCGCCTGCAGTGAGCCGCCCTCCCCGGGCCGACCCGCTAGACCGCGGTCGCGCCGCCGTCGACCGTGAGGATCTGCCCGGTGATGTGCGCGCCGGCGTCGGACGCGAGCAGCAAGGCCGCGCCCTTCAGATCGTCGGGACCGCCGAGGCGGCCGAGCGGCGTGCACGCGAGCGCCTCGCCGGAGAACTCGGCGAGCGTCGCGGCGGTCATCTTCGTCGGAAAGAACCCCGGCGCGAGTGCATTCACGCGGATCCCGAACCGCCCCCACTCGGCCGCGAGCGCACGGGTCAGATTCACGACCGCGCCCTTCGACGCGTTGTACGCGACGGTGCCGACACGGGTCGGCAGGTGACCGAGGAATCCTTCGACCGAGGCCACGTTCACGATCGCTCCGCGTCGCTGCGGCAGCAGGAACGTGCGCGCGACGGCCTGCGTCAGCAGGAACACCGCGGTCACGTTCAGCTGCATCACCTTGTTCCAGCCATCGAGCGGATAGTCCTCGGCCGGTGCTCCCCAGGTCGCGCCGGCGTTGTTCACCAGGATGTCGACGTCGCCCTCGTGGGCACGCACCGACTCGACGAGCGTCCGGACGCTCCCGGCGTCACGCAGATCGAGCGCGACCGCGCGCGCGGAGACCCCCCGCTCGCGCAGCCGCCCGGCAGCCTCCTCGAGCGCGCCCGCGCTGCGCGCGACGAGCACGATCCTCGCGCCGAACTCGCCGAGCGCCTCGGCGATCTGCCAGCCGAGTCCGCGCGAGCCGCCGGTCACGATCGCGACCCGGCCCGTCAAATCGAATAGACGCCTCAGTTCCATTACACTGCCCCGGTCCAACGATACGTCCAGGGTAAAGCCGATCGCGCGTGCCTACAAACGCGGACGCCGACCATCGGCGCCGCACCGGCGCGCCGCGACGGCACGACGAGGTACCGGCATGCGAATCATCGACGACGAACCATCGAACCGCGCCTCGACGGTGCGCCGTTGAGCGGCGCGACGCCGGACCGCGCGGACGGACGGGATCCGCGCTTCGACGTGCTGTTCGAGCCGCTGCGGATCGGGCCGGTGGTCGCGAAGAACCGGTTCTTCCAGGTCCCTCATTGCAACGGGATGGGCTACGCACGCCCGCGGGCGCACGCGGCGATGCGTGCGATCAAGGCCGAAGGCGGCTGGGCGGTCGTCAGCACCGAAGAGGTCGAGATTCATCCCTCGAGCGACCTGTCTCCGTACGTCGAGGGACGGCTCTGGGACGATCGCGACGCGCGCGCGCTCGCGCTAATCACCGAGGCGGTGCACGCGCACGGCGCACTCGCCGCGATCGAGCTCGCGCATGGCGGGATCAACACGCCGAACCACTATTCGCGGGAAGCCGCGATCGGACCGAGCCACACGGTCAGCCCCTACGGCTACGCGCCGTTTCAGGCGCGCGCGATGACGAAGCGCGACATTCGCGAATTCCGGCAGTGGCACCGCGCGGCGGCGATCCGCGCGAAACGCGCCGGATTCGACGTGATCTACGTGTACGCCGCCCACGACCTGTCGCTCGTGATGCACTTCCTGCTGCCCCGGCACAACCAGCGCCGCGACGAGTACGGGGGCAGCCTCGACAACCGGGTGCGATTGCTGCGCGAACTGATCGAGGACACGAAGGATGCGGTCGGCGACGCGTGCGCGATCGCGGTGCGCCTCGCGGTCGAGGAGCGGCGCGGCGAGGACGGCCTCGAGCACGCCGGCGAGGGCCGCGCGATCGTCGAGCGGCTCGCGGATCTGCCGGACCTGTGGGACGTGAACGTGAGCGGCTGGTCGAACGACTCGGCGACGTCGCGCTTCGCGCCCGAGGGGTATCAGGAGCCGTTCGTGAGCTTCGTGAAACGGGTCACCGGCAAGCCCGTCGTCGGCGTCGGCCGGTTCACTTCCCCCGACGCGATGGTCGCGCAGATTCGCCGCGGCGTGCTCGACTTCATTGGCGCGGCTCGGCCGTCGATCGCCGATCCGTTCCTGCCCGCGAAGATCGCGCGCGGCGACATCGACGACATTCGCGAGTGCATCGGCTGCAACGTCTGCGTCAGTGGCGACTATACGGCGACGCCGATCCGCTGCACCCAGAATCCGACGATGGGCGAGGAATGGCGCAAGGGCTGGCACCCGGAGAAGCTGCCGCCGAAAACCCGCGACGAGCGCTTCCTGATCGTCGGCGCGGGCCCCGCCGGGCTCGAGTGCGCCCGGGTGCTCGCGCTGCGCGGTCACGAGGTTCGCCTCGCCGACGCGGCGCGCGAGCTCGGCGGCCGGGTCACGTTGGAATCCCGCCTTCCGGGCTTGAGTGCCTGGCGGCGCGTGCGCGACTATCGGACGAATCGATTGACGAAGCTCCCGAACGTCGAGATCTATCTCGACAGTCCGGTCACCGCCGATCTCGTGCTCGAGTCCGGCGCGACCCGCGTCGTTCTCGCGACCGGAGCGCGCTGGCGCCGCGACGGCGTCGGACGCGCGAACCGGCAGGCCGTGCCGGGATTCGACGGTTCCGCCGTGCTCACGCCGGAGGATCTCTTCGCCGGCCGGACGGCGCGCTCGCCCGTCGTGGTGTTCGACGACGATCACTACTATCTTGGCGGCGTGCTCGCCGAGCGGCTGCGTGCCGAAGGACACGAGGTCCTGCTCGTGACCCCCGCCGCGATCCCGTCGGCCTGGACCGTGAACACGCTCGAGCAGGCCGCGATCCACCGACGCCTGCTCGAGCTCGGCGTGCAAGTGCTCGTCAACCGCAACGTCGTGGCATTCGATGGCGCCCGGCTCGAGATCGCGTGCACCATCAGCGGGCGGCGGGAGACCTTGACGGCGGCCTCGGTGGTCACCGTGACCTCGCGCTTGCCGAACGAGACGCTCGCCGAGGAACTCGCCGCCGCCACCGAACGCACCGCCGATGCGGGCATCGTCGCGATCACCCCGATCGGCGACTGCACCGCGCCGGGCACGATCGCCGCAGCGGTCTACGCCGGGCACCGATTCGGCCGCGAGTTCGATCGCCCTCCGCCCCCGGACGTCGCGTTTCGACGCGAGTACCCGGACCTCGAGGTCTGAACGCGCCGAATCCGCCGGTCGTTGACTTCGGCGATACCGAGGCCTAGCCTCGGCCGGCCACTGTCGGCGATGGCGCAGGCTGCGCGATCGTCGATTGGGGGGGGGGACCGCCCGCACGCCAGGGAAGGGTCGTACCCTGAATCCGGAATAAGAATCAATAATCAGCTAATCGGGAGTACGTTCGTCATGAAGCATCTCAAGTCAGCCGCCGCGCTCGCCGCGGTCTCGCTCGTCGTATCCGCGATCGCCGCGGCGCAAACGCCGCCGGTCAGCAACGGCCCGGTCTGGGACTGCGCACAGATCCGCACCAAGGACGGCCGTTCCGACGACTACATGAAATGGGTCGCGACCCAGTGGAAGGCGCAGGAAGAAGCGATGATCAAGGGCGGCTATGCAATCGGCTACAAAGTCTACAGCGTGATCGCGGCCCGCGAGGGAGAGCCCGATGTTCTGCTGTGCACGAAATTCAAGAACATGGCGGCTTTCGATACGCCGGTCGCCGAGATGTACTCGTTCATGGCGAAGCATTTCGGTTCGGTCTCCAAGGCCGATCAGCAAGAAGTCGATCGCGGCTCGATGCGCACGGTGCTCGGGGACGTGATGCTGCGACAGCTCAACTTGAAGTAAGCACCCCGCCGAATCCGGACCCGCGTCCGGAGCGCTCCGGGCGCGAGGGGGGTGCGGCGTCGGCCGCACCCCCCTGCGCTCATGGCGCGCGCCGGTCGCAGCCGCCGTCCCCGCCGATCCGCTCGGCGAGCGCATCGCCGGACCGCCACGCTGCCTCGATCCTCGGGCCGACGAGCCAATCCCCGCAGACTCCAAGGCGCCGTTCGCGATCGAATATCGCGCCCGAGCCCTCGCCTCCCGACCGCGCGTAGCGCCAGCGATGGCTCGCGGCACCGGCGAGCCGCGGCAGGCCGACACCCAAGCGGTTCGACAACGCCTTCGTCAGGATCGCGAGTACCCACGCCGGATCGGCCTCCAGATGGGTGCGCGACCAATCCGGGCCGGCTTGCACCACCCAACTCTCCGGACCGACGCGACCCGGCTTCGAATTGTTGCGTGCGGCCCAGGCGATGACCTCCTCGCCTCGCCAGCAATCTTGCGTGACCGCGACCGGCGCCGCGAACGCCAGCATCCCGGTCCAGCACGGTTCGCTGCGCGTCGCCCGCGCGCGAGCGGCGAAGTCCGGCGCGACCGGTGCCAGCAGTTCCGCCGCCCGCTCCGCGGGCGTCGCGACGACGGCGACGTCGACCTCGACCGCTGCGTCCCGATCGAAGCCCAGGCGCCAACCGGGGCCGCAACGCTCGATCTGCGTGACCGTCGCGCTCCACCGGATCGAATCCGGATCGACCATGCGCCGCAGCGGTGCGTTCATCGCCGGCACGCCGACGTGAGCGTCGACCCCGGCCGACGGCCAGCGAGCGACCACGCCGTCGGCGACCCAGGACTCGACCCGCCGTCGGAAAGCGGCATCGCGAACGGTGAAATATTGCGCGCCGTGATCGAAATGCGCGGTGCCGATGTCGGTCGGCAGGCGGCGCGCCGCCATGCGACCGCCCGCCCCGCGCCCGCGCTCGAACAAACGCACCTGATGTCCCTGGCGGGTCAACTTCTCGGCGCAGGCCAGCCCCGCGATGCCCGCGCCGACGATTCCGACCCGCAGAGGCGTCACGGCTTCACCACGGCACGCGCTCGCCGCGCCAGTCGAAGAAGCCGCCGTTCGCATCGGCCGGGAGTCGATCGATCACCGCGAGCAGATGACCCGCCGCCGCCGCGGGCGCATGCACCGGCAATCCGGTCGTCGCGAACGGCGCCGACAGCGGCGTCGCCACGGTACCGGGATGCAGGGCGATACAGGCCGCGTCGGGACAGCGACGCGCCAATTCGACCGCCGCGGTCCGCACGAGTTGATTCAGTGCCGCCTTCGACGCCCGATAGGCATACCAGCCGCCGAGCCGATTGTCGCCGATGCTGCCGACGCGGGCGGACAGCGCCGCGAACACCGACTTGCCGGTCCGCGGCAACCGCGGCAGCACGTGCTTCATGATCATCGCGGGGCCGATCGCGTTCAGCGCGAACGCGCGCGCGAGATCGGCCGCATCGAGCTGCCGCCAGTTCTTCTCCGGCGCCTGGCGATCGTCATGCAGAAAGCCGGTCGCCACGATCACCAGACGCAACTCCCCACGGTCGGCGGCGAAGGCCACGGCGCGCTCGAGGCTCGCCTCGTCGCGCAGATCGATCGCCGGCGACGTGCGGCGCCCGAAAGCGATCACCTGATCGAACCGCTTGCGCGCCGCGATCGCATCGACGAGCGCACCGCCGATACCGCCACCGGCACCGAACACGATCGCTACGCCCCCGGACGCGAACGAGTCGAGATCGGTTCGGTCCGGTCCGTCTAAACTGGGATGATGCAGAACGGTCAAGCGATGCGCTGACGCATTGAAGGGGAAGCAATGGCTGGCACGTCCGCGATCATAGACGATCTGAGCCGCGAGCCGCCGCTGGCGACCGTCGGCAGCTCGTGGCGGCTGATCACCGACCAGGTGATGGGCGGCGTCTCCGTGGGCACGATGCGCCGCGAGACGATCGCCGGCCGGACCGCGATCCGCGTGCAAGGCGAGGTCAGACTCGAGAACGGCGGTGGGTTCCTGCAGATCGCGCTCGATCTGTCGCCCACGGACGGGCTCGTCGATGCGAGCGCCTGGCACGGCATCGAGCTCGACGTCTTCGGCAACGACCCCCGGGGCAACGAGGAATACGCGGTGCACCTGCGAACCGATGCGTCGATCCGACCTTGGCAAAGCTACCGGCAGTGCTTCACCGCCAGCGCCGCGTGGCGTACCGTGCAACTGCCGTTCGACCGTTTCGTCGCGCACCGCACCGAGGCGGCACTCGACACGCGCCGCTTGCGGCGCATCGGCGTCGTCGCGATCGGCCGCGCGTTCTCGCCCGACCTCGCGCTCGGGGGACTGCGTTTCATGGCCGCGCCGCGCCGTCTCGAGTATTAGTTGGTCGGGGCGACAAGATTCGAACTTGCGACCCCTTGCACCCCATGCAAGTGCGCTACCAGACTGCGCCACGCCCCGACCGTTGGAGAATGATAACGCAAACCCGCGCCGGAATCAGGGGCGCGGTCGCGGCGGCGCGCTCAGCGCCGCAGGATCTTCACGAGTTCTTCGAGTTCGATCCGCATCTGATGGATGAGCTGCTGACTGTGATTCAGGTCGGTCTGGGCGTCGTCGCCCATCAGGCGATTGCGCGCGCCACCGATCGTGAATCCCTGTTCGTACAGGAGGCTGCGGATCTGCCGGATCACGAGCACGTCCTGCCGCTGGTAGTAGCGACGGTTGCCGCGCCGCTTCACGGGCTTGAGCTGCGGGAACTCCTGTTCCCAGTAGCGCAACACGTGCGGCTTCACCCCACACAGGTCGCTCACTTCACCGATCGTGAAATAGCGCTTGCCGGGGATCGCCGGCAGCTCGTTATTGTTGCTTGGTTCCAGCATACGCCTCGACGCGAGCCTTCAGTTTCTGTCCCGGACGGAACGTGACCACGCGACGTGCGCTGATCGGAATCTCTTCGCCGGTCTTCGGGTTGCGTCCCGGCCGTCGATTCTTGTCGCGCAGATCGAAATTCCCGAATCCGGAAAGCTTGACCTGCTCGCCCGAGGAGAGCGCTGCGCGGATCTCTTCGAAGAACAGGTCGACGAGTTCGCGCGCCTCGCGCTTGTTCAGCCCCAGCTGATCGAACAGGGCCTCGGCCATCTCCGCCTTGGTCAGGGCTGCCATGAATTATTGGTCTCTTATCGTGGCGCTGAAAACATCCCGGAGTCGCGCCACCACCGCGGTCACCACGGCGTCGGCATCGACGTCAGTTAGAGTGCGCGAAGAGTCCTGTAAAATCAACCCTAAAGCGACGCTTTTTCGACCTGAATCTATACCAGGGCCCCGGTAGACGTCGAAAACGACGAAATCCACGAGACGTCCGGACGCACTGGCGGTCACGGTGTCTCGCAATTGCGCGACGGACACCGCGTCGTCCACCACGACAGCCAAATCTCGACGCAGTCGAGGATATACCGAAATACTTTTATATTTCGATATGTTAGAAGATAAACCTAATTCTGTTTCAATCTCAAAGAGCCACGGTGCCGACGCCCAGCCAAGTGCCTTCGCGAGACGCGGATGCAGTTCCCCGAGCCAGCCGATCGGTCGCTCGCCTCGCCACAGTCGCGCGGTGCGACCGGGGTGCAGGCACGCCAGTTCCGCCGGCTCGTAGCGCATCGATCCGGCATCGCCGGTGAGTGACAGCACCGCGTCGAGATCGGCCTTCACGTCGTAGAAATCGATCGCCTCGCGACCGGTCCCCCACTGCTCCGGCCAGCGCGTCCCACTCGCGAGTCCGGCGAGCGCCTCGACTTCCCGCAACTCGCCACCCTCGAGGAGGAACTTCCGCCCCGTCTCGACGAGCCGGATCCGGGACTGCTGCCGCCGCGTATTCTCGCGTCCCGCGTGCAGCAATCCCGGCCACAGCGAGACCCGCATCTCCGCGAGTTCGGCCGAGATGGGATTCGCGAGCGCGAGCGCCGCCTGCGCGGGGAACAGCGCGCGCTGGAGCGTCGGATCGACGAAGCTGTAGGTGATCGCTTCGTGGTAACCGCGCTCGATCAGCACGCCGAGCGCACGCTCCGCCGTGATGCGTTGTTCGCTCGCCTGCCCCGCGACCTGCGGCGCGACCGCCGGGTGCTCGGGGATGCGGTCGAAGCCGCGCAAGCGTGCGACTTCCTCGACGAGATCCGCTTCGATCGCGAGGTCGAACCGGTGCGACGGCACGCCGAGTTCCCAGCCCTCGCCGTGCTCCTCGACCCGATCGCCGATCGCGCCGAGGAGTTCGTGCACCTCGGCGTCCGGCACCGCCGTTCCGAGCAGGCGCTCGAGCCGGCGCCGCCGCAACCGCACGCGAGGCCTCGCCCCGCCGAACGCGGGCGATCGCGCCTCGGTGAGCGGACCCGGCCGGCCGCCGCAGATCTCGAGCAGCAGTCCGGTCGCCCGCTCGATCGCCCGGCGCGGCAATTCCGGATCGACGCCGCGCTCGAAGCGCTGGGCTGCATCGGTCAGTAGGCCGAGCCGGCGGGCACGTCCGGCGATGCTCGCGGGCGTGAAATGTGCGGCCTCCAGGAACACGTCCACGGTGCCCTCGGCGATCGCGCTGCGGCGACCACCCATGATCCCCGCGAGCCCGACAGGTCCGTTCGCATCGGCGATCACGAGACAGTCGTCGGTGAGCGAGAGCGTCGCCTCGTTCAGGAGCTCGAGCGGCTCGCCCGCGCTCGCGAACCGCACCGTGATCGGCGCCGTCACGCGCGCCGCGTCGTAGGCATGCATCGGCTGACCGCTCTCGATCATCACGTAGTTCGTGACGTCGACGACCGGCGAGATCGGGTTGATTCCGACGCGCCGCAGGCGCTCGCGCAGCCACAGGGGGGTGCGCGCGCCGACCCGCAGGTCCCGGATCAGCCGTCCGACGAACACCGGACAGGCCTCGGGCGCCGCGAGTTCGACCGGGGTCTCGTCCGAGTGCACCGGCTCGACCGGCTTCGCGGCGTAGTGCAGCCGGCGCCGGCGGGTTGCCGCGTGGTCGCGTGCGATGCCGAACACGCTCATGCAATCGCCGCGATTCGGCGTCGCATTCACCTCGATCACGGTGTCGTCGAGGTCGAGCGCGGCACGAAAATCACGGCCGATCTCGAGCTCCGGCGGCAATTCGAGGATGCCGTCGTGCTCGCTGCCGAGCCCGAGCTCGCGCGCGGAGCAGAGCATCCCCTGGGACTCGATGCCGCGCAGCTTCGCGCGCTTGATCGCGACCTCGCCCGGCAGGCGGGCGCCGACCTTGGCGACCGCGACTTTGAGTCCCGCGCGCACGTTCGGCGCACCGCAGACGATCTGCAGCCGATCGGTCCCGTCGCTCGTGACCTCGCACACGGACAGACGCTCCGCGTTCGGATGGCGCGCGCACGCGAGCACCTCGCCGACGACGACGCCGGTGAACGGCGGCGCCGCGGGCTCGAGCGCCTCGACCTCGAGTCCGGCGACCGTCAACTGCGCGGCGAGCTCGGCCGCGCTCCCCGCGCCCGGCGTGAACTCCTCGAGCCAGTGGTGCGTGATCTTCACGGAAATTGCTTCAGGAACTGCAGGTCGTTTTCGAAGAACAGGCGCAGGTCGTCGACGCCGTAACGGAGCATCGCGAGCCGCTCGATCCCCATCCCGAACGCATAGCCCTGCCAGCGCTCGGCGTCGATCCCGACCGCGCCGAGCACGTTCGGATGCACCATGCCGCAGCCGAGGATCTCGAGCCAGCCGGTCTGCTTGCAGACCCGGCAACCGCCGCCGCGACAGAACACGCACTCGATGTCGACTTCCGCGGACGGCTCGGTGAACGGGAAGTAGGACGGTCGCAGCCGCATCCCGAGCGGCCGCTCGAAGAGGCGTTCGACGAACGAGTGCAACATCGCCTTCAGGTTCGCGAAGCTCACGTGCTCACCGACGACGAGCCCCTCGACCTGATGGAACATCGGGGTGTGCGTCATGTCCGAATCGTTCCGGTACACCCGCCCCGGCGCGATGATCGCGAGCGGCGGCGGTCGAACGCTCAACGCACGGATCTGCACCGGCGAGGTGTGGGTCCGCAGCAACCGTCCGTCGGGGAAATAGAACGTATCGTGCATCGCCCGCGCCGGATGATTGCGCGGGATGTTCAACGCCTCGAAGTTGTGGAAATCGTCCTCGACCTCGGGTCCCGAGGCCACCTCGAAGCCCGCTTGCGCGAAGATGCGCTCGATCCTGAGGCGCGTCCGGGTCACCGGATGCATCGTTCCCGGCGCCTGCCCACGGCCCGGCAAGCTCACGTCGATCCGGCCCGCCGCGAGCGCCGCGTCGAGCGCCGCCGCCTCGAGCGCCGCACGGCGTTGCTCGAGCGCCGCGACGATCTCGCCCTTGGCTTCGTTGATCCGTTGACCGGCCACCGGTCGTTCGGACGCCGGCAACGCACCGAGCGACTTCAGTCGTTCGGTCAATTGCCCTTTCTTGCCGAGCAGGTGCACGCGCACCTCCTCGAGCGCAGCCAGGTCGGTGCTGGCCGCGACGTCCGCGAGTGCGCGCGCTACGAGCGCTGCGAGAGATTCGGTGTCGACCATCGGTGGCGGGGCCGCCGGCGCGCGAGGGAGTCCGAACCTGGTCTCCCCCGCGCGGCTGCGGCCGTTCGTCCGTCAGGCCGCGAGGCTGGCCTTGGCCCGCTCCGCGATCGCCGCGAACGCCGGCAGATCGTGAACCGCGAGGTCGGCGAGCACCTTGCGATCGATCTCCAGGCCCGCTTTGTTCATCCCGTCGATCAAGCGGCTGTAGGACAGACCGCTCAGGCGGGCCGCCGCGTTGATCCGCGCGATCCACAGCGCCCGGTACTCGCGCTTCTTCTCACGGCGACCTCGGTAGGCATACTGCCCAGCCTTGATCACCGCCTGCTTCGCAGCGCGGAACACCTTGCGCCGGGCATTGAAATAGCCCTTGGCCTTCTTCAGGACCTTCTTGTGCCGTCGGCCGGCGATCACGCCACGTTTGACTCTAGCCATGTGATGTCACTCCTTCGGAGGGTCGGTCGATTCAGGCGTACGGCAGCAACTGCTTGATCCGGTCGTGATCGGTCTCGTGGACCTGCATCTCCCGGCGCAGCTGTCGCTTACGCTTGCTCGGCTTCTTCGTCAGGATGTGGCGGCGGTGGGACTGACCGCGCTTGAAGCCGTCCGCCGTCTTGCGGAAACGCTTCGCCGCGGCCCGATTGGTCTTCATCTTGGGCATCGTCGACTCCTCGGATTTTTCATAGCCCCGTTCACAAGCGCCCCCACGCTCCACTCGAGGTGGGCGCGAGAGCACCGCTACGGGCGGGACGGCGAATCCTTCAGGACTCGCCGCTCACTTCTTCTTCGGCCCGAACACCATGATCATCTGCTTGCCCTCCATCAGCGGATTCTGCTCGATCACCGCGTGTGGCGCGAGATCCTCGGAGATCCGTGACAGGAGCTTGCGACCGATGTCCTGGTGCGCGAGCTCGCGACCTCGGTAACGCAACGTCACCTTGGCCTTATCACCCTCGGTCAGGAAGCGGATGATGT
>JAGWPU010000061.1 GCA_028870355.1 Gammaproteobacteria bacterium | reverse complement strand
CTCGCGTTCGGCGTCTACGACCACGGACTGCTGTGCGCGGTGCAATCGCTCGCGGCAGCCGCGCCGGGCACGCACGGTGCGCTGCGCGAGCGTCTGTGGAAGATCCGCGCACGCTCGATCGTCTCCGCGCAGGGGGCGTTCGAGCGACCGATGCTCTTCCCCGGGAATGATCGTCCCGGCGTGATGCTCGCCGGTGCCGCCGAGAAATACGCGCATGGCTATGCGACCGCCTGTGGCCGCCGCGCGGTGATCGCGGCGAACGGGGATTCCGCGTACGCGGTCGCCCGGTCGCTGCGAGCGGCGGGGATCGAGATCGTCGCGGTGCTCGATCGGCGACCGGCGGGTGCGATCGGTGCCCAGGCGGAAGGAGTCCGGTGCCTCGCGCACCACGGGATCGGACGGGTCGTCGGCGGACGCGGGGTGCGCGGCTGCCTCGTGGTCGACGCCAATGAGCCGGGCGGGCGAGCCGAGCGCCTCGAGTGCGATCTGATCCTGAGCGCCGGCGGATTCGCGCCGGCGGTGCACCTGCACTCCCAGGCGAAGGGACGGCTGCGCTGGCTCGAGGAGGCGGCGATGTTCGTACCGGACGGACCGGCGCCGGGCCTCTACAGCGTCGGCGCCTGCGCCGGGGTGTTCTCGCGCAGCGCGGCGCTCGAGCACGCCGCCGAGGTCGGACGATCGCTCGCGCTCGGATTCACGGTGCCGCCGCCGCCGATCGGCGGGGCCGGGCGCTCGCTCGCGTCGAGCCGGATCCCCGGCGTGCGCGGCAAGATCTTCCTCGATCTTCAGAACGACGTGACCGTCGCCGATGTCGCGCTCGCGGCGACCGAGAACTATCGCTCGGTCGAGCATCTGAAGCGCTACACGACGACCGGCATGGCGACCGACCAGGGCAAGACCAGCAACGTGAACGCCCTCGTGCTGATGGGCGAAGCGACGCAGCGCGGACCCGCCGAGGTCGGCACGACCACGTTCCGGCCGCCGTTCGCCCCGGTGAGCTTCGGTGCACTCGTCGGCCGCCGCGTCGCCGATCGCTATCGTCCGGTGAAGCACCTGCCGGCCGCGGCCTGGCATGCCGGCCACGGGGCGCTGTTCGAACTGTTCGGCAACTGGAGCCGACCGGCCGCGTATCCCCGCGCGGACGAGTCGCTGGAGAGCGCGGCGCAGCGCGAAGCCGAGACCGTGCGCAGCGTGGTCGGGGTGTTCGACGGGTCTCCGCTCGGCAAGATCGAGGTCTGGGGACCCGACGCCGCGCAGTTTCTCGACCTCATGTACGTCGGCACGATGTCCTCGCTCGCACCCGGTCAGGCCCGATACGGATTGTTGCTCAACGAGAATGGCGTGATCGTCGACGACGGCGTGGTTGCACGGCTGGGGCCGGCCCATTTCTGGGTCAACACCACGAGCGCCGGCGTCGAGCGGACCGCGGCCGCGTTCGAGGAATGGCTCCAGTGCGAATACCCGCAGTTCGACGTGCTGGTCACCCCGGTGACCTCGCGCTGGGGAAACATGACCGTGTCGGGCCCGAAAGCCTGGACGACGCTCGCCGCGATCGGTCTCGACGGCCGATTCTCGCCGGAATCGATGAAGCACATGACGATCGCGGACGGCGAATACGACGGCTCGCCGGTGCGCGTGCTGCGCGCGAGCTTCACCGGCGAGCTGTCCTACGAGATCAACGTGCCCGTCGAGCGGGCCGACGACCTGATCGAGCGCGTCTGGGGCGCGGCCGCGCCGCTCGGTGGTGCCCCGTACGGCATCGAGGCGCTCGAGATCCTGCGGACCGAGAAGGGTTACCTGCACGTCGGCGTCGACACCGACGGCACGACGCTGCCGGGCGACGTCGGCTTCGCGCGCGGGCTCGAGCGCAAGCACGCGAATTTCGTGGGCCGGCGATCGCTCCTGCGGCCGGCGGCACTCGATCCGGACCGACTGCGGCTCGTCGGCCTGAAGCCCGTGGACGGCCGGACGCGCTTGCCGGTCGGCGCGCAAATCGCGCAGGCGCCGCCGCCGACGGCGACCGAGGGTCACGTGACCTCGAGCCACTGGAGCCCGACGCTGCGCGCCCCGGTCGCGCTCGCGATGCTCGCACGCGGCGCGCAGCGCCTCGGCGAGACCGTCGGCGTGCACCACCTCGGGCAGCGGATCGACGCGATCGTCGTCGCAACGCCGTTCATCGACCCCGAAGGGAAGCGACTGCATGGCTGACACTCACGACACCCTCGAGCGCTGGACCGGCGGCGGCGTGACGGCGGAACGCGATCGCGCGATTCGCGTCGCGAGCCTGCGGTATTTCGATCCGATGCGCGGCGAGGCCAGGGTCGCGCCCGTGCTCGGCTGCGCTCTGCCGGCCGCCGGCCGCCTGGAGCGGCAGCGCTTGCCGGGCGGCGCCGATCCGTTCGCGCTGCTGTGGAGATCGCCGAGCGAAACCTGGGTGCTCGCCGGCACACCGGCGCCGATCGACGCGCTGCGTCGAGGTCTCGGGCCGAACGAGGAGATCTCGCTCGTGGATCAGAGCGGCGGGATCGCCGGCATCCATCTCGCCGGAGCTCGTGCCCTCGCGGTGCTGCAGCGCCTGGGGTCGTCACGCTCGATCCCGCGCGTCGGCGAGGCCCGAACCGGCCGGTTCGCCGACGTCGTGGTCACGGTCGCCGGCTGGCAGGCGGACGAATACCTATTGCTCGTGGAGCGCGCCTACTGCGCGCACTTGCTGGACTGGATTCGCGAGACGCTCGCGGACCTGTAGACGGAGGATACCCGATGACTCGACGTGCACCTCGATGGGCCGCATTCGTTTCCCTGGGCGCGCTCGCCGTGTCGGCATTCGCCGCGGCGGCGCGCGACGACGCACCGCCGCTGCCGCGCTCGAGCCCGCGCGCGGTCGGGATGTCGCGGGCGCGCCTGCATCGGCTCGACGAGTTCTTCCGGATCCGGGCCGCGCAGCACCGGGCGGCCGGCTTCGTGTGGATGGTCGCGCGCGACGGCAAGCTCGTCGACGAAGGCGCGAGCGGCTATCGGAATCTCGCCACCCACGCGCCGATGACCCTCGACACCCGGTTTCGCATCGCGAGCATGACCAAGCCGATCACGACGGTCGCGGTGCTGAAGCTCTACGAGCGCGGCGACTTCCAGCTCGACGATCCGGTCTCGCGGTTCCTGCCGGAGTTCGCTCATCCGCGGGTGTTCGTGCGGATGGGCGCCGACGGGCAGCCGGTGACCGTGCCGGCCCGCCATCCGATCACGATCCGGGACCTGCTGACCCAGCAGAGCGGTCTCGGCTACGTGTTCGACGACACCACGCCGCTCGGCAAGGTGTATGCGACGCTGCACCTCGCGCCGCACGACTCGCTCGCGACCGTCGTGCGCAAGATCGCGCAGATGCCGCTGTACTTCCAGCCGGGAGAGGGGTGGCGCTACAGTTTTGCCGACGACGTGCTGGGGCGCCTGGTCGAGGTCGTCTCGGGGATGCCGTTCGCGAAATTCGTGCACCAGGAGATCCTCGCGCCGCTCGCGATGAACTCGACCAGCTTCCACCTGGGTCCGGCCGAGGCGCCGCTGCTCGCGACCCTCTATCGACGGCAACCCGACGGCGAACTCGTCCCGAGCCACTCGCCGTGGCTGATGGATCCGACCGATCCGCGGGTGTGGCCCTCGGGCGGCGGCGGCATGATCTCGACCGCCGGCGATTATCTGCGCTTCGCGCAGATGCTCGCGAACGGGGGCTCCCTCGACGGCCATGAGATCCTCTCGCCGGTCACGGTCGCGTTGATGACGCACAACCAGGTTCCGCCGGACGCGCTCTACCGCTATTTCGGTCCCGATTCGACCGGACTCGGCTACGGGCTCGGCGTCGCGGTCGAGCTCGATGCGGCGCATGCGCCGCAGGCCGAGCTGAACGGCGACATTTCCTGGGGCGGCGTCTGGGATACGCAATGGCTCGTGAGCCCGCGGTCCGGGTTGGTCGCGGTGCTGTTGACCCAGATCGACCCGACGGGCGCGACGGGACCGCGACGCGACCGCGGAGACTTCCACGACCTGCTGTTCTCGGCGGTCCGGCACCTCGCCGCACGCCGCGACGGCGGCCGCTAGCGCGGCGGGGACGAGGGTCGCTCGCGCGGCGCCGGCGCGGCGCCGCGCGAGCCGTCCGCGTCGATCGCGAGCCACGCGACCGCACTGGCGATCGCGCACCCGGTTCCGACCAGAAACGCCGCGTGCCAGGCGCCGCGTCCCGAGAGGTAGGCGACGATCGGAATCCCGATGATCCCGCCGAGGTTCCCGCCGGTGTTCATGAAGCCGCTGACCGCCATCGTGTCGCCTCGGCCGACCGACATCGCGGCGCCCCAATACGCACCCTCGTTGAGCTCGACGAGTCCGTAGCACAGCGAGAGCACCGCGACGGCGACCCAGGCGTTCGGCGAATCGACGGCGGTGAGCAGCAGCAGTCCCGCGGCCGGCAGCGAGATCAGCGGCACGAGGCGATAGCCCCGTCGCTCGCCGAAACGACGGCAGGCGAGACCGGTGAGCATTCCGCCGACGCCCGCGCCGATCGCCGCCGCGAGGGGTGGGGCGCTCGCGAGCCAGCCGCCCTCGAGCACCGAGAAGTGGCGTTCCTGCACGAGGTACAGGAATACCCAGTTCGCGAGCAGGTAGAACGTGTAATTCATGCAGAGGTAGGAGATCGCGAGCAACAGCACGTTGCGATCCGCAAGCAGCCGTAGCACGCGGCCCGCGCGTGGCGGCGAAGCCGTCGGCGCCGGGTCCGCGGTGCCGATCTCCGCGAGCTCGGCGGGCGTGACCGCCGGATGCTCGCGGGGACTGCCGCGGCCGTACCACGCCCACAGCGCGATCACCGCGAACGCGGGCAACGTCGTCCACACGAGTGCGCGCTGCCAGCCGAAGGCGTGCATCAGCGTCGCGACCAGCGGCGGCGTCGCCGCGGCGCCGAGCTGCAGGCCCATCGTCTGCAACCCCTGCACGAACGCCCACCGCGAGGCGGGGAACCAGGCCTCGAACACGCCGGCGGATACCGGGAAGATCGCGCCCTGCGCCGCGCCGAGCAGCAGCTGCATCCCGAGCAGCTCCACGAACAGGGTCCGGCCGGCGAGCCACGCAGGTCCCGCGGCGGTCCCGAGCATCGCGACGCACGCGAGCACGCCGATGATCACGAACGTGCGCCGCGCGCCGACCCGCTGGCCGAACAGCCCGCCCGGCATCTGGAACAGGGCATAGCCGACGACGAACGCCTGCTCGATCCAACCGATCTGCAGCTGGCTGAGCGACAGGTCCGGCATGATGCGCGCCGCCGCGACCGTGATGCTCTTCTGCTGCATGTACGCGAGCCAGCCGAACGCGAACAGGAACGCGAAGATCCGCCAGCGGATCCGCAGCGACGGCGGGTCGCCGTGAGCGCTCAACGCGCCTTCCCCGTGGTGGCTCCGTAGAATCGGTCGATCGGGTGCGAACGGATGAATTGCGCGGCGACCGTCGCGACGGGGCGCGACAGCGTGAGCGCTGCGTCGGGCTTGAACGGCACGACCCGCCGGAACGCGGCCCAGGCGGCGGTCGGCGCCGGGCCGAACGCTCGATGCGCGTCCTGGAGCTTGCGCAGGTCGAGCCAGTAGGTGCCCGTCAGGAGATCTTCGGCGAGCAGGTCGACGCTGTCGTCGACCGCACGCCGGGCGCGTGCGATCTTGAGCCGCGTCTGTGCCTGCAGGTCACGGACGCCCTTGCCGAGTCCGTAGCCGGCGGGCGGCACCGGGACGGCCTGGGCCACGGCGTCCTGCACCAGATCCGCGACCACATCGTCGCTCGCGCGCGCGAGTCCGTAACTGTCGGCGCGTCCCGGCAGATCCGGCATCGGCGGGATCACCGTGAAGCGGGTGCTCGTGAAGCGCAGGATGCGCTGCGCGACCGCCTCGTCCAGGTTCGCGAGCGCGATCGTGAACGCCTCGACGTCGTTCGCGAGCGGGTAGGGGTCCGCATTCGCGCTCGGCAACACGTAGCCGTGCTCACCGTGGCTCAAGGGACCGCCGACGACGTAGTACCGGCGCAGCTGCGGCGTGCCGAGCTCCCAGGAATCCCCGGGCGAGCTGCCGACGCGCACCGTGAAGTCGAGATCCGAGGAGTTCATCGCGATCAGCAGATCGTCGCGCATCGTGGTCCATGCCTGCCAGGCGGCGCCCTGGCGGACGTTCGAGGCACGCAGGCTCTGCGGATCCGGCGCGGTGCGCTGTCCGTCGAGCGCGAACAGATAGCTGCCGCGGAGCATGTCGAGCACCCGCGCGGCATCCCAGTTCAACCACTGGAAAGGCCGGCTTTGCCGGGCCGGCAGCGCGAGCGGCGCGACATCGGCGTTCATGCCGTCGAGGTCGATCGCGTCGGTGAGATCCGCCCAGGAGAGCGCATCGCGCGCATCGTAGGTCACCAGCGCCGCGAGGCCGGTGAAATACGCGTTCGTGCCTTCGAGTACGCGATCGTCCGCACCGAACGGCGCGAGTGGCTGCAGGCCCGCGCGCCGCAGCGCCTCGGATGCCGGCATGCGTTCGCCGCGATAATAAGCGTCGCCGGCGCCGACCATCGTCGCCGCGACGTTCATGAACTGGCCGCGATCGCCTTCGCCGACCGTGCCCCGCGACCGGACGACCGGCGTGATCCGGTCGTTCAGCAGGTCGATCAGCTGCTGGATCAGCGCGGGACTCGCCGCCTCGGCGGTCATCGTGTTCGCACGCACGACGAGCATCGCGCGCACCACCGCCTCGTCGGCGATCGGCGGTCCAGCCCCGACGAACGCACCGCGCTGGAACAGCGCGAGCTCGCGCGCCGCGATGCGCTTCTGGTTCCCGGACGCGGTTGGATCGCCCGCGAACCAGCGGATGCGCCGATTGGCGTCGGTCCCGCGATCGAATCCGTCGACCGGCACGCCCTCGCGGGCCGCCTCGAGGAGCAGCCCATAGGCGTCCGCGGATCGTTGCCGGGCCTGCGGGCTCAGCGCGACCCGCGCCCCGTCGCGGGCGACGTCGACGACCTCGCCGATCGTCAGGTGATGGCCGTCGAGCACGACGGTTCGATCCGTCATCGTCGGCACGATCGGGCGGAACGCGTCGGCCCGGGCCGCGGCGGTGGCGAGGGCGGCGAGCGCGATGGACAGCGCGATCGTGCGACCGCGCCGCGCCGGACGTTCGTGGATTGTCGCCATGGAGTCTCCGATAGCTAGGCGCGTCCCGGCGCCAAGTCGCCGAGCGCGGCCGCGAGCGGGC
Source organism: Gammaproteobacteria bacterium (assembly GCA_028870355.1). Lineage (GTDB taxonomy): Bacteria > Pseudomonadota > Gammaproteobacteria > Steroidobacterales > Steroidobacteraceae > Bog-1198. The sequence continues at coordinate 41,839 of JAGWPU010000061.1, read as the reverse complement.
CGAGCCACGGTTCGTAATGTCGCCACTGGTCGATCCCTTCGCGGTTGATCGGCCGGCGGACCTGCTCCGAGCTCGCGGTGCGGACGCTGCGCGCCTGGCGGTGAAATTCAAGGCAAGCCGGTTCGAACTCGAGTCCACAGAACGCGAGCAGGCGGCGCACCTCGCCCTCGAGGTCCTCGACCAGGTCCTCGTGACGCACCCGCAGGATCCGTCCCGGCAGCACCGCATCCCAGTGATCCATCAGCTCGACGTAGATCCGATAGTATCGGGCGATGTCCTCGAGGCCGTAGGTGAACTCCTGTCCCGCGGCGAACAGCTGCTTGAAGTTGCTGAAGCAGCACGCCATCGGGTCCCGCCGCGCGTCGATGATCTTCGCGTTCGGCAGGATCAGCGAGATCAGGCCGAGATGCCGGAAATTGTTCGGCATCTTGTCGATGAAGAACGGCGCGCCGGTCCGGTACACCCGGGTCTCGGCGAGGTAGCGCTCGCCGAGCGCGCGCCAGTCGCCGGGGCCGAGTTCGCGGAGCACCACCGGGTAGCGTGGCGGTCCGTCCTTGGTCTCACGCCCGGCAAGCCGCTGCACGATCTGCGGGATCTCGGCAAGCTCGGCCGTCCCCTCGACCTGCGAGTGCGACGCGAGGATCTGTTCGATCAGGGTCGAGCCCGCGCGGGGCAGGCCGACGACGAAGATCGGAGCGGGATCCGGATCGCCGAGGCCGGCGCGCTCCCGCAGGAACGGCGCGCTGCAGACCTCGAACTGCTGCCGCAGCGTCCGTTCGAGCGCATCCGCGGAATACCGGCACTCGCGCTTCTTCAGTGCGTTGCCACGTTCGTAGCAGCGGAACGATTCCTCGTACTCGCCCCGATCCTCGAGCGCCTTCCCGAGGGCGAAGCACAGGTGATAGCGATCGGCGGGCTGCGTCGCTTCGGCCGCCTCGTGCCGGCGCATCTGCTCGATCTCCCGATCCTCGAACCGGTAGGTCTTCAGGTTCGCGAGACTCCAGTACGCGTCGCCGAACCCCGGACGCGCATCGGCCGCGAGCCGGTACGCGCGGATCGCCTCGGCCTGGCGCCCGAGGGTCTTCTCCGCATGACCGATCGACAGGTACAGGTCCGCCTTCTGGGTCGAGTCGTCGAGCAGCGCGCGGAACGTGTCGAGCGCGTCCTGCTGGCGACCGAGGCCGACGCAGGCGTTCGCGTGCACGATCCGGAACGCGCGGTTCGCGGGGTCGACCGCGAGCAGTTTCTCGGCTTGCGCGAGGGCCTTCGCGTGCTTGTGCCGCAGCGCGAGCACCGAGACGTAATCGTAGCGCACCGCGAGATTGTCCGGCTCGAACGCGAGCGCGCTCTCCAGCAGGAATTCCGCGTCGTCGAGCACCTCGTGCTTGACCCCGATCTGCGCGAGCAGGCGCATCGCATCGACGTGGGTGACGTTCGCCTGCAGGAAGCGCCGCAGCACGCGCTCCGCGGCGGAGAGATCGCCCTCGGAGATCATGCCGGACGCGGCGACGACTGCGGCCGGCAGGCGCGCGAGCCGTGCGACTTCCGTCTCCGCGGCGCGCGCGTCCGCCTCGAGCCCCGCGGCGCGGGAGAGTTCCGCGATCGCGCGCCAGCTCGCCGCGAGCGAGCCGTTCGCGGCCACCGCCCGTCCATAGGCCGCGAGCGCCGCAGCCGGTTCGCCGACCACGCGGTAGCAGTGCCCACGCTCCTGGTACAGTCGCCCGAAATCCGGGAATTTCTCCTCCAGGCGCGCGAGCGTGCGCAGCGCGTCGGCGACGCGGCCGCAGTAGCGCTGCGAAACCGCGACCAGATAGAGCGCGTCGCGGTGATCCGGCGCGCTCTCGAGTAGCGCGCGCGCGGCCTCGAGCGCGGCCCCGAAGTCGCGCCGCTCGAGGAGTTCGCGGACGCGCCGCGATTCGGCGTCGACGCGGCTCTCGGGAAGATCTGACGGCGTGGATGCCATTTCGCTGGTACCGGGGCGCTCGACAAAAAAAAGGGCGGGCGATCGGCCCGCCCCGCCGGGCGATTCTACCGGAAGTCGGCGGGCGGCGAAGCCGCCCGCCGGACACTTCGTCAGAACTTGTACGAGAAGCTGACCCCGATCGTGCGTGGCCGGTTCACGGTGTCCATCTTCACGTACTCCGCGTAGCTCGAGAACAGGATCGCCCGCACGTCGGTGAGGTTGCGTCCGTACAGCTGCGCGTTCCACGCCCCCTTGCCGATCCCGATCGACGCGTCGTAGGTCGAGAAGCCCGGGTCGTCGAACGCCACGGTGAGTCCCTGCAGCGTCTTCGTCAGGTGGTCGGTCGTCGCGTAGGAGTGCGCCTGATGCGTCGCCGCGACCTGCCAGAACGCGTGGTAGTCGCCGAGGTGGAACTCATAACGGGCGCGAATGTTCGCCTCGAACGGCGGCGACTGCGACAGCGGCGTCCCGAGCGCGCCGAACGGGTTCGCGATGTTGATCGGCTGGCCGGTATGCGGATTCACGAGCGACAGCGTCTTCACGACCTGGCTGCTGTTCCAGGACGCCGCGCCGCTCACGGTCAACGCGTGGGTCACGCGCGCGATGAACGAGGTCTCGACGCCGCGCACGCGGTAGTTCGGCCCGTTCGTCGTGAACGTGAGGTTCCCCGTCACGCCCGGATCGAAGATCTCGATCTGGGTGTTGTTCCAGTTCTCCTGGTAGATCGCGCCGTTCCACATGAACCGGTGATCGAACCACTCGGTCTTCCAGCCGGCCTCGACGTTCGTCAGGGTATCGGGTGCATACGCGAGCGGCGGGGTGAACAGCCCGTAGATCGGCGAGGTCGGCTTGATGATCGACTGCGCACGATTGAATCCGCCGGGACGGAAGCCCTGCGACCAGGTCGCGTAGACCATCTTGTCCGGCGTCACGTGCCAGGAGAGGTTCGCGCGGCTCTTGAAGCCCGTGTAGGTCTTGTCGAGGTTCTTCGCGTCCAGGTTGTTGCCATTGCTGACCGGCACGGTGCAGGGGGATGCGACGGTCGAGCCGCTGTAGATGCCCCCCGGGTTGCAGCCGTAACTGCCGACGTTCGAGCCCTTTTCGAAGTTCTCGATGCTGTAGTAGCGCGTCCCGAGCGTGACCGTGACCTTCTTCGGCAGCACGTCGTAATCGACGGACATGTACGCCGCTTTTTGTTTGTAGCCGCGCGTGATGTCGTCGAAGAACATGTCCCCCGGCTGGCGCACGTTCGGATTGTTCGTGGTCACGCCGGGCGGCGGCGCGATCGGCACGAAGTTCGGGTTCGACCCGTAGTGCCAGTCGGTCTGCTCGTGCACCGTGTAGTTTTCGTAGAACACGCCGGCGAGACCGCGCAGCCGCCAGTCGCCCGGCGTGCTGAGCCGCAGTTCGTGGCTCTGGTGGGTCATCAGCTGGCGATCGGTCCAGAACCCGCTCGGGGAGTAACAGCTCGGCTGGGTCGGGACCCCGTTGACCGAGGACCCCGGGATGTTGCACTGGTAGTACTCGGCGTACGAGCCGCGCGAGTAGTTCGTGTAGTCCTGTTGCTCGTCGACGTGGCGGTCGAGGTAGCCGCCGGTGTACACCAGCCGCAGCTTGTCGATGCGTCCGTGCAGGGTCCACGCGGTGTTCTCGAACCGATCCTTGTTGTACGAGGGGTTGTAGAGCTCCACCGACAGCGGCGGCAGCGGCTGGCCGAGGCCGTCGTACTGCTCCTGCCAGAAAACGCCTTCGGCATCCATGTTCTGGTACATCTGGCTGAGCAGCAGGTCCCAGTCGGGATTGAACTTGTACTTCGCCTCGACGCGGCCGCCCTTGTAGGTGACCGGGTTGATCGCGCGCGCGGCCAGATTGTCGTTGCTCAGCGAGGGGCCGGGCGGAACGACGCCGTGGAAGTAGTACGCGATGCCCCGGTCGGTCGGCGCCCGCGTGAACGTCGCGGGGATGTTGTTGATGTAGCCGCCCTGGGTCGCATTGAAGATCACCGCGCGCACCGCGAACTTGTCACGGATGATCGGCACGTTGAGCGTCGCGTCGAGGTTCGTGCTCGGATCGCCATGGGCGGTGACCGCGTAACCGGCGTTCACGTCGCCTTCGGTGCGATCGAGCACCGGCTTGTTGGTGATGTACCGGACCACGCCCGCCTGCGCACCGGCGCCGAACAGCGTCCCCTGCGGGCCTTCGAGGATCTCGATGCGCTGCAGGTCCGCCGCATAGATGTCGAGGTTGCGTCCCGGACTCTGGCCCGACTGATCGTCGAGGTAGATCGCGACGTTAGGGAAGCTGCCGACGACGCCCGCACCCTGGATCCCGGCGTTGCTGGTCGACAGGCCGCGCATGTAGATGTTGTTCTGGCCGGGGCCGGTGCCCGCGATCGTCACGTTCGGCAGGAACTTGAGCACCTGGTCGAAGGTGGTTGCGTTGAGCTGGGTCAGCGTGCTCGAGGTGACCGCCTGGATCGTGATCGGCACGTCCTGCATGTTCTGCACGCGCCGCTGTGCGGTCACCGTGATCGTCTGCAACTGATCCGAGGAGTTCGAGTCCTTCGATTTCGCCGTGGCGGCGAGCGCGAGTCCACCGGTCGCGCCGCCGAGTATCGCGGCGACCGCGCACGCGAGTTTTGCACTGGATTGCATCGTTCGTATTCCCCCTTAGGCCTTTATCGTTTCAATCGATCGTTGTGGTCTTTTCCGTCGTGCTCATCGTCCGTCGAGCGCCGCGCGCAGCGGGCCCAACCAGGGTTCGTAGTGGCGCCATCGGTCGACGCCGTGCGTGAAGATCGGCTGGCGTACCTGCTCGGAGCTCGCGGTACGCACGCTGCGCTGCGTCTTGTGGAACTCGAGGCAGCCGGGCTCGAACTCAAGATCGCAGAACGCGAGCAGGCGCCGCACGCTCCCCTCGAGGTCGTCGACGACCTCCTCGTGGCGCATCAGCAGGATCCGCCCCGGCAGCACGCGGTTCCAGTGATCCATCAGCTCGACGTAGCTGCGGTAGTACCGGCCGATCTCCTCGAGCGAATAGGTGAACTCCTGGCCCGATGCGAACAGCTGCTCGAAATTGCTGAAGCCACAGGCCATCGGATCGCGCCGCGCATCGATGATCTTCGCGTTCGGCAGCATCAGATGGATCAGGCCGATGTGCCGGAAATTGTTCGGCATCTTGTCGACGAAGCGCGGCTTCCCGCTGCGGTACGCGCGCGTGTCGGCGAGGTAGCGTTCGCCGAAGCGTCGGATCTCCTCGACATCGATCTCGGGGAGTCCCTGCGGATAGCGCGGCAGTTCGCTGCGGGCGGATCGGCCCTGCAGGTCGTTGACCAGCCGGGGGACGTCCGCGAGCTCCATCGTGCCCTCGACCGCCGAGTGGGACGCGAGGATCTGTTCCAATAGCGTCGATCCGGAGCGGGGGAGGCCGACGATGAAGATCGGCGCGGGGTCCGGGCAGCCGACCCCTTGCCGCGCGGCGAAGAACTCCCGCGTGCACACCCGCATCTGCAGCCGCGCCTGTTCCTCGACCGCCTCCGGGCGGTAGTCGATCTCGGCGCGCTTCAGCGCATTGCCGCGTTCGTAGTAGCGGAACGACTCCGCCCAGTCGCCGCGGTCGGCGAACCCCTTGCCGAGCGCGAAGCACAGGTGGTATCGATCGACCGTCGGGGTATCGGCGGCCGCCTCGACCTCGCGCATGACCGCGACGTCCTCGTCGGCGAAGCGGAATGTCTTCAGGTTCGCGAGGCTCCAGTACGCGTCGCCGAAATTCGGCCGGATCGCGATCGCTTCCCGGTAGGCGGCGATCGCCTCGTCGCGGCGTCCGAGCGTCTTCAGGCAATGCGCGATCGACAGTTGCACCGCGGCCGCCTGCGGCGCGTCCGCGCGGAGCGACCGGTAGAGCGCGAGCGCGCGCTCGTGATCGCCGATCCCGACGTAGGTCGTCGCGATCAGGGTTCGGTAATTGCGGTTCTCGGGCTCGACCGCGAGCAGGCGCTCGAGTTCCTCGATCGCCCGGCGATGCTTGTGACGGTGCAGGAGCGTACGCGCGAAATCGAAGCGCGCCGCGTGATAGTCCGGCGCGAGATCGAGCACCGCGTCGAGCAGGATCTCGGCGTCCTCGAACGCCTCGCGCTCGATCCCGATGCGCGCGAGCAGGCGCATCGCCTCGACGTGGTTGCCGTGTTGCAGGAGATAGCGCCGGACGATCGGTTCCGCGAGCGCAAGTTCCCGATCGTGGAACAGGCTGGTCGCGGTCACGATCTCCGGCGGCAAGCGGGCGAGCGTCGCGACGTGGCTCGCCGCGGTCCGCGCGTTGGCCTCGTCGCCGACCAGGCGATACAGGCCCTCCAGCGCCCGCCAGCTCGCGGGCAGCGCCGGGTTGCGATTCACGGCGATCAGGAACGCCTCGATCGCGCGCGGCGCATCGCGCCGCATCATGTGACAGTGACCCCGCTCCTGGTAGAGCCGGCTGAAGTCCGGGTGTGTCCGCTCGAGCCGATCGAGCGTCGCGAGCGCCTCGTCGATGAGGTTCAGGTGGCGCTCGCTGACCGCGAGCAGGTACAGGACGTCGCGGTTCTCGGGCACCTGCGCCGAGAGTGCGAGCGCCGCGTCGCGCGCGTCGGGGAACGCCCGTCGCTCGACGAGCGAGCGGATGCGCGCGACCTCGGCTTCGATGGGTCCGGGCGATGGGGGGGAGGGCGGAACGGCGAGCGGTGAGCTCATGGCGGCCCCTCCCGACTGGCTGGATCCTCGGAAAGACAGGAGCCGCGCCCCGGTCGGGGCGCGGCTCCTGCGGTTCTCTTCGGATCGACGGTCAAACGCGATCGGCCTCCGGCGTCAGAAGTCGTAACCGAAGCTGACGCCGATCACCCGCGGTCGCACGATCGTCTGCGCGATCACGAACTGCCCGGAGTTCGTGAACACGCTCGCGTTCGAATCGCTGCAGTTCTGGCAATAGACCTGCGCGTTCCACGCGCCCTTCGCGACCCCGAACGAGGCGTCGTAGGACGAATACGCCGGGTTCTCGAAGCGCAGCACGGTCGTGTTGATCGCACCACCCGTCGCGATCGACGGATTCGCGCCGGCCTGGGTGAACGAGTGCCCGGTGTGGGTCGCGCCCGCCTGCACGAACCAGCGGTAATCGTTCAGCATCCAGTCGTAGCGCGCGCGCAGACTGAACTGGATCGGCGGCGAGTTCGCGCTCGGGCTGCCGATCGGGCCGTAGAGGTTCGAGATCGGGGTGCAATTCAGGCCGGAGCTGTTGCAGGACTCGGTGATCGGCTTGCCGTAGTTCGCGCTCGCCGGATTGCCGTCGGTCAGCGCCGGCGAGTTGGTCTGCTCGCTGCGGTTCCACGACGCCGCGCCCTGTACGGTCAGGTGATCCGTCACGCGCGCGATGATCGAGGTCTCGAGGCCGCGGACCCGGAAGTTCTGGCCGTTCGTGCCGAAGGTCAGGTTACCCGTCTGACCCGGATCGAAGAAGCCGACCTGCACGTTGTTCCAGTTCTCCTGATAGATCGCGCCGTTCCACTGCACGCGGTTGTGCCACCACTGGGTCTTCCAGCCCACCTCGTTGTTGTTCAGGCTGTCGGAACTGTACGTGCTCGGCAACACGAACTGCTTCACGCCGTCCGGGCCGTAGATGTACATGTTGCCGCCGGTGCGATTGAACCCGCCCGGACGGAAGCCCTGCGAGAACGTGTAATAGACCATCACGTCCGAGTTGACGTGCCAGGTCAGGTTCGCGCGGCTGCGCCAGCCGGACTCGGTGTCCTGCAGATTGCGCGCGTCGAGGTTGTTCGCGCTGGCGACGCAGCCACCCGCAGGCGCGCCCTGCTCGAAGCAGCCGAAGCTGCCGGTCACGCTGCCCTTGAACGAGTTGTCGAAGCGGAAATGCCGCGTACCCAAGGTCACGGTCAAGGTGTGCGGGATGATGTCGTAGTCGACCGACAGGTACTCGGCGAGCTGACGGACGTCGCGGCGCGTATCTTCGAAGAACGCGATGTTGTCCGGCTGCGCCCCGGGATTCTCGGCGCTCGCGCCCGGCGCGGTGCCGACGTTCGACAGACACCCGCTGTTGCCCGGCGTTCCCGGCGCCGTGTTCGACGTACACGCCGGAATCGTCTTGTAGCCCCAGTCGGTCTGGTCGAACAGCTTGTTGTCCTCCCAGTACACGCCGCCGATCGCACGCATCCGCCAGTGGGTCGGCGTGCTCAGCCGGAACTCCTGGCTCAGGTGTTCGTTGCGCTCGGTCTCCTGCCAGATCGAACTCGGCGAGTAGCAGGTCGACGTGAGGTTCGCGTCCGGATGCCCGGAGTAGGGGCCGCCACCCGGTCCATAGCACTGATAGTAGTCGGCGTACACGCCACGGGCGTAGTTCGTGTAGTCGCCGACCTGTTCGACGTGGCGCACGAGGTACGCCCCGGTGTAGACCGCGTTCAACTGGCCGAACTTGCCGTTCACGGTCCAGGCGGTGTTCTCGAACTTGTCCTTGTTGTACGCGTTGTTGAACAGCGTGACCTGGAGCGGCTGCAGTTTCACGCCGTCGGACGAGTAGGGCATCTGGTAGAACACGCCCTCGGCATCCATGTTCTGGTACATCTGCGTGACCAGCAGGTTCCAGTCCTCGTTGAACTTGTAGAGGAACTCGCCGCGGATGCCCTTGTAGGTCACCGGATTGATCGCGCGCTTCGCGATGTTGTAATTGTTGATCGCCGGCGCGTTCGGCGGAACGCACACGGGCGAGCCGTAGTAATTGCCCGGCGGCTTGCCGTTCGGGCACTGACCGTTCACGGCCGGATAGTTCGCATAGCCGATGCCGAGGTCGGAGTTCTGGCGGGTGAACGTCCCCGGCACGTTGTCGATGTAGCCGCCGCGGCTGTCGTTGTAGACGACCACGCGCATCGCGCTCTTGCCGTCGATCAGCGGCAGGTTCAGCACCGCGGTCAGGTTCGTGTTCGGGTCGCCGTGCGCGGTCACGCCGTAGCCCGCGGACACGTTGCCCTCGGTTTTGTCGAGCACCGGCTTGTTGGTGATGTAGCGCACGACGCCCGCTTCGGCGCCGGCGCCGAACAGCGTGCCCTGCGGACCCTCGAGGATCTCGATCCGCTGCAGGTCGGCCGCATACACGTCGAGGTTGCGCGCGGGCAGCTGGCCCGACTGGTCGTCGAGGTAGATCGCGACGTTCGGGAATCCGCCGATCGTGCCGCTCGACTGGCTACCCGCGGCGCCGACGCTCAGGCCCCGCATGAAGATGTTGCCTTGGCCCGGGCCGTTGGTCGGCGCGGTCACGTTCGGCAGGTACTTCACGTAGTCGTCGAAGGTCTCGATGTGCAGCTGCGAGAGCGTCTTCGCGGTGAACGCCTGGATCGTGATCGGCACGTCCTGCATGTTCTGCGCACGGCGCTGCGCGGTCACGGTGATCGTCTGCAGCTGATCGTTGCTGTCGTTCGATGGCGCCGCGGCCGCGTGGGCGAGGCCCATCGCTCCGCTGCCGAGGATCGCTGCGATCGCAAGGTTGAGTTTCGAACTCGGATTCATGCGTCATCCCTTCTAGATATAGAGTCGGTGAACAGGACGTCGATCGGGCGCTCGCGCACCCGTTCGACAGGCATCGATAAACGATCTGACCCCCCGGTCCAAGATTCAGAATAGCATCCGCCGATCAGAACGCCAGCGTTTTGTTGCGATCTCGCCGCGCGTCGGCATGACGAATTTCGATCGATCCATGCGGTTTTTCGATCATCTCAGTCATTCGGGCCGAGCTTCGCCGGGAAGCCCGGCGCGCGCAGCGGCGTCGACGTCGCGTCCTCGAGCAGCTTCACGATCATCGACGACCAGGCGCCCCCGCCATAGCGGGCGCGGCCTTCGATGAACGTCTGTTCCATCGCCCCCGCGAGGCGCAGCGGCACGCCGAACCGGCGCCCGAACTCGACCGCGAAGCCGGCGTCCTTGCAGGCCAAATCCATCGTGAATCCAATGTCGTAGCTGCCGTTCAGGATCACCTTGCCCTCGGTCTCGTGGACGAAGCTGTTGCCGGAACTCGCGGCGATCGCGGCGAACGCGGCGCCGAGGTCGACGCCGGCTTTTGAACACAGCATCAACGCCTCGCCGTCGGCGATCAGGTGGATGAACGCCAGCATGTTCGTGACCACCTTGGTCACCGCCGCCTGCTCGATCCCACCGAGGTGGATCACCTTGCCGCCCATCGCTTCGAGTGCCGGCCGATGGCGCTCGAAAACCTGTTGCGCACCCCCAACAAGCACGGTGATCTCGCCCGCTTCGGCGCGGTGCACCCCACCGGTCACCGGACACGCCAGGGTTTCGACCCCGCGTTCCCGCGCGCGCTTCGCGATCGCCTCGATGTCCGCGAAGTCGTTCGTGCTCATCTCGATCCAGGTCGATCCGCTGCGCATCTTGGGGAGCGCGGCATCCATCACGGTGCGCGTCGCCTTCGGCGAGGGCAGGCAGGTGATCAGCGCGTCACAGGCGGCCGCGAGCTCCTCGATCGACGCCGACCAGGTCGCGCCGGCCGCGAGCGCGATGTCCGCCGCGGACCGGTCGAGGTCGTGGACCGCGACCGCGATCCCGGCACGCGCGAGATTCGCCGCCAGATGCCTGCCCAGATTTCCCAATCCGATGAATCCGTAACGCATGTCGATTCGTTCCTCATCCCAACGGCCGATCGGCCATTTCCAGGTGGAGCTTGCCGGTCGGCTCGTACGGGTGCGCGAGCGCGACCGCCTCGTTCAGTTCGACGCCGAGTCCGGGCTCGGTCGGCGGGATCACGTACCCGTCTTCCCAGCGGATCGGCTTCTTGAGCAGCTGCGCCTGGAACCCGTCCCAACGCTGGATGCTCTCGAGAATCAGGAAGTTCGGCGAACAGGTCGCGATCTGGATGTTCGCGGCGCCGACGACCGGGCCGCAGTACAGGTGCGGAGCGATCTGCGCGTAGTGCACCTCGCCGAGCGCGGCGATCTTCTTCGCTTCGAGCAGCCCGCCGACGCGCCCGAGGTCCATCTGCAGGATGTTCGCCGCGCCGGTCGCGAGCACCCGCGCGAATTCGTACTTCGTCGCGAGCCGCTCGCCGGTTGCGATCGGGATCGTCGTCCCGCGCGCGACCTGCGCCATCGCCTCGGGCATGTCGGGTGGAACGGGCTCCTCGAACCACAACGGATCGAACGGCTCGAGGTGCCGCGCGAGCCGGATCGCCCCCGACACGGTGAACTGACCGTGGGTGCCGAGCAGCAGATCCGCCTTGCCACCGATCGCCTCGCGCATCATGCGCAGGTGCTTCACCGTGCGCTCGATCGATTCCTGGGTCGGTTGCCGCGGATCGTAGGCCGAGTATCCGCCGAGCGGGTCGAACTTGAGGCCCGTGAATCCCATTTTGACGTATTCGGCCGCGCGCTGGGCCGAGCGCTCGGAATCCAGATAGAAGTCGTCCCCTTCACCTTCCTTCGGGTACAGATAGGTGTAGGTGCGCAGGCGCTCGTGCACGCGGCCGCCGAGCAGGTTGTAGACCGGCTGGCCGACCGCCTTGCCGACGATGTCCCAGCAGGCCATCTCGAGTCCGCTCAGCACCCCGGCCAGGGAGATGTCGGGCCGGGCGGAGAATCCCGATCCATGCGATTCGCGCCAGAGCGCTTCGATCTGGAACGGATCGCGCCCGTGGAAGCGGCGGGCGAACAGGTCCTCGATCATCCGCGCGATCACGTGCGGCCCGAAGGTCGCGGCGTAGACCTCGCCGACCCCTTCGATCCCACAGGCGGTGCGCAGCTTGAGGAAGATGAAGTAGCGTCCGCCGAATCCGGGCGGCGGATTGCCGACGACGAATACCTTCACGCTATCGAGTTTCATGCACTCTCCTCGGAGGGAAATTCAGCCGCGGCCGCTCGCGATCAGGTCGGCGACCTTGCGGGCGACCATCAGGGTCGGGGCATTGGTGTTCGCCGAGGTCACGGTCGGAAACACCGAGGCGTCGATCACGCGCAGACGATCGACGCCATACACGCGCAGCGCCGGATCGACGACGGATCCGTCCATCCGGGGGCCCATCCGGCAGGTGCTGACCGGGTGGTACACGGTCGCGGCCCGCGCCCGGAAATCCGCCAGGAGTCCCGCCTCGTCGAGCGTGTCGAGCGCGGGCGGCAGTGGGTTGCGGATCAATCCGCGCATCGCCTGCGTCCGGGCGATGCGCTGGAGGAGCAAGCCGCCGTACACGACGTCCTGCTCGTCCTTCGCCGTCGACAGGTAGTTCGGCTGGATCGACGGCGGGGCGCGGAAATCCGGCCGGGTCACGATGATTCGGCCACGACTCGTCGGCCGGGTCGGCTGGAAGCACAGGATGAAGCCGGGAAACGGATCGACGTCGATCCGCTTGCGAGTCGCATCACCCGCCCCGTAGGTGATCGGATTGAAATAGAGCTGGACGTCGGGGCGGTCCGCCGCGGGATTCGCGCGCAGGAAGCCGCCGAACTGGTTCACGCTGAGCGCGAGGAGTCCTCTCTTGAATAATAGGTAATTCAATCCATTACGGATCTTTCCGAGAAATGGCCTCAGCTCATCGTTGAGCGTCGGTTCGGTCGCGACGAACGAGTAACTGACCGCGAGGTGATCCTGCAGGTGATCACCGACCGCCGGATTGTCGAGAATCACCGGAATGTCGAGGCTCTGCAGCAGTGCACCGGGACCGATCCCGGAGAGCTGCAGCAGCTGGGGCGAGTTCACGGCCCCGCCGCACAGGATCACTTCACGCGCCGCGGTCGCGCGGCGCCGCTCACCGTTCACCCAGAACTCGACCCCGCTCGCGGTCCGTCCGTCGAACCGGATGCGGCTCACCCACGCGCGTTCGATCAAGCGCAGGTTCGGCCTTTGCAGCGCGGGCCGCAGGAACGCGTCGGCCGCGGACCAGCGCCGGCCGTCGCGCACGGTGATCTGATAGCAGCCGACGCCTTCGGGCTGCTCGCCATTGAAATCGTCGCTGACCGGAAACCCGAGCTCGGCCGCGGCCGCGAACCAGTGCCGCCGCAACGGGTGCAGGAACGGGTTCACGTCCTTGACGTCGACCGGTCCGCCGTCGCGCGCACGACCGGTCGGTGCGACCCGGCGCTCGTTGAGCTCGAAGATCGGGCGGACGTCGTCCCAGCCCCAGCCAACGTTGCCGAGTCGGCGCCAGTCCTCGAAGTCGGCAGGCATCCCGCGGCAGTAGACGAGGGCGTTGATCGACCCGGATCCGCCGACGACTCGGCCGCGGGGCCAGTACATCCGCCGGTCGCCGAGTCCCGCGCTGGCCTCGGCGTCGTAGCGCCAGTTCACCCGCGGGTCGGCGAACGTCCGGCCGTACCCGATCGGGGTCTTGATCCAGAAGCTGTCGTCGGGGCCGCCGGCTTCGAGCACGAGCACGCGATGCCGGCCGTCGGCGGACAGTCGTTCGGCCACCACGCATCCTGCCGAGCCGGCACCGACGACGATGTAGTCGTAGGTTTCCACCGGCGCCACTTTAACGCGACGCCCGCCGCCGGCGATGCTTTTTCGAGATCCGGGCATGCCATTTTCCGTGGCGCCGCAGGTCGCACCGCCGGTCGGGCGCCAAGGTCGCACTGGAGCGGGGAACATTGTATGGTGGACGAGACTGCGCGCCCCGGGGCGGCGCGCTCACCTGCCAACGTGACAAGGAGGCTCGACCGAGTGATCACCACGGCTGCCGACGCAACATCCGCCCGCCATTCCTCGCACATCGAACGCTGGTACGTGCTGATCGTCACCTGCCTCATCTACACCGTGAACATCGCCGACCGGTACGTGATGTCGACGATCCTGGAACCGATCCGCCTCGAATTGCACCTGACCGACCAGGGGATCGGCGTGCTCACCGGCGTGTCGCTCGGACTCTTCTACGTGACCGCCGGGATCCCGATCTCCTGGCTCGCGGACCGGGCGAACCGCCGCAACATCCTCGCGTTCTCGCTGATCGCGTGGTCCGCGATGACGACGTTGTGCGGCCTCGCGCGCAACTACTGGCAGTTCCTGTTCGCGCGCGTCGGCGTCGGCATCGGCGAGGCGGGCGGCACCCCGCCGTCCACCGCGATCGTGTCGGACTATTTTCCGGCCGACCGACGGCCGATGGCGCTCACCGTGCTCGCGCTGGGCGCGCCGTTCGGCGCGTGGGTCGGTTACGACATGGCGGGGGCGATCGCGCATGCGTACGGCTGGCGCTACGCCCTGTTCGCGCTCGGCGTTCCCGGCGCGATTCTCGGCGTGCTGGTCTATCTCACGATCCGCGAGCCCAAGCGCGGCCGGCTCGACGCACTCACCGAGGACGACGAGAAGGCGACGCTGCTCGAGAGCTGCCGCTTCCTGTGGAAGCAGAAGGCGGCCTTTCACGTCGTGATGGGCGGCGGCGTCTGCGCGCTCTGGGGCTGGGGCCTGATCTGGTGGACCCCCGCGTTCCTCACGCGCACCTACGGACTGAACGTCGCGCAGGCAGGCGATGCGCTCGGCTGGATCCACCTCTTCGGTGGCTCGATCGCGACCGTCGGCACGGCGTGGCTGCTCTCACGGCCGTGGATGGCCGATCCGCGCCGGGTGGTCTGGCTGCTCGGCCTCGGCGTCGGCCTGACGACGATCCCGTCGTTCCTCGCGTACTACACGCATACGCTGTGGATCGCGAAGCTGATGTTCTGGCTGTTCATTCCGGCGATCTATTTCTACATCGGCCCGTGCTTCGGCCTGCTGCAGAACCTCGCGCCGTGCCACATGCGCTCGATGTTCATCGCGATCTCGCTGGTCGTCGCGAATGTGTTCAATCTCGTGGTCGCACCGCAGTTCGTCGGCATGCTGAGCGATCACTTCGCCGGCGCGCACGGCGCCGATGCGGCGTCGCTGCGACTCGCGCTGCTGATCCTCGCGCCGACCGGCTTCTGGGCGACCTACCACTTCTATCTCGCCGCGAAGACGATCGCGAAGGACCAGGAGCGGGCGATCGGCCTCACGAAGGCCTGGTCGCCGTGACCCGACGCGCCGCCGGCGCCTCCGGCACCACGACCGCGAAGCCGAACTTCGATCGGCGCTGGTTGCCGCTCAACGCGCTGCGCGCGTTCGAAGGCGTCGCGAAGCACAACAGCTTCACCGCCGCGGCCAATGCGCTGCTGATCTCCCAGAGCGCACTGTCGCGTCACGTGATCGCGCTGGAGAAGCTGATCGGCGCGCAGCTGTTCGTGCGCCGACCGCACGCCCTCGCGCTCACGCAGGCGGGGCAACATCTGCTCGCCGCGGTCTCCAAGTCTTTCGACCGGCTGGAATACGCGCTCGACGACATTCGCAACGATGGCGCCCCGGTGCGCCGCACGCTGCGCGTGCAGATGCCGCCGAGCTTCGCCGCGCGCCTCGCGGTACCGATCCTGCGCGACTTCCGCCAGGCCGCACCGGAGGTCGAGATCGACCTCGTGAGCCCCTACGGCGTCGGCCCGCCGCTCACCGACGTGGACGTCGCGGTCACGTACTCGAAGCCGATGGTCACCGACCTGATCCGGGACCTGCTGTGGCCGGTCCGCCTGAGCCTGCTGTGCCATCCGAACGTCGCCGCGCGCAGCGCCGGCATGACGCTCGGCGAGTTCGTCGATGCGAACGAGCTCGTCCACGTGCGCCTCTCGGACACGCCCCGGCACCACATCTGGCGCCAGTTCGCGCGGCACGCGAACCTGCCGGTGACCACCGTCGAGCGCGGACTGGTGTTCGACACCGCGCTGCTCGCGGTCCAGTACGCGCTGAGCGGCGACGGGCTCGTGCTCGTCGACACGATGCTGGTCGAAGAGGAAGTGAACGACGGACGGCTGGTGAAGCCGTTCGATGTCGACGTCGACGACGGCTACGGCTACTACCTGATCACGCATCCGGAGGGCCTGAGCGACACCGCGATCGCGCTGTTCCGATCCTGGCTGATCCAGCGATTCGGGAGCGCCGCGCAGGCCGATCGGACCCCCTCGAAGCTGCACCTGGCCGTATCCAACCCCTAGGAGAATCAATGAGGAGCCACGCACGTGTGGTCGTGATCGGCGGCGGAGTCGTCGGCGCGAGCGTTCTGTATCACCTGACCAAGGCCGGCTGGAAGGACGTGCTGCTGATCGAGCGCGCGGAACTCACTTCGGGCTCGACCTGGCACGCGGCCGGCGGCATGCACACCGTGAACGGCGATCCGAACGTCGCGAAGCTGCAGCAGTACACGATCAAGCTCTACGAAGAGATCGAACGGATCTCGGGCCAGTCGTGCGGCGTTCACATCACCGGCGGGATCATGCTCGCGGGCACGCGCGAGCGGCTCGACTGGCTGAAGATGGCGAAGGCGCGCGGCCGCTACCTCGGGATGGATCTCGAGATCATCTCGGTCGACGAGGCGGCGAAGCTCTTCCCGCTGATGGACAAGAAGCACTTCACCGGCGCGCTCTACGACCCGATCGAGGGACACGTCGATCCCTACGGCGTCACGCACGCCTATGCGAAGTCGGCGCAGATCGCCGGCGCCGAGGTCGTGCGACGCACGCGGGTCACCGACCTGAAGCCGCGCGCCGACGGGACCTGGGACGTGATCACCGACCACGGCAACGTGCATGCCGAACACGTCGTGAACGCCGGCGGCCTGTGGGCGCGAGAGATCGGCCGGATGGTCGGGCTGGAGCTGCCGATCCTCGCGATGGAACACCAGTACCTGATCACCGGCGACCTCCCGGAGCTCGCCGGCCAGAAGGAAGCGCTGCACGCGATCGACTTCGAGGGCGAGATCTACCTGCGCCAGGAGCGCGGCGGCATGCTGATGGGGACCTACGAGCGCGCCGGGGTACCCTGGTCGGCTGTCGAGACGCCCTGGGACTTCGGGCAGGACCTTCTGCCGAACGACCTCGAACGCATCGCGCCGAGCCTCGAAGTCGGTTTCGAGCACTTCCCGGCGATCGGCGCGGCCGGGATCCGCAAGGTCGTCAATGGGCCCTTCACGTTCGCACCCGACGGCAATCCGCTCGTCGGCCCGATCCGCGGGTTGCGCAACTTCTGGGTCGCGTGCGGCGTGATGGCGGGCTTCAGCCAGGGCGGCGGCGTCGGCCTCGCGCTCTCGCACTGGATGGTCGATGCGGATCCCGGCGCGGACATCTGGGGGATGGACGTCGCGCGCTACGGCGACTGGACGACGCTCGCCTACACCAACGCGAAGGTGCGCGAGAACTATTCGCGGCGCTTCCGCATCCGGTTCCCGAACGAGGAACTGCCCGCCGCGCGGCCGCTGCGCACGACGCCGATCTACGAGAAGCTGCAGGCCGAGCACGCCGTGTTCGGCGATTACTGCGGCCTCGAGCACCCACTGTGGTTCGCGCCGTCGGCGGCCGAGGCGCACGACGACGTGAGCTTCCGGCGCTCGAACGCGCATCCGCACGTCGCGGCCGAATGCCGCGCGGTGGCGCACGGCGTCGGTCTCCTGGAGATCTCGAACTACGGAAAGTTCGAGATTCGCGGCGCCGGCAGCGCCGAATGGCTGTCGACGGTCATGGCGAACAAGGTGCCGGCGGTCGGCCGGATCGCGCTGACGCCGATGCTGAACGAACGCGGCAAGCTGATCGGCGACTTCACGATGTGCCGGATCGCCGAGGACCACTTCTTCCTGGTCGGCACCTACGCCGCGGAGACGTATTATCTGCGCTGGTTCGAACGGCACGCCCCGGACGCGGGCGTATCGATTCGCCCCTGCGCGATGCAGTACGTCGGCCTGTCGATCGCCGGGCCGAAGTCCCGCGCGCTGCTGCAGAGCCTGGTGCGCGAGGATCTCGGGAACGCCGCGTTCCCGTTCCTCACGTTCCGGCGACTGGAGGTCGGCATGGTGCCGGCCCTCGTCGGCCGCGTGTCGTTCACCGGCGAGCTCGGCTATGAGATCTGGGTGACGACGGACTACCAGCGGCTGCTGTTCGACACCCTGATGCAGGCCGGCCGGGAGCACGGGATCCGCTGCTTCGGTGGCCGCGCGCTGAACGCGATGCGCATCGAGAAGTCGTTCGGCAGCTGGGCGCGCGAGTTCCGGCCGATCTATGGCCCGTTCGAGGCGGGACTCGGCCGGTTCGTCGACTTCGAGAAGGGGAACTTCGTCGGCCGTGCGGCGGCCCTCGAGGAGCGCGAGTCCGGCGGTGAGCTGCGGCTCCTCACGTTCACGGTCGAGGCAAGCGATGCGGATGCGCTCGGTGACGAGCCCGTCTGGCACGACGGCCGGGTCGTCGGCTGGGTCACCTCGGGCGCCCATGGCCATCGCATCGGCGCGTCGGTCGCATTGGGCTACGTGCCGAAGGCGCTCGCGAACGCCACGTCCGGGTTCGAGGTCGAACTGATCGGCGAGCGGCGCCGCGCGGTGCCGCAGACCGCCGCCCCGTACGATCCGCGCGGCGCGCGGATGCGCGGCTGAGCCGACGATGGCGACCGATCTCGACGCGCCGTTGCTGCGCGAATCGCTGCCGAGCCTCCCCGCGCGCGCGTACCTCGATCCGCTCTCCCACGAGCGGGAGCTGCGCCGGATCTGGCGGCGGCACTGGATCTGCGCGGGCCGTACCGAGGAGATCGCGAACGCCCGCGACTTCCTGCGTTTCGTCATCGCGGACCGCGGCGTCCTGCTGCTGCGGGACGACCAGGGCGAGGTGCACGCGTACCTCGACAGCTGCCGGCACCGCGGGGCGTCGCTGTGCGCGAGCGAGCGCGGCCGCTTCGCGCGCGCGGCGATCGTGTGCCCGTATCACGCCTGGTCCTACGACTTGCAGGGGCGGCTCCTGCGCACGGGCTCGCGGCATCCGCCGGCCGGCTTCGATCGCGACGCGCACGGCCTGCGCGCGCTGCCGGTGCGCGACTGGAGCGGGTTC
The DNA here is from genome assembly GCA_028870355.1 of Gammaproteobacteria bacterium. Taxonomy (GTDB): domain Bacteria; phylum Pseudomonadota; class Gammaproteobacteria; order Steroidobacterales; family Steroidobacteraceae; genus Bog-1198. The sequence continues at coordinate 22,991 of JAGWPU010000061.1, read as the reverse complement.
CTGTTCGTCTGCCTGGACCCCGACCCGCCACCGTTCGCCGCGGGCTTCGATCAGCCGCTCGACCGGCTCGACGCCTGGCGGCTCGCCGACTGCGTGAGCGCGCATCGCACGGTCCTCACGATCGCGTGCAACTGGAAGGTGTTCTGGGAGAACTACAACGAATGCCTGCACTGTCCGGGCGTGCATCCCGAGCTCTCTCGCCTGGTGCCGGTCTACGGCCGGGGCCTGCTCGAGGCCGCCGACGACCCGGACGGGCGTCGAACGGGCGTCGACGGCGGTCCGGCACCCGGGGACGGCTTGCGTCGCGGCGCGCGCAGCTGGACGACGACCGGTGAACCGGTCGGGCCGGAATTTCCGGGCCTCGCCGAGGCGGATCGGCGCGCGGGCCACGTCTACATGACCGCGATGCCGTCGCTGTTCGTCGTCGGACACGTCGATTACGCGCGCGCGGTGCGCCTGCGCCCGCTCGGGCCGGAGACGACCGAGCTGCGCGTGGATTACCTGTTCCCGCGACAGACGCTCGCCGCGCCGGGATTCGATCCGGCGCCGGCGATCGCGTTCGCCGAGCGCGTGCTCGGCGAGGATGCGGCGATCTGCGAGACGAATCAGCGCGGCCTGCGGGCGGCGCCGGACGGGCAGGGCGTGCTGATGCCCGAAGAGTACCTGATTCGCGGCTTCCACGACTGGTTGCGCGCGGAAGGGGCGATCGATTGAGTCTGGCCCTCGCGCTCGTGGCGCTCGCGGCCTGGATCTACCTGTTCGCGTTTCACGGGCGGTTCTGGGCGTCCGCACCGCAGCTGCCGGCATCGGGTTCCCGCGACTGCCCGCCGGTCGACGTGATCGTACCGGCCCGCGACGAGCGCGCGACGATCGGCGCGGCGATCGGCTCGCTGATCGCGCAGGACTATCGTGGCCCCTTTCACGTGACGCTGGTCGACGACCAGTCGAGCGACGGCACCGCGGAAGCGGCGCACCGGGCGGCCGGCAGTGCGACGACCTTGCGGGTGCTGCGCGGCGCACCGAAGCCGCCCGGCTGGTCGGGCAAGCTCTGGGCCCTCGCGCAAGGCGTCGCGGCGACCGAGGCGCCAATCCTGCTGTTCACCGATGCCGACATCGTGCACGACCCCGGGCACCTCGGATCGCTCGTCGCCCGGCTCGAACAGCCGCGCGCCGCGATGGTCAGCGAGATCGTTCACCTGAACTGCGAGAGTCTCGCCGAGCGTGTGCTGGTCCCGGCGTTCGTGTACTTCTTTCAGCTCCTGTACCCGTTCGCGAAGGTCAACGATCCGCGCTCCCGGGTCGCCGCCGCCTCCGGTGGCACGGTGCTCATCCGTCGCGACGTGCTCGAGGCGGCCGGCGGGATCGACGCGATCCGCGGCGCGCTGATCGACGACGTCGCGCTCGCGCGCGCGGTCAAGCCCCACGGACCGATCTACCTCGGCCACTCCGGCCTCGCACGCTCGATCCGGCCTTACCCGCAGTTTCGCGACATCGGCCGGATGATCGCCCGCACCGCCTTCACGCAACTGCGCGGATCGGCGGTCTGGCTCGTCGCGACGATCGCCGGCCTCGCACTCGTGTGGCTGGTCCCGCCCGGCGAGATCCTGTTCGGCTCGGGCTGGAGTTTCGCCGCGGGACTCGCCGCGTTCTGCCTCGCCGCGGTCAGCTATTTTCCGACCTTGCAGCGCTACGGGCGCTCGCCCTGGTGGGTGTTCGCCCTGCCGTTGATCGCGATCTTCTACGGCGGCGCCACCGTGCTCAGCGCGATCGACGCCTGGCGCGGGAAGGGGGTTCGCTGGAAGGCCCGGGCGTATACCCGCGAGTCCTGAGCCCGCGAGTTCCCTCGACGGCGCGGTCGGGATGAAGAAATTTCTTCATCAGGTGTTGAAAAAAAAGAGACGGCGAAGCCCCTGAATTTTCTGAGAAAATCTCCGTCATTGAGGCATGGCCGATCGGCGGCCGCGCCAACCGACTGGAGATCGAGATCATGGATTTCACCGAAAAGGTCGCTCGCTGGGGCAACAACACCTTGGTGCTGTCGCTCGGCCTGTTGACGATCGTGGTGATCAGCGCGATCCGCTGATCGACCGTCGCGGGGTGAGGGCACGCGGCTGCCGTCACCCCGGGACGCCTCCCCGGCGCGAGCGGTCCTTCGGGGATTCTCGTGTCCGACCCGTCCGGGTAGAGTACCGGGCTTGCAACTCACAGGTCTCGGGGAGCCCACCACCATGCCGCTATCCGTCCGGCGCGCCCTCGCGCCCCTCGTGCTCGTGCTGGCCTTGCTCGGCGTGCCCGAGGCCCGGGCCCAGAACCCTCGGGCGCCCGACGTCGCCGAACCGGGATCGATCGCCGCGATCGCGAAAGCGACGACCGAGAAACAGTTCTCCTCGCCGTGGGTCGACTACCTGCCGGCCTCCCGGCACGTCCCGTCGCCGCTCGCGTACTTCGGCCGGATCATGGGGGCGCCCGGACAGCTCCTGTACTCCCGGCAGGCCTACGCGTATGCCGACGCGCTGCAGGCGGCGTCGCCGCGCGTACGCGTGTTCACGATCGGACACACGCTCGAGGGTCGCAGGATCATCATGATCGCGATCGCGAACCGCGCCGGGATTCGTGCGCTCGATCGCTACCGGCACGACAATGCGCTGCTCGCCGATCCGCGGCGCATCGACGCCGCGCGAGCGAAGGCACTGATCCACGGTTCCCGCCCGTTCTACTACATCAATGCGGCACTTCATTCCGACGAGACCGGCTCGACCGAAGCGGTGCTCGAGCTCGCGTACCGGCTCGCGGTGTCCGACACCCCGATGATCCGGCGGATTCGATCGAAGCTCGTCGTCCTGATCAATCCCGTCTCGAATCCCGACGGGCGCGACAAGCAGGTCGACTGGTTCTACCGCTACCTCAAGGGCAAGACCGACTACGCGAAGCTTCCCCGCCAGGCGCCGCCCTACTGGGCGCACTACACCTACGTCGGGATCAATCGAGACGCGATCCAGCTGACGCAGTCACCGTTCAAGGCGGTGGCGCACATGTTCTTCGAGTGGCACCCGGTCGTGATCCACGACCTGCACGAGAGTGAACCGCTGTTGATGAGCTGGAACGGGACCGGACCGTACAACCCGCACATCACGCCGATCACCTACGGCGAGTTCCTCGCCCTGAGCTTCCACGAAGTCGCGGCGATGACCAGCTTCGGAATGCCAGGAGTCGAAACCTGGAACTTCGGCGAAGGGTTCGCGCACCTGTATCTGGATTCGATCGCGATGAACCACAACTCGACCGGCCGGGGCTATGAGACCTTCGGCAACGGCTCGGCCGAGACGATGTGGCGGACGATCGGCAAGCACAACACGAACCGCCACTGGTGGCGCCTGATGCCGCCGCCGCAGCACTTCCTCTGGTCGATGCGCGACACCGTGAACTACGAGGAGACCGGACTGCTGTCCGCGCTCGACTACTCCGCCCAGAACGCCCGGATGCTGCTGCGCGACTTCTACACCAAGAGCTACGACAGCTGGCAGGCGGGCCTCACGCGACCGCCGTACGGCTTCGTGATCCCCGCCGCCCAGGGCGACCCGCGCCGGGTCGCGCAGATGGTCGAACGCCTGCAGAAGCAGCACATCGAGGTCCGCGTCGCCGACGCGCCGCTCGCGCTCGCGGACGGGCACTATCCGGCCGGCAGTTACGTCGTGCTCGCGGACCAACCCTACCGTAACTACGCGGTCGACCTGCTGACGCCCCAGCACTATCCGAAGGAGGCGAAGCCGCCGTACGACGACGTCTCCTGGGAACTCCCGGCTTACTATCACCTGAAGGCGTACCCGACCGCGGATCGCGCGATCCAGCACGCGAAGCTCACGCTCCTCACGGGCGCGCCGCGGCTGCACGGCACGGTCGAGGGCCATGGTCCGGTCTACCTGCTCGCCGACACCGGACAGGAAAGCTTCCTCGAGGCGCGATTCGATCTCGCGAAATACGCCGTCGAGATCGCCGAGCGCCCGTTCCGGGTCGACGGGACCGACTACCCGCAAGGCAGCTGGATCCTGCCGGCGCAATCCGGGCTCGCACCCGCGCTCGCGCGGGTCGCGCAGCATCTCGATCTCGACTTCGCGAGCACGTCACGCGTCCCCGACGTCGCCCGGCATGCGGCGCCGGTGCCGCGGCTCGGGCTCTGGGTTCCGTGGGCGGACACCGATTCGATCGGCTGGATCCGCTATTCGCTCGATCGGCGCCACATCCCGTACACCTACGTACGCGACGAGGACATCCGCGCCGGCCACCTGCGCTCGAAGTTCGACGTGCTGCTCTATGGCCGCGTCGATCTGGAACTCGCGGGACAGATCCATGGGATCCCGAAGGCCTGGGGACCGATGCCGTACGAGAAGACGCCCCAAACCCCGAACCTCGGCACCCCGGCCTCGTCGAAGGACATCACCGGCGGGATCGGCTGGATCGGCATGGCGCACCTGCAGCACTTCGTCGATCACGGCGGCCTGTTCATCACGCTGAGCAGCGGATCGCTCCTGCCGATCGAGACCGGCATGGTGCAGGGGATTCGTCGCGTCTCGGGCGGCGTCGCTCGCAGCGCGGCGGGGGCGGGCGGGGCCGCGGCGGCGGCATCGGACGACGCGATCACCCGGACGCCCGGGTCGGAAGTCCGCGTGCACTTCCTTCATCCGCACAACCCGATCGCGTACGGGTACCCGGAAGACACCTCGGTGTTTCGCGAGAGCGAGGCCCTGTATTCCATGCCACGGCGCTGGCTCGACGAAGCGTACTGCACGACCTGTCTCGACGGCCCGGTCGACACGCGCCACGTGGTGATGGTCTGGGGCGGACCGCCCGGAGAGCCGTTCGTGGTCAGCGGTCAGGCCTGGGGCACGGCGAACCTGATCGGTCGGCCGGCGATCTTCGACATGCCGGTCGGGCGGGGTCGGGTCGTCGCGTTCGACTTCAACCCGATGCACCGCGACCTGAACCGTGGCGATCAGCGCTTGCTGTGGAACGCGATCATCAACTGGCGCCGGATCGTGGACGGTCGGCAACGCTCTGCTGCATCCGCCGCCACCACTGCGCGGTGAGCAATTCCCCGTGCCGCTCGAGGAACACGCTCTGCAGCGGCGCGGGGATCGACAGGAACGGAAGCCACTGCTCCGGAAACACGTCGTGCGGACCGACGTAGAACCACGGCTCGGCGCTCGACTCCTCGTCCTCCGAGGGTGCGGTCGGCAATTCGCGGAACACGCACTCGTTCAGCAGGCAGATCTCGTCGTAGTCGTAGAACACGACGTCGCCGTGCGCGGTCACGCCGAAATTCTTCGGCATCAGATCGCCGGGGAAGACGTTGCTCGCGGCGAGATCCCGTAGCGCCTGACCGTAGTCGATCACCGCGGCCTCGGCGGCGGCGGGATCGGCTTCCCGCAGGAACAGGTTCAGGGGCCGCAGGCGTCGCTCGACATAGCAATGCTCGATCGTGAGATCCTCGCCGTCGACCCGACAGGCTCGTGCCGCGTCGCCCAGCAGTTCCTCGGCGAGCGCCGGCATGAAGCGGTCCCTCGGCAGACGCAAGCGCTTGAATTCCTGCGCATCGACGAGGCGACCGGCTCGATCGTGCTGGAACACGAACCGGTAGCGCTCGACCACCTCCTCGCGCGTGGTGCGCTTCGGCGCGCCGAAGCGATCGCGGATCACCTTGAACACCAGGTCGTGCGAGGGCAGGGTGAACACGATCATCACCAGGCCCTTCTCGCCCGGCGCGTGCACGAAACTGTCGATCGAGCCGTCGAGATGCTTGCGCAGCGCGAAGTAACGCTCGGTCTTGCCCTGCTTCGCGCGGCCGAGCACGGTGTACAGCTCGTCGATCGGCTTGCGCGGCATCAGGGTGCGCAGCAGCGTGATCGCCGCGCCGACCGCCGGCAGGTCCCCGTGGAAATAGGAGCGCTCGAAGCCGAACAGCGACCCGACCTCGATGCGCGAGACCATCACGCCGATCAGGCCGACCCCGTGCTCGCCGTGCGAGAACTCGATCACCAGCGGCGTGACGGCGATCTCGTCGACGACCCGGGCGACCAGGAACGCCGAATGGCCGCGATGGAACAGCGGTTCCACGCATTCGATCGACTCGGGCGAGGCCGAGGTTCGATACGCATCGAAGTAACGACCGATATCGGCGCTGATCCGGTGCACCGCCGTCTCGAGATCGCGCAACTGCGAGGCGAACGGCAAATCGGCGAGCAGCTCGCGGACCGCAGCCGGCAGCGCGCCGCTCACCCGGTAGATTCGCAGCGGCACGGCGCCGGCGGTGCGTCCGCTGTTCTCGCAGAACTCGAGTTCGGGATCGACGCCGACGGTGCCGAACAGGTCGCGACTGACCGAATTGAAGAAGGTTCGATAGAAATCCGGGTCCGGCCGGTCGTCGACGAGCCGCGCATAGATCCGCTTGATCTGCGGCCACGGTCGACGATCGACGCGCAGCGCCGCGAGATCGTCGGCGAGCGCCGCGAGGCAGCCGCCGACGCAGCGTTCGTAGAGCTCGATTCTTGCGACCGAATCGCGTTCCGCGGCGTGCCAGTCGCGCGCCGCGAAGTGCTCGGCCGCCCGCCGGGTGATCCGGCCGAACTCCTCGTTGTACGCCCGGAAGTGCTCCGCGATCGCCGCGGCGATCGCCGTGGCGGCCCGTTCCGATTCAACCGCCGCGGCGCTCGACGCCTCCACCGACCGGGACCTCAGCGTCCGCGACGCCTCATCCCGCGACCCGCTGGCGCGCACCGGCATCGCCGCCGTGCCCGGTGAACTGCTCGGTCTCGGTGCTGCCCGCGAGCGCGACGGTGGAGCTCTGGCCCGCGGTGACCGCGGATTGCACCGCGTCGAAGTAGCCGGTGCCGACGAACGCCTGGTGCTTCACCGCGCGGTAGCCGGAGGCCTCGGACGCGAACTCGCGCTGTTGCAGGCGCGAGTAACCGAGCATCCCGTCGTCGCGGTACGCGGAGGCGAGCTCGAACATCGCCATGTTGAGCGCGTGCCAACCGGCGAGCGTGATGAACTGGAAGCGATATCCCATCGCCGCGAGCTCTTCGCGCCAGTGCTTCATCGAATCCGCATCGAGGTTCGCCTGCCAGTTGAAGCTCGGCGAGCAGTTGTACGCGAGGAGCTTGTCCGGGAACTCCCGCCGGATCGCTTCCGCGAATCGCTTCGCCTGCGCGAGATCCGGCCGCGAGGTCTCGCACCACACCAGGTCCGCAAAAGGGGCGTACGCGAGCCCGCGGGCGATCGCCTGATCGATGCCGGGCTTCACGTAGAAGAATCCTTCGCTGGAGCGCTCCCCGGTGAGGAACGCCCGGTCGCGCGCGTCGTGGTCGGAGAGCAGCAGGTTCGCCGCATCCGCGTCGGTCCGCGCGATCAGCACCGTCGGAACGCCGACGACGTCGCTCGCGAGGCGCGCGGAGACGAGCTTGTTGACCGCTTCCTCGGTGGACACCAGCACCTTGCCGCCGAGGTGCCCGCACTTCTTCGCCGAGGACAGCTGATCCTCGAAGTGGACTCCCGCGGCGCCCGCGCGGATCATCGCCTTCATCAATTCGAACGCATTCAGGTTCCCGCCGAATCCCGCCTCCGCGTCCGCGACGATCGGCACCAGCCAGTCGACGGCGCCCTTGCCGGAGAGCGTCTGGACCTGGTCGGTGCGCAGCAGCGCGTTGTTCAGCCGCTCGACCATGCGCGGGACCGAGTCGACCGGATACAGGCTCTGGTCGGGATACATCTCGCCCGCGGTGTTCGCGTCGCCGGCGACCTGCCATCCCGAGCAGTAGATCGCCCGCAGTCCCGCCTGCACGGCCTGCACCGCCTGGTTGCCGCTCATGCAGCCGAGCGCGCCGATCACCGGCAGCTCGTGCAGCTGGCGCCAGAACTTCTCGGCACCGAGGCGGGCGAGGGTGTACTCGATCCGCACCGACCCCTGGAGCTTCACGACCTCGTCGGCCGAGTACGGGCGGCGCACGCCGCGCCAGCGGGGGTCGTCGCGCCATTCGGCCACCAGTTTCTGCGCACTCGTCGCGAGATCGATCATCGGGCATTCCTCGGTTGGGTGGATTCGGGTCGAGGACTAGCGTAAATTAATAGTTGTGAAATTTTCACTGATGAAATTTGACATTGTGAAGTTCACATCGGTGCGGCGATGTCCGGACTGATCCGCCAGGGCCATTTCCTCGGCGCGAAGCTGCGCGCGCTGCGCAAGCGCAACGGGCTCACCCTCGATGAGCTGTCGGCGCGGTGCGTGCAGATCGATGCGGCCGCGGCGCCGTCGGTGTCCTACCTCAGCATGGTCGAGACCGGCAAGCGGATGCCGTCCGCTGACATGCTGGAGATGCTCGCGGGCATCTTCAGCAAGGAGCCCCGCTGGTTCCTCGACGAGAATACGCAAATCGAGGCGCTGCCGCCGAAGCGCGAGCGCGGCGGGCTCGCCGCGATGCCGCTCGAACCCGCGTTCCTGTTCTCTCACGAGTTGCTGCAGAACGCGCTGCCCGAGCTCCTGTCCCAGACCGGAACCACCGGACGGCAGTTCGCGCAACTGCTGATCCGCGTGTGGCAGGAGACGCACCACAACGACTTCCCGGACATCGAACGTGCGGCGGAGGCGGCGGGCCAGCGCCGCATGCCGCTGTCCGCGGAGCAGGTCGCCGAGATCTGCAAGCAGCACGGGCTGAGGATCCGCTGGTTCGACGAGGCGGCGAGCCGCGGACGCGACGCGCTGTTGCGCGCGCGCTTCGAGGCCCCCGACACGGTGCTCGTGAACACCCGCCTGCGCAATCAGCCCGCACGCCTGAAGTACGATCTCGCGTTCTTCGTCGGTCACAAGATCCTGCACAACGGCGACGGGCTGATCTCGCCGCACAGCGCGACGCCGGCGGGCGACCGGGATGCGCCCGGGAGTGCCGCCGGCATGGGCGCCCAGGACGTGCTGCATGCGTGGCGCGATTTCGAGTGCAGTTTTTTCGCCGGGGCGCTGCTGTGTCCACGGCTCCCGTTCCGTCGCTTCCTGATCCGCGAGGCGCACAGCGTGACCGCGGCGAGAAAGCTCGACGTGACCGCGGCGCTCGTGATGCGGCGGATGACCGCGGTATCGCCGTACCGGCACTGGCATTTCTTCGACGCCTATCCGCCCGGATACCTGCGGGCGGTCTACCGCGCGAACGGGATCCCCTTGCCCTGGGGCAACATGAGCAAGGTCTCGGATCCGTGTCCGCGCTGGGCGGTGTTCCGCTTGCTGCGCAAGACGCCGGCGGCGTCGCGGGCGAGCGTGCCGACCTCGCAGATCTCGGTGATGAACGACGGCGTCCGCGACCGGCTCTATTGCTGCCACTCGATGGTCACCCGGGATGCGAACCAGGTGCCCCACGTGCTCTCGGTCGGCGTCGACCTGCAGCCCGCGCTCGAGGCGCAGGGGTTCGATGCGGACGGCGTCGTCGCCGAGGTCGCGGCGGCCTGCCGCGCGCGCGGCGGGGACGCGCCGATCCCGGTGTCCGCCGCGGCGAGCATCCGGGCGGTCTCGCAGGTGCTCAACATCGCGTGGATCGCGGCTGCGGCCGGCGCCCCGGCGTCGGTGATCTGCCCGCGCAGCGGCGGCTGCCCGCGCAGTCCGCGCAGTTGCACACCGGTCGAGGCGCCGGCGGCCTAGGTCACCCGTGGGCCGCCGGCGAGCCTGGCCGCGCTAGAACCTGCGCCGGTACTGCAGCGTGACGGTGAGCGGCTGCAACGTCGCCACCTGCGGGATCACGGTGCCCGACGCGTCGTACTGCGCGTACCCGACGTAGCCGATGTCGCCGAGGTTCGGCTTCTCGTTGGTCAGGTTGTGCACGTTCAGCGACACCTCGGTCGGTCCGTCGTCGACCCCGAAGCGCAGGTCCGCGAGCGAGTACGCGGGCCGAGTCGCCTGCGCGCCGCCACCGCCGTTCAGCAGCGAGATGCTGTTGCCGGTGTAGCTGTAATCCGCCGACACGAAGCCGTCGAGCGACGGGGTGAGCGAGTGCCGGTAGACCGAGCCGACGGTCGCGCTCCACGCGGGCACGCCCGCGATCCGCGAACCGGTCGCGACCCCGACGATCGCGAGCGCACCCGGATCGGTGATCCGCGTCTTCTCGTAGCCCGCACCGAAGCGCAGGGTGAGCCGGCGCGTCAGGTGGCCGGAGATGTCGATCTCGCCGCCGTCGATCTTCGCGTGGTTGCCGTTGATGTCGAAGTACGCGCCGCAGGGGAGGGCGACCTGTTGCTGGAGGTTGTCCCAGTTGATGTGGAACGCCGCGGCCGACACCAGCAGCCCCGGCTGCGGCAGCTGGACCTTGGTGCCGATCTCGTAGCTCCACAGCGTGTCCGACTTCAGCTGCGTGATGTCGTTCACCGGCAGGTTCGGCAACGCGCAGAACGGGAGCGAGGCCTGCGCGCCGCCCGCGCGGAATCCCTTGGACGCCGACGCGTAGATCATCGCGTTCTGGTCGATCTGGTACTGCAGGCCGACCTTCGGATCGAACCCGTTCTGGTTGTTGTGCTGCGGATCGCTCGGCGTCGGACCGAAGTTCATGAAGCCGTCCGCGGTGTAATCGGCGACCTGCTTCAGCCAGTACTCGCGCGCGCCGAGGGTGAGCTTGTAGCGGGTCAGGAACCGGTAATAGAGCTCGCCGAACACCGAGTAGTCCTGCTCGGTGCCCGGGTTGTTCTGCGTCCACAGCACGTCATTCGGCCAGGCGGGCAGGCCACCGACGGTCGCGGCGACGAGTCCGGTCGCGAGCGTCGGCGGGATCGTGAAGCGGGTGTTGGTGTGCGAGTAGTACACGCCGACGATCCCGCTGACCCCGTCGACGGGATCGAAGCTCGCGCGCATCTCCTCGGTGATCTGGTTCTGGTAGTGCTCGCCGTCCCAGAGGAAGGGCTGGGGCGGCAGGCCGCTCACCTTGTAGTACCCGGAGAGGATCTGCTGCGTGCCGTAGGTCGAGTCCTCGAGGTCACGGGTGTGGCGATGGAAGTAGCTCGTCGAGGAGACGAAGCTCCAGCCCTGCCCGTGATAGTGGACGTCGAGCGACGGCAGCGCCCAGTCGTCGCTCGCCTCGGGCTGCACGTCGAACGCGCGGTTCAGGGTGTACACCGGCTTGAACGACGGCAGCGGCGCGAACGTCGCCGGGAATCCGTGATCCTTGGTGTCCTGGAACATCACGCGAAAGCGCGCGAACAGCGCGTCGGAGAGCTGCCACTTCGCCGCGATCGAACCCCCGTAGGTCGTGTCCGCGCCTTGATTGCCGACGCGATGGCGCGGCACCGCGAGGAGCGGATTGGTCACGGCCGGGCTCGTCGGATCCGGGAAGGTGCGCGTGAGGTAGCCCGCGTCGTGATTCGCGAACAGCACCGCGCGCACCGCGAACACGCCGGGCGAGAGCACGAGATTGCCGATCAGGTTGCCGCCGCCGTCGGCGCTGCCGCCGCCGGAGGTGAGTCCGGCCTGCGCCATCACGCTCAAGGAGTCCCGCGACAGGTTCGGCTGCTTCGTGACGAGCCGCACGTTGCCGCCGAGCGAGCTCTCGCCGTACAGGGTACCCTGCGGGCCCTTCAGCACCTCGATGTTGCTGATGTCGAGCACTCGCGGGTCGATCGAACCCGGGACCGGCGTGTCGTCGATGTAGAAGCCGGTCGCGCCGCCGGTGCCGAACAGATTCTGTCCGGTGATCCCACGGATCGCGACCGTGCGTGCATCCGCGATGCCCGTCGGCCCGCCGCCGAAGCCGAACGAGACGTTCGGCGTCTTGGTCGCGTAATCGGTGAACGACTGGATGTTGTAGTTCTGCAGCGTCGCCGCGGTGAACACCGTGATGCTCGCGGGGACCTTCGCGAGCGGCTCCTTGCGCTTCAGCGCGGTCACCATGATCGTCTGCAGTTCCGTGCCGGCCGCCGAGGCGCCGTCGCCGTTGGCCGCCGCGAGCGCCGCGGCTCCCGTCCCGAGAGAACTGCTCGCGGCGAGCAATGCGACCGTGGCGCGGGCGCGGGTACCGGAACGCCGACTCTTTCTCTTCTGACTCATCGCTGACTCCCCGGGATTTTGGACGACGGTCGCCGGTCGGCGATCCGCGATTCGTTGCGCCGGTATTGTTTCGCGACAGGCATTTCAGCGGCTTGCCAGTAAACGACGATTAATTGACACTATCCGTCATATGGATCGAACGAACCGCGCTCTCGAACCGGATCTCGCGATTGGCGACCGCCGGGGTCCTGGCCCCGAGGCCGTGCTGACGTCGCATCCGGTCGACCGCCCGGAGACGATCGGCTTCCTGCTCGCCCCGCGCTTCTCGATGCTTGCGTTCACCTGCGCGGTCGAGCCCTTGCGGGTCGCGAACCGGCTGGCGCAACGCGAGCTCTATCAGTGGCAGACGATCTCGCTCGAGGGCCGTCCCGTGGTCGCGAGCAACCGGATGTCCGTGGTCGCCGACCGGTCGATCCGCGAGCCGGTCGAGTATTCGCGGGTGGTCATCTGCGCAGGCTTCGAGCCCGAAGCGCTGTACGAGGAACGGCTCGCGCGCTGGTTGCGCCAGCTCGCGCGCGCCGGCGTCGCGCTCGGCGCGATCGACACCGGCAGCTTCGTGCTCGCGCAGGCCGGGATGCTCGAGGGCTATCGGGCGACGACCCACTGGGAATCGCTCGAAGGGCTGCGCAGCCAGTTTCCGAAGGTTGCGATCGCGCCGGATCTGTTCGTGGTCGATCGGAACCGATTCACCTGCGCCGGCGGCACCGCGGCGCTCGACCTGATGCTGCACGTGGTCCGCCTGAGTCACGGCCATCGCCTCGCCGCCGCGGTCGCCGAGCAGTTCATCCATACCCGGCTGCGTGAGCCGCGCGAGCATCAACGCATGGGCAGCGGCGAGCGTCAGGGGCTCACCGACCCCTCCCTCGCGAAGGTCGTGGAAACCATGGAGGCGAACCTCGAGGAGCCGCTGCCGATCCACGTCCTGTGCGCGACCGCCGGCGTCAGCGTGCGGCGCTGCGAGCGCGGATTCCGCCGGCAGCTGCGGGTGTCGCCGCGCCGCTACTATCTGAATCTGCGCCTGCAGCGGGCCCGCACGTTCCTGCAGTACACCGGTTCCTCCGTCCTCGACACGGCCGTCGCCTGCGGCTTTCGCAACGTCGCGCACTTTTCACGCGCGTACAAGCTCTGGACCGGGGTGCCACCGTCCGCCGATCGCGGCCGGCTGCACCAGGGAGTAAGACCCATTCTCAGCTGAGCGGGAACTTCGCGCAGATTAACGGTTCTTTAAGACACGGGTCGCGCCAATCGCGCGACAATCGGTTCGGGTATCAACCTGTGAGGACATCCACGATGCAAGACAAGATCTCTCGCCGCACGCTCCTGAAGGGCGGTCTGATCGCCGGCGCCTGCATTCCCGCGTTCGGCCTGATCGCGAACGAGGCGAAGGCCGCGGGCCTGACACCGCTCAGCCCGACCGATCCGACTGCGGTCGCGCTCGGGTTCGTGACGAACACCGCGAAGGTCGACGACAAGAAGTATCCGACGCACAAGCCGAGCCAGCGCTGCGGCACCTGTGCGCAATACCTCGGCAAGCCGGGCCAGGCGCGCGGCGGCTGCAATATCTTCGCGGGGCACACCGTGCCGGATACCGGCTGGTGCTCGGCCTGGGCGCAGAAGCCGTAACGATGGAACGTTGACGCGGTCGCCGACGATCGCGTCGTCTCGCCTTCCAGGCGATGCGGACCGGACCCCGACGCAGGTCCGGTCCGCTTCCTTTCAGACGGCCTCGCGCTCCGACAGCGGCGCCTCGAGCGCGCCGAACACGTCCGCGAACGACAATCGCCGCATCTCCTGGATCGAGAGGATCTGGATGCGCTTCGCGCGCACCCGCAGCACGCCGCGGCGTGCCAGCTCGGAGAAGCAGCGGCTCACGGTCTCGCTGCGCAGCCCGAGGTAGCGCGCGATGTCCTCGCGGCTCATCCCGAGGCGGAATTCGCGCGCCGGGAACCCCCGCGACTGCATCCGCATACACAGATTCGACAGGAAGCCGGCGACTCGCTCGAGCGCACCGCGCCCCCGGACCAGGGTCAGCAATTCGCGCGTGCCGTTACCGCTGCGCGCGATCAGTTTGATGAACTCACCGGTCGCATTCGGGAACTGCGCGCAGACTCGATAGAACACGCGCCACGGCACCGCGCAGACGAACGACGTCTCGACCGCGATGCTGGAGAGCTGGCTCTTCGCACTCGCCGCGTTCTGCACCGTCAGCAGTTCCCCCGGCAGGCAGAAATTCACGATGGATTCGCGACCGTCCGAACCGTCCGTCTCCTTGATGCAACCGCTGCGCAGCATGTGGAACGCCTCGATGCGCTCGCCCGCGCGGTACAGCGCGTGGCCCCGCGCGATGCGCACGCAGCGGATGCTGAGCAACGCCGCCCCGACCGGCGATTCGGCGGTCAGGCGCCCCGGAAAACACACGCGGCGCAAGCCGCACCACTCGCAATCGCCCCGTCTGGTCTCGCGCATCATCCGCTCGTCCTCGTCCCGCCCGCGTCGTTGCCGTGCCGGACTCGATGCCTCGACGGCTCGGCCTGCATTGTAATCTGATCCGGATCAGATCGCGCAGCCGAGCATGACCGTACCCTCTCGCGATGTCATCGATCCCGAAGTCCTCTCCGGCGCCCGGGTCCGACGACGGCGCGTTCGCGGCACGCGCCGCGCTGGTCGAGCGCCTCGCGCGCGTCGTCCCGCGGCCGGAAATCGAAATCGCGCTGCCGCAGCTCGAGCGCATCGCCGCGCTGAAGGCCGCGCACGGCGCGGTGATCGTCGCGCACAACTACCAGATCCCGCTGATCACCGCCGGAATCGCCGATTTCGTCGGGGATTCGCTCACGATGGCGCGTTACGCGGCGCGATCCCCGGCGCCGGTGATCGTCGTCTGCGGCGTGCATTTCATGGCCGAATCCGTGAAGCTCCTGTGCCCGCAGAAGACCGTGCTGCTGCCGGATTTCGGCGCCGGATGCTCGCTCGCGGCGTCGGTCTCGCCCGAGGATATTCGCGGGCTGCGTCAACGTCATCCGGATTCCCCCGTAGTCGCCTACGTGAATACCTCGGCGGCGGTGAAGGCCGAGGCCGACATCTGCTGCACGTCGGCGAACGCGGTCGCGGTTGCGCGCTCGCTCGGCCGACCGCACCTGATCATGGTTCCCGATCGGCACCTGGCCGACTACGTCGCCCGCATGACCGGCCTCGAGGTCACGACCTCCGGCGGCCAGTGCGAAGTGCACGTGAAGTACGCCGGCACCGACATCGAGGCGTATCGGCGGCAGACCGGCGCGGTCGTGCTCGCGCACCCGGAATGTCCGCGCGACGTGCAGGAGCGAGCGGATTTCGTCGGATCGACCGGCGCGATGGACGACTACATCGAGACGCGGCGCCCGCGGCGCGTGCTGCTGCTGACGGAGTGCTCGATGGCCGACAACGTGATGCTGCGCCATCCACGGATCGAGTTCCTGAAGCCCTGCAACCTGTGCGGCTTCATGAAGGCGATCAACCTGGACAACGTCGAGCGGGTGCTCACGCGACCGGGCGCGACGATCGAGATCGATCCGGCGATCGCGGCGCGCGCGCGCCGGCCGATCGAACGCATGCTCGCGCTGTAAGTCCCGATGGAATCCTGGGAAGCCGACATCCTGGTCGTCGGCGCCGGCGCCGCGGGCTTGAGCGTCGCGCTGCACGCAGCGCCGCGGCGCGTGCTGCTGCTCGCGCCCGAGGGACCCACCGCGACCGCGACCTCGCTCGCGAAAGGCGGGATCGCCGCCCCGATCGGCCGCGGCGACTCCATCGCGCTGCATGCGGCCGACACCCTGAGGGCGGCGGATCATTCGGCGAGCGAGGCGGCGATCACGACGATCGTCTCGGCCGCCGGCGGCGCGATCGACTTCCTGCGCGAGAGCGGGCTGCACTTCGACGGCGCGGCCGGCGAGCCGCACCTGCATCTCGAAGCGGGGCATTCGATCCCGCGGATCCTGCACGCGGACGGCGATCGCACCGGCGCGGCGATCCAGCAGGCGCTCTGGTCGCGGGCGCGAGAGAGCGCGCACGTGACGATCCGGCGCGACCTCGAAGTCGTCGACCTGCTCACCGGACCGGACGGCGTCGCCGGCGCGCTCGCGCTGCGTGCCGACGGCAGCGCGGTCGTGATCCACGCGACCGAGACCGTGCTCGCCACCGGCGGGATCGGGCAACTGTTCGCGGCGACCACGAATCCATCGCACGCGACCGGACACGGGCTCGCGATCGCACTCGCGCACGGTGCCGCGGTCGCCGGACTCGAGTTCGTGCAGTTCCACCCGACCGCATTGCGTTGCGACAGCGACCCGCTGCCGCTCCTCACCGAGGCCTTGCGTGGCGCCGGCGCGCGACTGGTCGCCGACGGGCGCCCGTTCATGGCCGCGATCGACCCACGCGGCGATCTCGCGCCACGCGACGTGGTCGCACGCGCCGTCTGGAGCGAACACAGCGCGGGATTCGAAGTCGCCCTCGATGCGACCGAGATCTTTCGGTCCGCCGCCGGCGCCGAGTTCCCCGGCGCCCGGGCCGCGTGCGTCGCGCACGCGATCGATCCCGCGCGCACGCCGATCCCGGTGACCTGCGCCGCGCATTATCACATGGGCGGCGTCGCGATCGACGAGGCCGGCCACACGAGCCTGCCGGGCCTGTGGGCCGTCGGCGAGGTCGCGCACACCGGCCTGCATGGCGCGAACCGTCTCGCGAGCAACTCGCTCCTCGAAGCGGTCGTCGTGGGCAGCGCCGCGGGCCGCGCGCTCGCGCACGCCGGGCACCGCAGCCGACGGGTCGCGATGCGGCCCGGGGTGCCGGCGCCGTTCGATGCGAGCCGGCCGGAGTGGCGGCAGCTGCGCGAACTCCTCTGGTCCGCGATGGGTCCGGTGCGCCGCGACGGGAGCCTCGCGGACGCGCTCGCCCAGCTCCAGCAGCTCGAATCGACGCTCGCGCCGGCGCAGCGCCCGCTCGCGCTGCGCATCGCGCTCGCCCGATCGATGATCCACGCGGCGCGCGCACGCCACGAGAGCCGTGGCGCACACTGGCGCGCGGACTACCCGAACCGCGACCGGCGGCGCGACGGGGCCGGCGCGGTCGGTATAATGCGCGCTCATTGACCTGACCGACCGGTGACCCCGTGGATCTGAAGAGTTACATCGTCGATGCGCCGGATTTCCCGCGCCCCGGCATCGTGTTTCGGGACATCTCGCGCTTGCTGCGCGAACGGTTCGAGGCCACGGTCGATGCGCTCGACGCGCTGCTCGACGCGTCGGAGTGGGGGCGGATCGACCTGCTCGCCGGGATCGAGTCGCGCGGTTTCGTGCTCGGCGCCGCGCTCGCCGCCCGCCGGCGCAAGGGCTTCGTGCTCGTGCGCAAGCAAGGCAAGCTCCCGCCGCCGGTCGTCGATGCGGCGTACTCGCTGGAGTACGGCACCGGCGTGCTCGAGATGCAGCCCGGTCGCGGCCGCGTGCTGCTCGTCGACGACGTGCTCGCGACCGGCGGCACGCTGAAGGCGGCGGCAGACCTGTGCGCGCGAGGCGGGTACGAGGTCGAGGCGCTCGCGGTGCTGATCGACCTGCGCCTCGCCGACGGCTTCGCGTGGGGCTCGCTTCGGCCACGCGCCGCGATCACCTACTGAGAGCCGCCCTGGGCCGTTCGGTCGTGGCGTCGCTACCGCGCACTCTCGCCGTGTTCGCGCTCCCGGAGGAGTCGGACGGCGCCTTCGAGGCCGCGGGCGTTCCGCTCCTGTACTGCGGCGTCGGCAAGATCAATGCGACGCGCGCGCTCACGCGCGAACTCCTGCGCTATGCGAGCGCGGGGGAGCCGCCGCCGCTCGTCGTGAACTTCGGCTCGGCGGGGAGCCGCACCCACGATCCGCATCGCTTCTTCGGCTGTCACCGCTTCGTGCAGCGGGACATGGACGCGAGCGGACTCGGCTTTGCGCTCGGCACGACGCCGTTTGATCCCACGCCCGCATGCCTGGAATTCCCGCATTACTTCACGTCGCTCCCGCCGGCCACCTGTGGCAGCGGCGACTCGTTCGCGACCGGCGACGTCGGGATCGGCTGCGACGTCGTCGACATGGAGGCGTACGCGCTCGCGAAGGTCTGCTGGCACGAGCGCGCAGCGTTCGCTTGCGTGAAGTACGTGACCGACGGCGCGGACGAGGCGGCCGCGCAGCACTGGAAGGACAACGTCCACAAGTCCGCGCTCGAGTTCCTGCGGCTGTACCGGGAAGTCGCCGCGCGCAACGGCTGACGGCCCCGGGGACCGCGGCGCCTCAGGCCGCGTCGACCTCGACGAGGCAATCGTAGAACGTCGGCGCGCGACCGAGGTCGGTCAGTCGCTGGTGGGTGAGCTCGTTCGTGTTCGTGCCCGCGATGCCGAACTTGCGCCACCAGACCCCGAGACCGACCACGACGCCCGGTCGCGCGCGGTCGCTCACCCGCAACCGGCATCGATACACGCCGCGGTCGTTGAACGCACGGACGATCTGCCCATCCCGGAGTGCCCGCTCGTTCGCGTCGAGCGGATGCATCTCGAGCAGCGGTTCGCCCTCGATGCTGCGCAGACTGCGCACATTGACGAAGGTGGAGTTCAGGAAGTGGCGTGCCGGCGGCGAGATCATCGCGAGCGGATAGCGGGTCGCGAGCGCTGGCGCCGAAAGCGCCGACTCGTACGGTGGCACGAAATCGGCCGGCCCAAGCGACGGCGGTGCGAACTGCGCACGCCCGGTCGCGGTCGGGAATCCGCCGGCGGCGAACGGCGCATCGGCGACCGGCAAGCGGATCCAGCCCTCCCGCCGCAGGCGCTCGAAGTCGATCGCGTCACCGAACGCCTGCGCCCCGATCGTCACGTCGTCGTCGAGGAAGCACGGGTCGGTGAAGCCGAACCGCGCGGCGAGCTCCCGGAACACCGCGGTGTTCGGCCGCGCCTCGCCGAGCGGCGCGATCGCCGGCTCGTTCACCAGCACGTAGGTGTGGCCGTAACTCTTGTGCACGTCGAAATGCTCGAGTTGCGTCGTCGCCGGGAGCACGAAGTCGGCGTAATCGGCGGTATCGGTCTGAAAATGCTCGAGCACGACCGTGAATAGGTCCTCGCGGGCGAAGCCGCGAACGACCTTCGCCGATTCCGGCGCGACCGCGACCGGATTGCTGTTGTACACGACGAGTGCGTCGATCCGCGGCCCGAAGTCCGCCGACGCCTCCGCGAGCAGCGCGTCGCCGATCGTGCTCATGTTCACCGTCCGCGGCCGGCGGCCCGGAATCAGATCGGGCCGCTGCAGGCGGTGCGAGTCGACCGGTGCGAGACCCGAAGTCGACAGCAGCATCCCGCCCGCGGGGTGCCGCCACGCGCCGATCAGGCAGGGCAGGGCGGCGATCAGGCGAACCGCACTCCCGCCGCCGTGGGTGCGCTGCATCCCGTAATTCAGCCGAATCGCCGCCGGCCGGGTCGTCGCGTAATCCCGGGCGAGGCCACGCACTGCCTCTGCGCCGATCCCGCACACCGCGGCCGTGCGCTCGGGCGTCCACGCGCGCGCGACCTCGCGCAGCGCCGGCCAGCCGTCGGTATGCGCGTCGACGTAATCCCGATCGATCCAGCCCTGCGCGTCGATCTCGCGAATCAGGCCGAGCGCGAGCGCGCCGTCGGTGCCCGGCAGCAGCGCGACGTGCTGGTCGCACTTGTCCGCAGTCTCGGTGCGACGCGGATCGATGCAGATCAGCTTCGCGCCGGCCCGCTTCGCCTGCTGCGCGAAGCGCCAGAAGTGCACGCTCGAGGCGATGCTGTTGCTGCCCCAGATCAGGATCACGCGGCTCTCGGCGTAGCGCTAGACGTGCATCCCGACGCGGTTGCCGTAGATCGCGTCGAGCGCGGCGGCGCCGGCGCTCGCGCAGATCGTCCGGTCGAGCAGGGACGCGCCGAGCCGGTGGAACAATCGCGCCGACATCGAATCGCCCTGCACGAGGCCCATCGTCCCCGCGTAGCTGTACGGGAGTATCGCTTCGGGATCGCGCGCGGCGAGCATCGCGAGCCGAGCGGCGATCTCCTCGAGCG
This sequence comes from Gammaproteobacteria bacterium, assembly GCA_028870355.1. Taxonomy (GTDB): domain Bacteria; phylum Pseudomonadota; class Gammaproteobacteria; order Steroidobacterales; family Steroidobacteraceae; genus Bog-1198. Next base: position 2,869 of record JAGWPU010000061.1, on the reverse strand, counting down.
CCTCGTCCCAGCCGACGCGCTCGAAGCGCCCGCGGCCCTTCGGACCGATCCGCCGCAAGGGATGGAGCAGCCGCTCCGGGTGGTAGGTGCGCTCGGGGTACCTCGCGACCTTGGTGCACAGCGCGCCGTGGGTCGGCGGGTGATCCGGATCCCCCTGCACGCGAACCGCGACGCCGTCCTCCACCGTCACACGGATCGCGCAGGTATCCGGACAGTCGTGCGGGCAGGCGGCGCGGACGTAGCGTTTTTCGGTCATCGCTGGCGGGGCCGTCGAACTCGTTGGCGCCAGCATACCACCGCGTGGTCGACCGCATAACGGGTACAATGCGGCGCACTCGATGTCACCGCTGGGGTAGCGATGTCCATGGATTCCACCGCGGCCGCTAGCGGCCGCGTCGCCGACGCGCTGGTCACCCGACTCGCCGCGCACGGCGTCGAACGCGTGTTCGCGGTCGCCGGCGAGAGCTATCTCGACGTGCTCGACGCGCTGTACGACCGGCGCGATGCGATCGACGTCGTGACCTGCCGTCACGAGGCGGCCGCCGCCAACATGGCGGAGGCGACCGCGAAGCTCTCGGACCGCTGCGGAGTCGCGTTCGTCACGCGCGGTCCTGGCCTCGCGCACGCGAGCATCGGGGTGCACACCGCGCAGCAGGACGCGACGCCGATGGTGCTGTTCGTCGGCGAAATCGCACGCGAGGATCGCTTTCGCCACGCGTTCCAGGAAGTCGATCTGTCGATCACCTTCGCCGATCTCGCGAAGGGCGTGCTGCAGATCGATCTACCGCAACGGACCGCGGAGATCGTCGACCGCGCGTTCCAGCTTGCTCGGGCGAACCGGCCGGGCCCGGTGATCGTGGGACTGCCCGAGGACGTGCTCGGGGAGGCCGGCGCGAGCGCGACCGGCGAGCCCCCGGCGCCCGTCGAACTCCCCGCACCGTCGGTCGAGCGGATCCGCGAGATCGCCGCCCGCGTCGGTGCCGCGCGTCGTCCGCTCGTCTGGGTCGGCGGCAGCGGCTGGACCGCGGACGGCATCGCCGCCACGCGACGCTTCGCCGAGGCCTGGGAGCTGCCGGTGGTGACCGCGTTCCGGCGCAAGGATCACTTTCCGAACGCCTCGTCGAGCTACGCGGGCGAGCTCGGCTTCGGGACGCCGCCGGGCCTCGTCGAACGGGTCCGCGCCGCGGATCTCCTGCTCGTGCTCGGCGCGCCGCTCGGCGACATCGAGACCGGCGGCTATCGCTGGCTCGATCGAACCCGAAGCGCCGGCCGCCTGATCCACCTGCATCGCGACGCCGCGACCTTGTCGGCGGTCTTCCCTGCGGGGCTCGCGCTCCAGTGCGACGTGAACGCGACCGCGGAGGCGCTCGCCGCGCTCGAGCCGCCCGCCCGCATGCCGCGTTCCTGGTCCGACTGGACGCGCGCGGCGCGCGCCGAGCACGTCGCGTTCATCGAGCCGGTCGAGGTCGTCGGCGATCTGAACCTCTCGCGCGTGTTCCGGCAGCTGCGCGCGGACCTGCCGGAATCCGCGATCGTGACCAACGGCGCCGGCAATTACGCCGCGTGGCTGCACCGATTCTTCGGGCACGACACGCACGGCACGCAGCTCGCGCCCGGGAGCGGCGCGATGGGCTACGCGGTGCCCGCCGCGATCGCCGCGAAGCTTGCGCATCCGGGGCGGGAGGTCGTCTGCGTCGCGGGCGACGGGTGCTTCCTGATGTCCGCGCAGGAGCTCGCGACCGCGGCCGCGCGCGGCTTGAAGATCCTGTTCCTGATCATCAACAATGGCAGCTACGGAACGATTCGCATGCATCAGGAGAACCGGTTCCCGGGACGCACCGTGGCGACTGCGCTGCACAACCCGGACTTCGTCGCGTACGCACGCGCGTTCGGGCTGCGCGCGCTGCGCGTCGCCCGGACCGAGGAATTCGCCGCCGCACTCACCGAGGCGCGGGCCGCGCCGGGGCCGGCGCTGATCGAACTGGTCACGTCGGTCGTCGACATCGCGCCCGGCAAACGACTGCCCGCATCGGATCGATAGGCGCCTGCGCCCGGGCCGCCGCCGCGGCGGCCCGGACTGCGCAGCGGTCTGGGAGGAATCGCGGATGGAAGAGAGCAAGCGACCGCTGACCGCGTGGTACCTCGTCGGTGTGGTCGCGCTGCTGGTGGTGCTGCAACTGCTGCTGTCCAGCCCGACGCCCGAGACGCTGAGTTACAGCGACTTCAAGACCCTGCTGCAGGCACACAAGGTCGACGACCTCACGATCGGCGAGACGACGATCGAGGGAACGGTCGACACGGCCGGCCTCGCGACGCTGCTGGCGCCGAAGACCGTCGCCGCACTCGACAAGAACACCGACGAGCACGGGGCGCATCGCTTCCTCACGCGGCGGGTCGAGGACCCGGGACTCGTGGCCGCGCTGGATGCGGCGAAGGTGCATTACGAGGGCGCGGCCGAGAGCCACTGGACCTCGACGTTGTTCGCATGGCTGATCCCGGGCCTGCTGATCGCCGGACTGTGGACGATGATGCTCCGGCGGACCGAAGCCGGTCCCGGATCGATCGCGCAGATCGGCCACAGTCACGCGAAGGTGTTCGTGCAGAAGGAGACCGGCGTGCACTTCGCCGACGTCGAGGGCATCGACGAGGCGAAGGAAGAATTGATGGAGGTCGTGCGCTTCCTGAAGGATCCCGAGCGCTACCGTCGCCTCGGCGGACACATTCCGAAGGGCATCCTGATCGTCGGGGCGCCCGGCACCGGCAAGACCTTGCTCGCGAAGGCGGTCGCCGGCGAGGCGGGCGTGCCGTTCCTGTCGATCAGCGGCTCCGAATTCGTGGAACTGTTCGTCGGCGTCGGTGCCGCCCGCGT
>JAGWPU010000060.1 GCA_028870355.1 Gammaproteobacteria bacterium | reverse complement strand
TTCGGTACTCGTTCAATTGCACCAAAGGCGCCATTGACGCGAGTCCCCACACAAATTACCTACCCGAATTTTTAAAGAGCGGCCCGGACGACAAAGGTCTCGGGAAAGACTTTCAAGTATAGCGGACTTTTCGGTGCCGTCAACGGCCAAAATCTTCCGTCGCCCGCCTTTCTCTCGAAAGGGCGCGCAGTATAGCCCCCCTTTCGATGCTGTCAACTGATTGTCACACGCGGTCGCGCGCTCGTTGCGCACCGCGACGCGCGGCACCGCATCGTGCCGCCGGTTGCGCGCTCGCCGACGCTCTCAGTCGCGGCTGCGCAGCCGCACTTTCGCGATCGCTCGCTTGCCGACCGCGACGACGTAACTGGAGCCCGCGAGCAGTTCGTGACGCGAATCCTCGATCCGTTGCTGATCGACGCGCACCGCGCCCTCGACGATCTTGCGCGTCGCCTCCGACGTGCTCGCGACCAGGCCGAGCGACTTCAGCACCGACGCGAGTCGCGCGCTCGTCCCGTCGATCTCGAGATCCTGCTCGGTCAGATCCGCCGGCAGCACGCCCCGCTGGAAGCGCGCGGCGAAGTCCGCCTGCGCACCCGCCGCAGCGTCGTGGCCGTGGAATCGCGCGACGACTTCGAGCGCGAGCTCGATCTTCGCGTCGCGCGGATTCCGGCCGCTCTCGACCGCGGCGCGCAACGCGCCGACCTCGCGCAGCGGCCGAAAGCTCAGGAGCTCGAAATATCGCCACATCAAGGTATCGGAGATCGACATGAGCTTTCCGAACATCTCGGCCGGCGCATCCTGGATCGCGATGGTGTTGCCGAGCGACTTCGACATCTTCTGGACGCCGTCGAGCCCCTCGAGCAGCGGCATCGTGATCACGATCTGCGGCTCTTGCCCGTAGGCCTCCTGCAGCTGCCGGCCGACCAGCAGGTTGAACTTCTGGTCGGTGCCGCCGAGTTCGACGTCCGCTCGCAGCGCGACCGAGTCGTATCCCTGCACCAGCGGGTACAGGAATTCGTGGATCGCGATCGGCTGGCCGGATTTGTAGCGCTTGTGGAAGTCGTCGCGCTCGAGCATGCGCGCGACGGTGTGCTTCGCGGCGAGCTCGATCAGCTCCGCGGCGTTCATCGCGCCCATCCAGCGCGAATTGAACTCGATCCGGGTACGCTCGGGATCGAGGATCTTGAAGATCTGGTCCTGGTAGGTGCGCGCGTTGGCCGCGATCTGCGCCGGGCTGAGCCTTGGCCGCGTCGCGCTCTTGCCGGTCGGATCGCCGATCAGTCCGGTGAAGTCCCCGATCAGGAAGATCACGTCGTGGCCGAACTGCTGGAACTGGCGCAGCTTGTTGATCAGCACCGTATGGCCGAGGTGCAGGTCCGGGGCGGTGGGGTCGAAGCCCGCCTTCACGCGAAGCGGTGCGCCCCGCTCGATCTTCTTGCGCAGATCGTCGATCTGGATCACGTCGACGGCGCCGCGCGCCAACTCGCTCAACTGTTCGTCGATTGCAGTCACGACTGGTCTCATCCTCGCCGGATCGCGCCCGCGCGGGCGCCGCGGCACTTTAACCGGCCGACCGCACGGCTCGCCAGCGTCGGCGATCACGTACGGCATTGACCGGGCGGCGGCTCGCCGCTAGCCTTACCGGCTCATTCAGCCTCGAGGAGTGGAACCGTGCGTCGGGACGGCTCGACAGTCCGCGTATTGTCGCGGCAATTCCACCGATTCACCGCCCGCGTCGCGCCGTTCGCCGCGATCGCGAGCGCGGTTCTGCTGCTCTGGCACGCCGCGCGTGACCCGGGCCCGACCGTCGCCGCGACGCCGGCGCCGCTGATCTATCCGGGCGCGAAGGCGCCGGTCCCGCAGCCGCCGGCCGGGAGCATGCCCGCCGCGGTGCAACAGGCCGGCCTCGGCTCGACGATCGACGTCGTCGTCGGGCGCAACGACACCCTGGATTCGATCTTCCGGCGCTTCGCGCTCGACAAGACCGATCTCGCCGAGATCCGTGACCTCCCGGGCATTCGGCAGAGCCTCGATTTCCTGAAGCCCGGCGAATCGATCGAACTGCGGCATTCGGCCGGCGAAGTGAACGAGCTGACGCGCAAGTTGAGCCCGACCGAGACGCTGAAGGTCGTGCGCCGCGCGGGCGGCTACACCGCCCAGGTGGTCACCGATCCGATTCAGACGCGTCTTCGCACCGCCCGCGCGACGATCACCTCCTCGCTGTTCCAGGCGGCGCAGGCGGCCCACGTCTCCGACGCGATCGCGCTGCGACTCGCGCACATCTTCGCGTGGGACGTCGATTTCGTGCTCGACCTGCGCCGCGGCGATCGATTCACGGTCGTCTACCAGCAGCTGTTCGAAAACGGCCGATACCTGCGCGACGGCAAGATCCTCGCCGCGAAGTTCGTGAACGCGGGCCACGTCTACGAAGCGGTGCGCTTCGTCGGCCCGGACGGGGTCGCGGGATACTACACCCCGTCCGGCCAGCCGATGCACAAGGCATTCCTGCGCGCGCCGCTCGCGTTCACGCGGATCAGTTCGGCATTCAACCTGCACCGGATGAACCCGATCCTCCACGTGATCCGACCGCACCTCGGCACCGATTACGCCGCACCGCTCGGCACGCCGGTGCACGCCGCCGGCGACGGCCGCGTGCAATTCCTCGGGCAGGAGGACGGCTACGGCAACACCGTGATCCTCGCGCACGCCGACCACATCACGACGCTCTACGCGCACCTCGAGCGCTTCGCGCGCAGGCTGCACCGCGGAGAAGCGGTCCGGCAAGGCGAGGTGATCGGGTACGTCGGCATGACGGGGCTCGCGACCGGTCCGCACCTGCACTACGAGTATCGCATCGGCGACGTCCACGAGAATCCCCAGACGGTCCGTCTGCCGGGCGCGCCGCCGCTGCGGGGCAACTCCCTGGTGGCGTTCCGGCTGCAAACCGCACCCTGGCTTGCGGATCTGCAGTCGCCACTGCTCGGCGGAGGGCGACGCACCGCGACCGCCGCGAACATCGCACCCCGGACGGTCTTGCCGGCGTCCCGAATCACGCCGAACTGACGGCCGCGACGGACCCGCGATGGGTTGGTACGTCGGTCTGATCTCGGGAACCAGCATGGATGCGATCGATGCCGTCGTCGTCGACTTCGACGCGTCGCCGCTGCGCATCCTCGCCGCCGCCGCGACCGAGTATCCACGGGAACTCGCGCAACGGCTGGCCACGATGCTCGACGACGCCGACGCCGTCTCGCTGGACGCGGTCGGGCAACTCGACGTCGACGTCGGCCGCGCGTTCGCGCAGGCGGCGAACGCATTGCTCGCGCAGTCGGGGATCGACTCCGGCACGATCGCCGCGATCGGCAGCCACGGCCAGACGCTACGGCACCGCATCGCGCCCCCCACGCCGTTCAGCTGGCAGATCGGCGACCCGAACGTGATCGCCGAAGCGACCGGAATCACCGTGGTCGCCGACTTCCGGCGCCGCGACGTCGCGGCCGGCGGGCAAGGCGCGCCGCTGGTCCCGCTGTTCCACGACGGCGCGTTTCGCAGCGACCGCGAGGATCGGGTGATCGTGAACGTCGGCGGGATCGCGAACCTGACGGTGCTGCGGCGCGACACTCCACTCCGCGGCTTCGACACAGGACCGGGCAACCGGTTGATGGACGCCTGGATGCAGCGCTGGCGTCATGAGCCGTTCGACCGCGACGGGGCCTTCGCGGCGAGCGGACGCTGCGACGCCGCGCTGCTCACCGAACTGCTCGCCGAACCCTACCTCGCGCGGCCCGCCCCGAAGAGCACCGGTCGGGAGCTCTTCAACCTGCCGTGGCTCGACGCCCGGCTCGACGCCCACCGTTCGAAGGCCCCTGCGGTCGACCCGGCCGACGTGCAGGCGACGCTGCGGGAATACACCGCGGAGACGATCGCGCGCGCCGTCGCCGAGGTCGCGCCCGGGGCGGCGCTGTACGTCTGCGGAGGCGGGGCTCACAATCCTGGCCTGCTCGACGCACTGCGCCGGCGGACGGCACCCTCGCGGGTCGCGACCACCGCCGCGCTCGGCCTGGATCCTGATTTCGTCGAGGCGACGGCGTTCGCGTTCTTCGCGCGACGCACCCTCGCGGGACTGCCGTCGAGCGCCGCGAGCGTGACCGGCGCGCGCGGCCCGCGCGTGCTCGGCGGGATCTACCCGGCGACGCGGCGAGAGCGCGCATGAACGACGTCGATCTCGGCGCCGCCACGCTCTACTTCAATCGCGAGCTGTCGTTCCTCGAATTCAACCAGCGCGTGCTCGAGCAGGCGAAGGACCCGTCGGTCCCGCTGCTCGAGCGCGTGAAGTTCCTGTGCATCTCCTGCTCGAACCTCGACGAGTTCTTCGAGATCCGGGTCGCGGGCCTGAAGGAGCTCGCGGAAGCGGGCGCGACCCGCAGCGGACCGGACGGGATCGGCGTGACCGAGCAGCTGCGGGCGATCGGCGGGCGCGCGCGGCGCATCGTCGAGGAGCAATACGCGCTGCTCAACGACGCGCTCACGCCGGCGCTCGCGCGCGAGGGAATCGAGTTCATCACCCGCGACCGCTGGACGCCGGAGGAGGCCCGGTGGCTCGAGGCGTATTTCGCCCGTGAGGTCGAGCCCGTGCTGAGCCCGCTCGCGCTCGATCCGGCACGACCGTTTCCGAAGATCCTGAACAAGAGCCTGAACTTCGCGGTCGTGGTCGAGGGCGAGGACGATTTCGGCCGCGACAGCGGTCTGGCGGTCGTGCAGGCGCCGCGCTCGCTGCCGCGGATCATTCGCCTGCCCGACTTCCTCGGCGGGCGCAGCTTCGTGTTCCTCGGAACGATCGTCGAGGCATTCGTTTCGCAGCTGTTCGACGGGATGCGGGTGCGCGGCTGCTATCAATTTCGCGTGACCCGCAACAGCGACCTGTACGTCGAGCCCGAGGAGGCCGACGACCTGCTGGCCGCGGTCGAAGGGGAACTGGCGTCACGTCGCTACGGCGACGCGGTCCGGCTCGAGACCGCACACGACTGCCCGCGCGAGATCCTCGAGGTGCTGCTCGGGGAGTTCTCGCTGACCGAGGAGGATCTGTACCGCGTCCCCGGCCCGGTCAATCTCAATCGCCTGATGGCCGTCTACGATCTCCTCGGTCGCCCGGACCTGAAGTACCCCGCGTTCGCGCCGTACGTCCCGGAACGTCTGCGGTCCCCGGCCGAGCCCTTCGCCGCGTTGCGCGACGGCGACGTGTTGCTGCACCACCCGTTCGAGTCGTTTTCGCCGGTCGTGGATTTCATCCGGCACGCCGCCGCGGATCCGAGCGTGCTCGCGATCAAGCAAACGCTCTACCGGGCCGGGAGCGACTCGAGCATCGTGCAGGCCCTGTGCGACGCGGCGCTCGCGGGCAAGGACGTGACGGTGATCATCGAACTGCAGGCCCGGTTCGACGAAGAGGCGAACATCGACATCGCGACCAAGCTGCAGGAAGCGGGCGCGCACGTGATGTACGGGGTCGTCGGCTACAAGACCCACGCGAAACTCGTGCTGGTGGTCCGGCGCGAAGAGGACGGGCTACGGCGTTATTGCCACCTCGGGACCGGCAACTATCACGCGCGCACTGCGCGCGCGTATACCGACTACGGGCTGTTGACCGCCGACGAGGCGATCGGCGAGGACATCCATCAGATCTTCCTGCAGCTGACCGGCCTGACCCGCAGCCCGCGATTGCACAAGCTCCTGCACGCGCCGTTCACCCTGCAGAACGTGCTGCTGGAGAAGATCGATCGAGAGATCGACAACGCCCGCGCCGGCCGGCCCGCCCGCGTGATCGCGAAGCTGAATGCGTTGACGGAATCGAAGATGATCCGGGCGCTGTACCGGGCCTCGCAGGCGAACGTCGACGTCGACCTGATCGTCCGCGGCGTGTGCTGTCTGCGGCCGGGCGTCCCCGGGGTTTCCGAACGCATCGTGGTCCGCTCGATCGTCGGCCGATTCCTCGAGCACTCCCGCGTGTACTACTTCGAGAACGGCGGTGAACCCGAGGTATTCTGCGGGAGTGCCGATTGGATGGACCGCAACCTCTATCGGCGAGTCGAGGTCGCGTTCCCGGTCGAGGACGCCGCGTTCCGTCGCCGCGTGATCGACGAACTCGACCTGTACCTGCGCGACGACATCGAGAGCTGGAGATTGGATGCGGACGGCCGCTACCGGCGCCCGTCGGGCGCCACCGGCCTGTGTGCGCAGACCCGGCTGCTGCAGGCGTACACCGGACGACCGGGCGGCGGCGACGGCTGAGCCGCGACGGATCAGCCGAAGCTCAGCCGGAACCCGGCGGCTTTCAGGTATTGCCGCTCCTGAACCAGGTCCTCGATCGTCAACGGATGATCCTTCATCCAGCGCGCAGGCAGATCCAGCGCGAGATGGCGTCCTTTCACGCGCAACCGCACGTCGGGCAGCGGCGCGGCGCTGCGCCCCCGGTGCAGCAGCACCGCGAGGCGCAGCAGCACGATCAGGTACTCGCCGAGCCGGTCCCAGGGGGGCACGAGGTCCTCGAGCGTCTCCAGCGACAATTGCCGACGGTGGCCGCCGACCAGCGCCGCGAGCAGCAATTGCTCCTCGCGCGGAAATCCCGGCATGTCCGCATTCTCGAGGAGGTAAGCGCTGTGACGCTGGTACTTCGAATGGGCGATGTCGAGGCCGGTCTCGTGCAGGCGTGCGGCCCAGCGCAGCGCAAGCTCGGCGAGCGGATCCTCGAGTCCCCAGTCGGACTCCACCTGGGCGAGCAGCGCGACCACGGTTGCCTCGACGCGATCGGCCTGCCGCGCGTCGACGTGATAGCGGGCCTCCATCGCGCGCACGCTGCGCACCCGCGCATCCTCGTCGGTGAAGCGACCCATCAGGTCGTACAGAAGCCCCTCGCGCATCGCGCCCTCGGCGATTCGCAGGCGCTCGATCGACAGGCTCTCGAGCACTTCGAAGAGGATCGCGAAGCCGCTCGCAAACACCGGCGCGCGCTCGGCATCGACGCCGAGGGAGTCGAGGCGGGCGACGTTCCCCGCCGCGAGCATCCGCTCAGCGATCTTGCGAAGGTTCGCCGCGGTGATCCACGGCTCTTCCGGGACCATCCGGCGCAAGACCTCGCCGATCACGCGCACGGTGCCCGAACTGCCGAACGCCTCGAGCCAGCCCTGCTTGCGATAGCTCTCGAGGATCGGCTCCAGTTCGAGGCGCACCGCGGTCCGCGCGCGCTCGATGCGCTTCGGCGTGACCCGGCCGTCGTCGAAGATCCCCGCGAGCCCGACGCAGCCGACGGACAGGCTCTCGAGCAGGATCGGCTCGAAGCCCTGGCCGATCACCAGCTCGGTCGATCCGCCGCCGATGTCGATGACCAGACGCCGGTCGGGATTCAGGGGGCTGGTGTGCGCGACGCCGGAATAGATCAGGCGCGCTTCCTCGAGCCCGGAAATGATCTCGATCGGGTGGCCGAGGGCGGCGCGGGCACGCTCGAGGAACCAGCGCTTGCGCCGCGCGTGGCGCAGCGCGTTCGTACCGACGACGCGGACGCTGTCCGCGTGCATCGCCCGCAGTCGCTCGCCGAACCGCTCCAGACAGCGCAGCGCCCGACCCATCGCGGCCTCGTCGAGCCGTCCGCTCTCGTCGAGACCGGTCGCGAGCCGCACGGTCTCTCGCAAGCGGTCGAGGATCAGCAACTGGCCGTGCGAGTGCCGCGCGACCACCATGTGGAAGCTGTTCGACCCGAGATCGACGGCCGCGAGCACGTCAGGAACGGCACGCCCCCTGGCCATCGATCGAGACGCCCGGGCTTACGCCGAGAACGAGGAACCGCAGCCGCAGGTCGTCTTCGCGTTCGGATTGCGGATCACGAACTGTGCACCCTCGAGATCTTCCTTGTAATCGATCTCGGCACCCATCAGGTACTGCGCGCTGGTCGGATCCACGAGCAACGTGACGCCGCCGTTCTCGATCAGGAAATCGCCTTCCTCGACGCTCTCGTCGAACGTGAAACCGTATTGAAAGCCCGAACACCCGCCGCCCGACACGAACACCCGCAGCTTGAGGTTCGGGTTCGCTTCCTCGCGGATCAGCTCCCCGACCTTGCCAGCCGCAGCGTCGGTGAACACCAGGATCGCCGGCGGGGCCGGCGGCGCGTCCGAGATCACGTTGAGATCGCCCATGGATTGCATTTTACCCCGTCGCGCCCCGCCGGGGCAAAAACACGCGTTTATCGATCCGGCGGCGCCGCACGGGCCACCCGGCCCTCGGCCACGCCGTCCGCCGGCTCGCCGGCGGACGGGGCGTCGGTCGGGGCCGCCGGCGTCCGGTGGATCAGCTGGCCGTTGATCTGGGCTCCGACCGCGGTCTCGATCGTTTCGTAGGAGACGTTTCCCAGGACGCGCGCCTTCGGCCCGAGTTCGACGCGCTTGGCGACTTCGATGTCGCCCTTGATCACCCCGTTCAGGATCACGTTCGCGACCTTGACCGAACCGTCGATGCAGCCCTGCTCGCTGACGACGAGTGTCGCCGAAATCTCCAGATCGGCGATCACGTTCCCGTTGATCCGGCCGTCGAGGTGAAGCCCCCCGGCGCCGAACTCGACGTCGCCGTCGATCCGGGTTTGCGCGCCGATCAGCGTATGGATGCGCGGCAGCCTACGGCGCTTTCGCTTGAACATCGAGCCCCCCCCCGTTGATCGCCCCGTGCGGGGCGCCGTCCGCTTCCGCGCTCATGCCCCGCGTCCTCCACAGGAACGCCTGACGATACTCCCGGCCCGCGCCGTCGCGCAGCACGACGCCGATGCGCTCGGGCGCGAAACCCGGCGGCAAACGCACGGTCACGTCGAAATTCTGGAAATCCCGGAACGAGTATCGCAGGCTCGCCCGAGGCGTTCGGGAGACCTGAGCGAGCGACAGCCGGCTTTCCTCAGCGCCACGGCGTCCGAGCAGCGAGAGCGCGATTCGTCCGGCGACGGCGCGGGTCGGCGAGCCGACCTGCATCAGCATGAACTTCAGGCGAAACCGCCTCGGCGCCGGCAACGGGACGATCTGCATCTGCTGCACCTTGGCCTTGACGATCGAATCCGGCTGCACGAGCCCGCGATAGAACGCGAGGCTCTGGTTGAGCCGGGCGATCTGCCCCTGCAGGTCCGCGAGATTGTGCTCGAGCTGCGCCTCTCCCTCGCGATCGACCCGACGGGCGACGTCGGCGGCGGCGAGCTCGGCGCGTTGCTTCGCGTTCTCCCGCTCGAGCGCCCGAATCCGCCGGCTCGCAGCCCATGCAGCGCGGGTCGCCTCGATCACGTCGTAGCCTGCCAGGGCACGACCCAGCTCGAACGCGCCGTACGCGCCGACCACGCCGAGGCAGACCGCCGCGCCGAGCAGCAGCGCGCGGCGCCTCGGCGCATAACTGCGCACGACCAGTTTGCGCGTCGGATCCGCCATCAGTCCCGGTTTCAGCCGCTCGCCAGGCCAGGGAAATCGTGACATTACACGAACCGATCGGCGTTCTGTGAGACGATACCGCGCCAGGCGCCCGAGCGTCGCCGATCGGCGACGGGTGGCGCGCGCAGCGGCGGCGCGCCCGGCGGCGGCCGCATCACCGGACGAGGAGTCGAGGATGCTGTGGTTGAAGGCGTTTCACGTGATCGCGATGGTGACCTGGTTCGCGGGCTTGTTCTACCTGCCGCGCTTGTTCGTCTATCACGCCGAGACCACCGATCCGCCAGGCCTCGCGCGCTTCGAGACGATGGAGCGCCGGCTCTTCAAGCTGATGACGATCGGCGGCGCGGCGACGATCGTGCTCGGGATCGGGTTGCTCGCGAGTACGCCGGCAGAGCTCAGGTCGTTCTGGCTGCGCGCCGGGTGGCTGCACGCGAAGCTCGGTTGCGTCGCCGTGCTGATCGCGTACCACGCGCAGTGTTACCGCCTGATGCGCGCGTTCGCGCAGGGGCGCAATCGTCATTCGTCACGCTGGTACCGGGTGTACAACGAGATCCCCTCGCTGCTCCTGATCGCGATCGTGGTCCTGGTGATCGTCAAGCCGTTCTGACGTGGCGCGAGATCAGGTGACCGCGTCGATCTCGGGCCACCACTGCGGATACGGCGGGAGACCGCCGGGGAACAGCAGCGCGCCGAGCTCGTGCAGTGCGCGAACGTACACGCGGCGCTTGAAATAAACCACCTCGCGCACCGGCGTCCAGTACTCCGCCCAGCGCCAGCGATCGAACTCCGGCTGCGCGGTGGTATCGAATCGCAGTCGCGACTCGTCGCTGACCAGGCGCAGCAGATACCAGCGCTGCTTCTGACCGATGCAGCGATCCCGGACGTATTGCCGTGGCAGGCGGTAGCGCAGCCATCCGCGGGTGGAGCCGAGCACCTCCACGTCGCTCGGCTCGAGTCCGATCTCTTCGTTCAGTTCCCGGAACAGCGCGTCCTCGACCCGTTCGCCGCGGTTGACGCCGCCCTGCGGGAACTGCCAGCCTCGCCCCCCGACGCGACCGCCGAGGAACACCGCCCCGGATTCTCGGGTGAGCACGATCCCGACGTTCGCGCGAAAGCCGTCTTTGTCGATGGTGTCGACCTTCGGTTCTATCGACATGATCCCGCATTGTTCCATATCGAGCGCCGCTTTTGGCACTCAGCCCGGCCCCGCCTGGACGCGGTTTCGACCCAGCGCCTTCGCGCGATAGAGCGCCGCGTCGGCATCGGCGAGCAGGCGACTCGCGAGCGCCGCGAGATCCCCGTCGTAGCGGTTCGGCGCCAGGGCCGCCACGCCGATCGACACGGTCACGATTCTGCTGGTACCTGGCGCCAAGGATACGGCTTCTGCCGCGATCGCGCTGCGAATGCGCTCCGCCAGCGCCACCGCTTCACCGACCGATGCGTCGGGCAGCAGCACCGCGAGTTCGTCGCCGCCGAAGCGCGCAGCGGTGTCCATGCTGCGGATCTGGCCTTCGATCCGCTGGGCGATCTCCCGCAGCGCGTGATCGCCCACCAGGTGGCCGTACGCATCGTTGATGCTCTTGAAGCGATCGATGTCGATCATCAGGCAGGCGACCGACCCGTTGCGACGCTGCGCGCGCCCGAGCTCTTCCTTGATGCGCTGCTGCAGATAGCGACGGTTGTGCCAGCCGGTCAGGAAGTCCGTGATCCCGGCGCGCAGCAAGCGGGCGCGGTTGATCGCATTCTCCACGCACAGGCCGGCCACCGCGCCGAGGTGTGCGAGAAAGTCGGTGCCGTGATGGCGCGTGAAGCGGACCGGGTCGCGACTCCCGAGGCACAGCGCGCCGATCGCGTGGTCCTTGCGCGGCAACGCGATCAGCGCGACGCTGCGCAGATCGCCCGCGGCAGGAAAGAGCAATCGATGATCGGCGCCGACGAACGGACCGAGCCAGGGCTTCTGCGAACCCGTCAGCTGCGGCGCGAGACCGACCAGCGAGTCGACGAACGAGACGTGACGGAATTCCTCGGGACGGTCGCCGCCGGCGATCAGGAGATGACGGACTTCGTGCTGCGGATCGAGCAGCACGAGGCTCACCGCTTCGAGGCCAAAGGACGAGCGCAATCCCTCGACGATCTCGCGCAGGAGCTGCGGCAGCGTATCGGCCCGTAGCAAGGTCAGTTCGCGCTCCTGGGTACGCTTCAGGATCGCCGCGTTCTGCGTCGCCTCGGCGGTCAGTTCGGCGAGCCGCCGGCGCAGTTCCTCGACCTCTGGCGACGGCCGCTGCTCCGGCATGCGCTCAGCCGGCTCGCGACGCCGCTCGGACGTCGAAATACGCTCGCCCGCGATTCATCATCGCGGCGAAGCCGGCCGCATCGCCGCTCGCGACCGCGGCGACCAGCTTCTCGACGGCGGCGCGCAGCGCGCGCAGCGATTCGCCGCCGTAGTCGTTCAGGCTCTGGATCTCGAAATACAGATCCGGGCTCTCGACGGCGACGCGGCTCGCGACGTCGAGTTGCGCATCGAAGGTCGTGCTCGACAGCCGCGCGAGCCGGGGCGCGGCCTCCCCGCTCTCCGCGAGCGCCGTGAAGAACGCGATGTTCAGCGCGTGCGACAGGCCGAGCACATACGCGATCAGGCGATCGTGCTCGTCGAGACTCATCACGACCCGCTCGGCCATCGTCGGGGCGAACAGCGCCTGCGCCTCGCGCAACGCCTCCGCGTTGCCGAGGTCGATGAAGATCACGTGCCGGCCCGACAGGAGTTCGGTGTCCGGACCGAACATCGGATGGATCGAGGTCGCCCGGCAGCCCGCGCGGATCAGTGCGTCGAGACCCGCGCGCAGCGGCGTCTTCAGGCTGCCGAGGTCGAAGATCACGCCGCGGGGCGCGCGGTCGGCCAGCGTCTGCAGGAGTCCCGCGGTCACGCCGAGCGGCGTCGCGAGCACGATCAGGTCCTGTTCCAGCGGATCGGCGCGCCAATCGGGGACGAAATCGAACGCCGGATCGGCGCCGGCGGGATCGGCGATCGCGACCCGATACCCCTGTGATGCGAGAAATTCCGCGAACCACCCGCCCATCTTGCCCCGCCCGCCGATCACGAGCGCGCGCTTGCCACTGCCCTGCGCGTGCGCCGCGACGCGCGCCCGTTCCTGGGTCGTGAGCGAGGACTCGATCAGCAGGCGCAGGAGCGCCTCGACGAGATCCGGCGACACGCGCGCCCGCTCGGCGGTTTCGCGGCCCCTCAAGATCACCTCGCGCTCGCGCGCGAAATCGCGGGTCGCCCGGCCGGTCGCCCGCTTCACGGCCGCCACCTGCTCGCTGAGCGCCTGCCGGCGCGCGACCAACTCGACGAGCTGAGCATCGATCCCGCTCAGCGCCTCGCGCAATTCGTCCAAAGTCATCTCGGTCGATTCCCTCGATGGAGCGCCGCGCTCTCGACGGCGCCGTGTAGATTCCTTTTAGCGATCGTCGGCGCGGATCGCAAGGCGCGCACCCGCGTGACGCGCGGGCCCCGGACCCAGTACCATTCCGCCATGGAGACTCTACCCGATCCCCTGCCCGGGAACCCGCTCGCGGTCGTCGCGGACTGGCTGCGCGACGCCGAGCGCGACGCCGCTCAGCCCAATCCGAACGCGATGGTGCTCGCGACCGCCGATGCGCAAGGACGGCCCTCGGCACGCATCGTGCTCTGCAAGGACATCGATCCGGCTGCGGGAACCATCTCCTTCTATACCAACTACCGGTCCCGCAAGGGTCGCGAGCTCGATGCCAATCCGCACGCCGCGATCGTGTTCCACTGGGACCACCGTCATCGGCAGGTACGTGCGGAGGGGCGGGTCGAGCGATTGCCGGCCTCCGACAACGACCGCTACTTCCGGTCGCGTCCCTGGCAGAGCCGCCTCGGCGCCTGGGCGAGCCACCAGAGCGAACCGGTGGAATCGCGCAGCGCCCTGATCGCCGCGGTCGGCTCGACCGCGCGACGTTTCGGGATCCCGTATGGCGGTCCGGGCACGCCCGAACCGCAATCGATCGCGACCGAGGTGCCGCGGCCGGAACATTGGGGCGGCTACCGCCTGTGCCTCGAGGCGCTGGAACTGTGGGTCGAGGGCGACTTTCGCATCCACGACCGCGCGCGGTGGACGCGATCCGCATCGGGCGGCTGGCAGGCGACGCGGCTGCAGCCCTGACCCCCCGCGGCACGCGTCGCCTACGCGGCGGCGCGCAGGGCCCGCAGCACCGACTCGTGCAAACGCCCGTTGGTCGCGAGCACGCTGGTCGACCCGAGCGTGATCGGCCGCCCCTCGAGGTCGGTGAACCGGCCGCCGGCTTCCGCGACGATCGCGACCGCGGCCGCGACGTCGAGCACGTTCACGTCGCTCTCGACGACCGCGTCGATCTTGCCGGCCGCGAGCAGATGATAGTGCAGGAAGTCGCCGTAACCGCGGATCCGCGCGACGCGCGCGACCAGCGCTCCGTACGCGGACCAGCCGCCGCTGCTCGCGAGCGTGCGCAGATTCCCCGACGAGAGCGCCGCGTCCTCGATCGTCGCGACGTCGCTCACCGTGAGTCGTTCGCCGTTCAGGTACGCACCCCGGCCCCGCTCGGCGTGCGCGATCTCGCCGTAGATCGGGGCGCTGGAAACGCCGAGCACGATCTCGCCGGCGCGCATCAGTGCGATCTGCGTCGAGAACATCGGGTATTCGCGGATGAACGCCTTGGTGCCGTCGATCGGATCGACGAGCCACAGACACTCCGCATCGGTCGAGGACCCCCCGGTCTCCTCCCCGAGGAATCCGTGGCTCGGGAACCTCGCCGAGAGGATCTCGCGGATCGCGACCTCGCAGCGCCAGTCGGCCTCGGTGACCGGCGATTTGTCTTCCTTGAGCCGGATCTCGAGATTGCGCCGGTACAGCGCGCGCGCGATCTCGGCGGCCGCGGCCGCGGCGTCGAGAGCCGCCTGCAGTTCGCTCGAAGGTTTCATCCCAGGATGCACTCCCGGCGGGACCGGCGCCGCCGATCGGCCGACCCGCCGGCGCTTACCTTGACAGAAACCGCGCTCGCCGCCTACCGTCCGAGCCCCGACCGCACACCGAAGGGCACCCGATGGGACACCGGCTGAGCAAGATCTACACGCGCACGGGCGACGACGGCACGACGGCCCTCGGCGATGGCACCCGCGTGCGCAAGGACCATCCTCGCGTCGAAGCGTTCGGCACGGTCGACGAAGCGAACAGCGCGATCGGCATGGTGCTTGCGGTCGCCGGGTTGCCGGACGCGATGCGCGAGTGCCTGACGCGCGTGCAGCACGACCTGTTCGATCTCGGCGCGGAGCTGTGCATACCCGGCCACCGGGTGATCGGCACGGCCCAGATCGAGCGCCTCGAAGGTGACCTCGATGCGTTCAACGCGACCCTGCCGCCGCTGAAGGAGTTCATCCTCCCCGGCGGTGGTCCGGCAGCGGCGGCCTGCCACCTCGCACGCACGATTTGCCGGCGCGCCGAACGACGCGCCTGGTCGCTCGCGGCAGCGGACGCCGTGGCCCCCGAGGCCCTGATCTACCTGAATCGCCTGTCCGATCTGCTGTTCGTGCTCGCGCGAATCGCCTCGCGAGCCGAAGCGGGGGGTGAATCCCTGTGGCGGGGAACGACGGCGGACGCCGGGAAGGATCAGCCGCGCGGCTGAACGGTACGGGCGCCGAGCGCGAGCGCAACCAGCCGCCGGGTGCGCGGCCAGTCGAATGCCGGCCCCGGATCCGTCTTACGCCCCGGGGCAATGTCGCTGTGACCGACGAGCCGCTGCGGCGACAGGCCGGGATAGGCGGCGCACAGGGCGGCGACGACCTGCGCGAGCACCCGGTACTGGGCATCGTCGTACGGGATCCGATCGGCGCCCTCGAGTTCGATGCCGATCGAGAAATCGTTGCACGCCTCGCGTCCCTGGTAGCTCGAGCGGCCGGCGTGCCAGGCACGGTCGGTGAACCGAACGTACTGGGTCACGTCACCGTCGCGGCGGATCAGCAGGTGCGCAGAGACCCGCAGATCGCACACCTCGGCGAAGTACGGATGTTCCTCGCGCGGCAGCGTGTTCGTGAACAATCGGTCGATCCACGGCCCGCCGAACGCGCCCGGTGGCAGACTGATGCCGTGAACGACGATCAGATCGATCGATGCGCCGGCCGGACGCGCATCGCAATTGGGCGACCGCCGCTCGCGCGCACCGACCAGCAGCCCGGTCCGCGCGTCGACCTCGATCGGGGGTAAGCGCGCCGGTGTGCGTTCCATCCCGTCTCCTTCGCGATCAGCATATGCCAAAATCCGGTTCATCATGAATCCCAATCCGACCGAACCGTCCGACCCCACCGCGCCCGGTACCGGCCTGGTCCCCCGCGATCTGCGCGTCGTATGGCACCCCTGCACCCAGATGAAGGATCACGAGTCGCTGCCGCCGATCGCGATCCGTCGCGGGGACGGCGTCTGGCTCGAGGACTTCGACGGCAACCGGTATCTCGACGCGGTGAGCTCCTGGTGGGTGAACCTGTTCGGGCATGCGAATCCGCGCATCGCGGCCGCGGTCGCGCAGCAAGCGCAGACGCTCGAGCACGTGATCTTCGCCGGCCTGACCCACGAGCCCGCGATCCGGGTCGCCGAGCGCCTGGTATCGATCGCGCCGCGGGGACTCGCGCGCTGTTTCTTCGCCGACAACGGCTCGGCCGCGGTCGAAGTGGCGCTGAAGATGAGCTTCCATTACTGGCACAACCGCGGCAAGGCGCGCAAGACCCGTTTCGTCGCGCTCGCGAACGGCTATCACGGCGAGACGCTCGGCGCACTCGCGGTCGGAGACGTCGACCTGTACAAGTCGCTCTACCGGCCGATGCTGATGGACGTGATCATGGCGCCGTCGCCGGACTGCTACGACCGGGAGCCCGGGGAATCCTGGGAGGACCATTCCCTGCGACGCTTCGAGGCGATGGAGCGGATCCTCGAGCGCCACGCCGACGAGATCGCCGCGGTGATCGTCGAGCCGCTGGTGCAATGCGCCGGCGGCATGCGGATGTACCATCCGGCGTATCTGGCGCGCCTGCGCGCGGCCTGCGATCGAACCGGCGTGCACCTGATCGCCGACGAGATCGCGGTCGGATTCGGCCGCACCGGCACGATGTTCGCGTGCGAACAGGCGGGGATCACGCCTGATTTCCTGTGCCTGTCGAAGGGACTCACGGGCGGGTTCCTGCCGATGTCCGTGGTGATGACCCGCGACGAGGTCTACGACGCGTTCTACGACGAGTACACCTCCCTGCGGGCATTCCTGCATTCGCACAGCTACACCGGCAACCCGCTCGCCTGTGCCGCGGCGCTCGCGACGCTCGACCTGTTCGCCGAACAGGACCCGGTGACATCGAATCGGGTGAAGGCGGCCCGCCTTGGATCACGGGCGCGAGAGCTCGAATCGCATCCGCACGTCGCCGAGGTCCGGCAATGCGGGATGATCGTCGCGATCGAAATGGTGAAGTCCAAGGCGACGCGGGAACCCTACCCGTGGCAGGAACGGCGGGGGCGTCGCGTCTATCGACACGCGCTCTCGCGCGGCGTGCTGTTGCGTCCGCTCGGCAACGTGATCTACTTCATGCCGCCCTACGTGATCGACGAGGCCGGCATCGACTTGATCACGAGCGTCGCCGCCGAGGGCATCGAGCTCGCGACGTGCGACTGACGCGACTGTACGTCGCCGCGCCGCTCGCTTCGGGCGGCCGGCTGGAACTGCCCGCGGACGCCGCCACGCACGTCGCGCGCGTGCTGCGCGCGCGCGAGGGTGACCCCGTCGTGCTGTTCAACGGTGACGGTCACGAGTTCGAGTCTCGGATCGAGAGCGTGCACGGTCTGCGCGTCGCGGTGGCGATCGGCGCCGCGCGGGCCGTCACCCGGGAATCGCCGGTCGCGCTCACGCTGCTGCAATGCCTGCCGCGAGGGGACCGGATGGACTGGATCGTGCAGAAGGCGACCGAACTCGGGATCGCCCGCATCGTCCCGCTGGTGAGTCGCCGCAGCGTGGTGAAGATTTCGGCCGCCCAGACCGAATCCAAGACGGCGCATTGGCGTGCGATCGCGGTGGCCGCGTGCGAACAATCCGGTCGGAACCGGGTGCCGACGATCGACACGCCCCGCGGACTCGACGAGCATCTCGGCGGAATCGGCAGCGCGGGCACGCGCCTCGTGTTCGATCCGGACGTGGCGCCGGATCCCGAGGAGGCGGCGCCGACGGCGGCCGCCGCGCCGGTCGCGCTCGACTTTGCGATCGGTCCGGAAGGGGGATTCGAGCCGCAGGAGCTCGACGGCCTGCGCATCGCCGGATTTCGCGGCGTGCGCCTGGGACCCCGAATCCTGCGGACCGAGACCGCCGCGATCGCGGCCCTGGTATGGCTGCAGACGCGGTTCGGCGATCTGCGCGGCGCGAGGCCCGCCGCCCGCGACGGTTCGCGCTGAGCGCCGCTCAGGCGGACGGCGCCATCTCGGCGCGGATCACCGGCAGGCTGCGAGGATGGGCGCGCTGGATGAAGTCGATGAACTGCTCGCGGATCTGGCAGCGCAGGTCCCAGGACTTCGACGAATCGGCCGCCGTCGCGAGCACGCGCAGCTGCATCGAGCGCTCGTTCGCATCGGTGACCTGCAGGTTCCAGAACCGTCCGTCCCACAGCGGATTGCCCTCGATGATCTGCTTCAATGCGTCGCGTCCGCGGTCGATCGGAAACGAATAATCGACCCAGACGAAGACCGAGCCGAGGAGCGCGGAGGAACTCCTCGTCCAGTTCTGGAAGGGCTTTTCAATGAAGTAGCCGAGCGGCACGACCAGACGCCGATCATCCCAGATCCTCACGACCACGTAGCTCAGGGTGATCTCCTCGATCCGGCCCCATTCGCCCTCGACGATCACGACGTCGTCCTGGCGCATCGGCTGGGTCAGTGCGATCTGGATTCCGGCGAACAGGTTCGATAGCGTCTTTTGCGCGGCGATGCCCGCGACGATGCCGACGATTCCCGCGGAGGCGAGCAGACTCGTGCCGAGGTGCCGCATCGCCGGGAACAGCATCAGCACGGAGGCAGCCGCGAACACGCCGATCACCACCCGGACCATCCGCCCGATCACGTGCACCTGCGTATACCGCTTGCGCGCCCGCAGATTGTCCTTCGCGCCGAGGTCGAAGCGCGCGAGCAGCGCGCGCTCCGATGCCCCGACCGCCTCGAACAGCGCCCAGCCGATCGCCCCGATCAGCAGCACGCTCGTCCCGGTCGCGACGAGCCCGGAATAGCGCGCCGGCAGACCCAGGATCGGCAGCGCGACGATCACGCCGAACACCGGCACGACGATCCGCAGGGTGCGGCCGAGCAGCATCGCGATCACGTCGTCGAGACGGCTCTCGGTCCCTGCAGCCCAGCGTTCGAGCCGGCGGTCGAGCACGTACGTGCCGCGCTGCGCGCTCCACACGAGTGCCGCGAACAGACCCAGGTCGAACAGACGACCCGCGGCCCCGCGCATCGGCGACCCGACGCCGCCCGGGGAGCGGCCGAACAATGCGATCAGCGCGAGGTAACCGCCGGCGACCCAGATCGCGAGGAACACCGGCTTGCGCAACGCGGCAAGGAGGTGCGCGCGCAGCGTCGACGCCTCGCCGCCGCGGCGGACACCGCGCAGCACGAACCAGGCGATCGCGGTCGCCGCGCTCGCGGCGAGCAGGAATGCCGCGGCAACGCCGAGGTCGGTCGCGCTCAGCGCGCCGACCACCGGGCGTTCGGCGCCCGGGCCGATCAGTCGCGCGACCCCGTCGTGCACGAGGGTATCGAGCATCGCCGGAAATCCTGCGAATGGGCCAGGGCCCACGGGAACGGGTTGTCCTGTCATGGTCGATCCTCGAGCGGGGGCCGGCGGGCGCATGGCGTCGCCGGACGGCGGCTTCGTACAGGCTGCACGGACGCAGCGGGCCGGCATCCGGTCGACCGGATACCGACGGCTCCGAGCTCACCTTAGCGAAATCGCCTCGTCTCGGTCAAACCACCGCCGCGCGACGCGGCGTCTTCCGGCGCGAGTCGTGCGCTGCGATCGAGTCCGCCGCCGCGCCAGAGGTAGAGCGCGAGCATCGGCTCCTGCCCGGTGCGCATCGCGTGGATCGCATCGCTCGGGTGCAGCACGATCGTGCCGGGCGGTCGCCTCGTCCACGGCTCGCATCCCCGTTGCCATTCGGCCGTGCCCGCGAGCGGCACATAGATCTCCTCGGCCGGATGATGATGTCCCGGATAGTGAACGCCGGGACCGAGCAACAGCAGACCGCTCGACAGGTGCGCGCATCGAACCGGTGCGCCGGGGCCGACGAACTCGGCCCACGCGTAATTCGCGAGGAACTCGGCGCTCACCTCGGCGATCGAGTACGTCTGTCGCCAGCGCAGTGCCGGCGCAGCGCGCGTGAGCGCGACCGCGAGGCGCGGATCGAGCCGGCGGGTGCGCGCGATCGTCGCCGCGAGGAATCGCAATACTGGCAAGGGGCGGGCAGAAGGACGGCCAGGCGCCGCGGCGGCGCATGCCCAGCGGGGCCAGTCGTCGAGGAACCGCGCGAGTTCCGGGGCGTGCATCCCGGCGAGCTGCGCGCGAACCGCGCGCAGCAGCTCGAGCAGATCCGCCGCCCGGATACCCACGCGCTCAGCCGAGAACCGAGGTTTCCTCGGCGATCATCTGTTCGAGCCGCTGCAGGTCCGGGATCAGCGGCGTCTCGTTGATCATGCGGACCTGGCAGATCACGGGAGCACGCTCGGGAAATCCGCGCGACGGGTCCGGACGGATCACATCGGCGTTCACGCGCACGAGCTGCGGAAACCCCTGGGTCAGGATCCCGAAGCACCCGGACTGGAGCTTGTCGTCGATTCCGTGGAAGACGACCACCCGCGTACGGCCCGAGACGACCGGTATCGCCTGCCCGAGGGCGCCCTCGAAGGAGACGACCGGGACCTGAGTCTGGTTCCAGGTCACGAGCCCGAGGTACCACGGCGGCGCGTTGGTCATCGGCGCGGGGGCCTGGAAGCCGATGACCTCGGCGACACAGGCTCGTGGCACGATCAAGCGTTCGCCGACCAGCGGCACCAGCAGGCTGTACAGTTCGTCACGCAGATTCGACATGCGCGGCTCCGGGCTTCATTGGCCGACCGCGCTGCGGCGGTTCACCAGCGGCTCGATGGCATCGAGCAGCTGGCTTTCCTGGTACGGCTTGCCGAGATAGTCATTGACGCCCAGCTCGATTGCCCGTGCGCGATGTTTTTCGCTGACCCGGGAGGTCACCATCACGATCGGCACGTCGCGCAGGCGCGGTTCGTTGCGTACGTGCGCGGCGACCTCGTAGCCGTCCATACGCGGCATCTCGATGTCCAGCAGGATCACGTCCGGCTTCAGGTCCTGCAGGATCGAGACGGCTTCGACGCCGTCCTTCGCAGTGACGACGCGCATGCCGTTGCGCTCGAGGAGCCGCTGCGTCACGCGCCGGACCGTGATCGAGTCGTCGACCACGAGCGCGACGGTGCGCCGCTCGCGTTGCTCGGCCAGCACGTCGCTCGGGCGCGATCGCCACTCCGAGCGCACCAGCGCGCCCATGTCGAGGATGATCACGATCCGGCCGTCGCCGAGGATGGTCGCACCGGCGATGCCACGGATCGCGGAGATCTGCGGTCCGAGCGACTTCACGACGATCTCGCGGCTGCCGACCAGTTCGTCGGTCACCAGTGCCGTCGAGTGCTCGCCGGCGCGGATCAGCACGACCGCCAACGACACGTCGCTCTCCGGAAGGTGCGACGCACCCAGTCCGACGAAATTGCCCAGATGCTGGAACCGGTACTTCTGACCGCCGTACTCGAACAGCGGACCCTCCCGCCCGAGGTGGCGCGCGACGATGCTGCGCGGCAAGCGCACGACGCCTTCGACGGTCGCGAGTGGCAACGCGTAGGTCTCGTCGCCCACGCGCACGATCAGCGCCTGACTGATCGCGAGTGTGAACGGCAACCGAATCGTGAATCGAGAGCCCTTGTCGAGCGTCGATTCGATGAACAGGCCGCCGCCGAGCTTCTTCACCTCGGTGGCGACGACGTCCATGCCGACGCCGCGCCCCGCCGCCTGAGTCACGCGTCCGGCGGTGCTGAACCCCGGCTCGAGGATCAGCTGCATCGCTTCCTCGTCGGTCAGTCGGCCCTGTGGATCGACGAGTCCGAGCGCGATCGCCTTGTCGCGGATCAGCCCGACCGGGATGCCCGCACCGTCGTCGGCGACCACGATCACGACCTCGGCGCCATCGCGCTCGAGGCTCACCGTGATTCGCCCAACCGCGGGCTTGCCGAGCGCGGCGCGCCGCTCCGGAGTCTCGATCCCGTGAACGATCGCGTTGCGCAGCAGATGCTCGAGCGGGGGCACCATGCGCTCGAGCATCTGCCGGTCGAGCTCCGCCGCGGCACCGTCGACCGTGAGCTCGGCACGCTTGCCCGTGTCGTTGGCCGCTTGCCGGACGAGCCGCGTGAGCCGCTGAACGTGCCGTTGGAAAGGCACCATCCGCGTGCGCATCAGGCTGTTCTGCAGCTCGGTGATCACACGCGCCTGCTGCGCGAGCAGGTTCTGCGCCTCACGCGCGAGGCTCTCGAGCAAACCCTGGATGCTCGCGACGTCGCTCGACGTCTCCGCGAGCGCTCGGGAGTATTGCTGGAGCGCGGAATAGCGATCGAGCTCGAGCGGATCGAACTCGCTTCGACGGGGATCCGCGTCGGGGTGCCGATGCAGGATCTGCGTCTCGGTCTCGATCTCGAGACCCCGCAGCTGTTCCTTCAACCGCGTGACGGTCCTCGCGAGTTCCACGAGATTGAAGTCGATCGAGCCGATCTGCTGGTCGAGACGCGCACGAAAGATGCTCACCTCGCCGGCATTGTTCAGCATCGTGTCGAGCAGCTCCGCGTCCACCCGCGCCATCTCCGCGCGTTCGACCGGAACGTGGTCGCGCCCGGGCAGCGTCGGCGCAACCGAGAGTTCGAGGCTCGACGCGGCGAGATCGGCCGGCGGCGGTACCGGCGGCGCCACCGGTTCGATCGCGGAAGGCTGCGCGGCGCCGGAGACCGCGGGGTTCGTCGCCGCGCCTGCCACCGCCGGCGCAGAGGGCGCCGCGATCGGCGCTGTGGCCCCGTTGATCGGCACGTCCGGCATCCGGGGCTCCGGCGACGCGGGGGGCCCGGCCGCCGCCGGCGCCGGCTCGACGACGCCCGAGTCGAGCCCGCGGATTCGGCCGATCAGCGCCTCGGCCGCCGACGGCCATGCGCCGGCGCTGACGAGGTCGCGCATCAACGCGAGCTCGTCGAGACTCGCTTGCAGGACCGCATGCGCGGCCTCGGTCGCCGGAATGATGCCATTCGAGATCTGTATCACCAGGGTCTCGAGCTCGTGGCTCAGATCCCCCATCGGCGCGATGCCGGCCATCCGCGCGCCACCCTTCAGGGTGTGCAACTGGCGCTGCAGTTCCGCGACCGGTCCCTTGTCGTTCCGATCGGCGCTCCAGGCCGCGAGCGACGCCTGCGCGCTCTCGAGGAGTTCCGTGGCTTCTTCGCTGTAGATGTCGGCGATCTCGCGATCGAAGCCGTCCGGCGGCGTCGCGGCGTCGTTCCGCGGCGCCGGCGACGGCGCGGACTCGGCCGGCAGCGCGGGCTCGAGCACCGGCTCGGACGGCGGGACGGGTTCCGGCGCCGCGAATTGCGCGCTGCTGATCGTCGCGGCGACCTCGGACGGCAGTACCTGCGAGGCCTCGACATCCTCGGCGGCGCGCGCGAGTTCGACGTCGAGTTCGGCGTCGAGCGCGCGGATTCGCTCGAGCAGCATGGGTTGCTCGGCGAAGAACACCGTCGATTCGTCGATGTGCGCGACGACGTTCTCGATCGCGGCCACCGCGTCCTCGAGCACCCCGAGCGCGGCCTCCGGTAGCCCGAGACCGCTGTCGTAGGCCTTGCGCAGATAGTGATTCAGCGGCTCCGTGACGCGGATGCCGTGGCGGGCCTCGGCCATTTTCGAGCTGCCGCACAGGGTGTGAACCGCCCGATAGATGGTCTCCGGAAGATCGTGCGGCGCGAGGCGTCCGCGCTCCGTCTGCAGATAGCGACGTATCGCCGCGAGATGGGTCTCGGCCTCCTTGCTGAAGATGTCGTGGAGCATCGGGTCCATCGTCGCGGGCGCCGATGGGGCAGCCGCGGGCTCCTGCGCCTCGGTCGGCTCGTCGGCCGCGACGCCTTCCTCCGCTGCGCCGGTTGTCCTCGCGATCTCCTCCGATGCCGCCGCGTCGGTCCGCGTGTCCGCAGGCACCTCGGCCGCATCGCGCGCATCGACCGACGCATGCGCACGGGCCATGAGCTCGTCCACCGAGACGCGCGTCGGTCGACCGGTTTCGAGTTGTTCGATCACCTGCGGGAGCGCGTCGATCGCGGCGCGAACGACCGACAGGATCGCCGGCGTGCGCGTGAGCGTCTTGTCGATCAGGCGGTTCAACAGATTCTCGATCGACCAGGCGAGATCGCCGATCACGCGGGCGCCGACCATCCGTCCGCTGCCTTTGAGCGTATGGAAGCTGCGCCGCATCGCGGTCAGCGAGTCGCCGTCCATCGGATTCTGTTCCCAGAGCGGGAACCGTCGGGCAATCGCCGCCACCTCGTCCCTGGCTTCCTCGATGAACAGCTCGAGGAGCTGCGGATCGAGCGTCGCATCGAGCCCGGACGGCGGCGGCGTGCTGGGCGTCACCGTGAGCACCATCGTATCGCGGGCCTCGAGCTTCACGGTCGCCGTCGCTTCGGCGGCGACCGGCGGACCGGCCGGCTCGACCGCCAACCGCGTCGCGAAGTCCTCGGCGAGCGCCTTCACGCAGGCTTCGGCGTTGTCGAGCATGTACCACGGATCGTTCCGGCCGCTCTGGATCGTCTCCATGTAGTATTCGATGCTCACGATCGCATCGGCGATGCGTTCGAGGCGCAGCGGCTCGGGCGGGATCGCTCCGGGCTCGACGAGCGCGCGGACGTGCACCGCAAGTGCGTCCATCAACTCCGCGGCGCGCGTCTTGCCGAGCATCAGCAGACCGGCGGTGATCCCGCGCAGCAGCTGCGGGACGTTGTCGAGCCCCTGGGGAGAGGAGTCGCCGGTCTTCTGGACCGCGATCGAGATCGCTTCCTTGATCCGCGCGAGATTGACGCTGCACTCCCGAAGCACCGCTTCGCTCACGAGCCGGAAGTCCAGATCGTCGGACTCGTTCGCAGGCGGTGCGGCGGTCGACGGCAGGATCAACCGCACCAGCTGGTCGTCGAGACTGTCCTCGACCGACAGCAGCACGCTCGCGACCTTGAGCAGCGCCTCCTCCGGTGGTGGCGCCCCGGACGCGAGCAGCGCGCCCAAATCGGCGGTTTCCCGGCGTACGCGCTGTCGCAGTTCGCCGAGGCCGAGGACGCCGAGCGTGTCGCTGATCTTCTTCAGCAGCTCGAGTTGCGGAGCGAGCTCCTCGACGCGGCCTCCGCCGCGGCGAACGAAGATGTCGAGCACGTCCTTGACCTTCGCCAGATCCTCCTTGATCGCGGCGCCGACCGTGCGCATGAGCTTGACGCTCGGCGCGGACAAGTTCGCGCGCTCCTGCTCGATCGCATCGTCGACCGGCAACAGATCGCCGAGCTTGAACGACGCACGGACCGCGCCGACCCGCCCGCCGCCGGCGGACGAACGCGCGACGTAGTACAGGAGATTGTTCAGCAGCTCGACCGGCGGGTTGTCGCAATAGCGCTCTTCGCCGAGATCGTAGAGCACCTTGATCTGCCGATCCGCCTGACCGAGGAGCCGCTTCAAGGTCGCGCTCGCTTCGAGCCCGTTCGCCTGCAAGGCTTCGAGCACGGCGCCGGTGACCCACCAGAACTGGAAGACCGGTTGCGTGGTCGCGACCTGTTCGAGCTTCTCCGCGACCTTCGCCATGATCTCCAGGTTCTGCTCCGTGCGCTCGCCGCGGATCAACCCGAGGAGACCCACCTGGAACCGCGGCCTCAGGCGACGTGCCCACAACGCGACCGCGGCCTGGCCCTCGGCATCGCGCTGCGTCCGGGGAATCTGATCGGACTTCAGGTTGAGAAGCAGCAGGGTCCCTTCGGACAGCAACGGGCTGCCCCGCACCGAACGCAGGTCGTTCAGCAGCGGCAGCAGGATCAATGCGAGGTCGCGGCCGCCGGAGAGGACCCGCTCGAGATAGGTCGGCAACTGCACCATCGCGCGCATCAGCGCATCGAGTCCTTCGATCCGCCGCTTCTCGTCGTCGGTGACCTCCAGCAGGTAGCGCGCGACGTGCTCCATCTCTTCCGCGAGCAGCGCAGCCCCGTGAACCTCGACCACGCGCAGCACGCCGTGTGCGACGTGCAGTTGCTCCGCGCAGGTCTCCAGCGACTCACGATGATCGGGACGCTCGGCGTAGGCTTCCAGGGCCGCTCGCGCGTCGCCGAGCGTGGTCGCGAGTTCCTTGGCGACGACGTGCAGCGTCTGGGAACTGATGTCGGTCATCGGTGCGTCCGGATGCGCGCCGCTCAGGTGCCGAACCCGCTGGCCTTGCGGACCCGACCGGCTTCCTCGATCGGCGCCGCGCTCACGCCGGCGGATCGAACGTCAGCCGTCGTCCCCACCGGCTCGTTCAGCGCCGGCAGCCGCGACGACGTCGATCCAACGACCGTCGTCGCACCCGCATCGGCCAGGCGGAAGCCGGCGACCGACTTGCGCAATTGCGCCGCGAGCGCCGCGAGCTTCGACACCGACGCGGAGGTCGTGGAGGACCCCTCGGCGGTCTGGCTCGAAATCTCCCGAAGCACCTGCATGTTCTTGGAGATGTTCCCCGATGCGGCGGCCTGCTGTCGCGCGCTCGCGGAGATGTTCTGCACGAGGCTCGCGATCTGGTTCGACACCTGTTCGATTTCCTCGAGTGCCGCGCCGGCGTTCTCGGCGAGCAGCGCACCGCCGACCACGTCGGTCGTGCTGCGCTCCATCGACACCACCGCCTCGTTGGTGTCGGTCTGGATCGTGCGCACCAGCACCTCGATCTGCTTGGTCGCATTCGCCGCGCGTTCCGCGAGCCGCTGCACTTCGTCCGCAACGACCGCGAAGCCACGACCCGCCTCGCCCGCCATCGATGCCTGGATGGACGCGTTGAGCGCGAGGATGTTGGTCTGTTCGGCAATGTCGTTGATGAGCTCGACGATGTTGCCGATCTCCTGGGAACTCTCGCCGAGCCGCTTGATCCGCTTGCTCGTCTCCTGGATCGTCTCGCGGATTGCGTTCATGCCGTCGATCGTGCGACGCACGGCGTCCCCGCCCTTGTGCGCGATGTCGACCGAGTGCCGGGCGACGTCCGAGCATCGCTCTGCATTCCCCGACACCTCCTCGATCGACGACGCCATCTCCGCGACCGATTCGCTCGCGGCCGAGATCTGCCGTGACTGCGCGGCGCTCGCCTTCGCCATGTGCGCGACGGCCGCCTGCGCCTGCTTGGTCGCTCCGTCGA
The DNA here is from genome assembly GCA_028870355.1 of Gammaproteobacteria bacterium. Taxonomy (GTDB): domain Bacteria; phylum Pseudomonadota; class Gammaproteobacteria; order Steroidobacterales; family Steroidobacteraceae; genus Bog-1198. The sequence continues at coordinate 13,274 of JAGWPU010000060.1, read as the reverse complement.
GCTGGATCGCGCCCGCATTGATCGTCGTCACGAGCTCGCGCAGGGCTTCGATCGCATAGTTGATCGAATCGGCGATCGCGCCGGTGATGTCCTCGGTCACCGTCGCCTGGACCGTGAGGTCGCCGTCGGCGAGGTTCGACAGTTCGTCGAGCAGCCGCATGATCGCTTCCTGGTTGCGGTCGTTCTCGCGCGCGCGCATCTCCGCCTCGCGGCGTCGATCGACCGCCTTGCGGTATACCCACACGAGTACGGCAAGGCAGCCGAGCGCGACCGCGAGCGCGGCGAGCACGGCGACCTGCCGGACCCCGAACGCCGCGTCCCCGGCGACCGTCACCGCCCCGGCGACGAGCACCCCGAGCGCGGCCACTCCGGCCAGCACCGGCGCGATCAGCGCCCATCGATTGGCTTCATTCTGTCCGTTCATTGCGCCTCCGAGGACGCTCAGCTCGCCGCCTGCAGGAAACTCGCGCTCTCCAGGAGACTCTTCATGCTCAAGACCGGCCACAACTCGCCGCCGCGCCGGAACGCGCCCGCAAGGTAGCTGTCGCAGCGGATCACCGTCGGTGGCGGTTCGGCGCTGAATTCACCTTCGGCGAAGCGCCGGAACCCGTGCACCTCGTCGACGACCAGACCCGCCGGGATCTCGCGATGGTTCACGACGACGATCCGGGTATTGCGCCCGATCGCGGTCGCGCCGCTGCCGAGGAACTGTCGCAGATCGATCAGCGGCAACAGTTGACCGCGAACGTTGGCGAGCCCCTTGATCCACGACTTCGCGCCGGGGACCCGGGTCACCGACGGCGGGTATCCGAGGACCTCGCGCGTCTCCTCCCGGGCGATCAAGAACGTCTCCCCCCCGATCCGGAACGCGACGCCGACCCATTCGCGGCCGACCGAGGCGTCCGCGGCGATCCCCTCGTTCTTCGTGCGACTGCGCCTCTCGAGTTCGCGCAGCAGCTCGAACGGGCGATCTCGGAGGTCGCGAAGGCCGGCGCCGGCGACTCCGTCGGCCACGCTCATACCGCGAGCGCCGCTTGCGCCTTCTGGACCAGGGTTTGCACCGACACGGGCTTCACCAGGTAGTCGACGGCGCCCTGCCGAAGCCCCCAGACGCGATCGGTCTCCTGGCCCTTGGTCGTGACCATGATGATCGGGATCAGCCTCGTCTCGGGGTCGTTCGCGAGCGTGCGCGTCGCCTGATAGCCGTTCACACCGGGCATCACGATGTCCATGAAGATCAGGTCGGGCTTCATCGCCTTCGCCTTGCGGATGCCCTCCGCCCCGTTCTCGGCCGCGGCGGTTTGAAACCCGTGCTTCTCGAGCGCTTTCTGCATCACGAACACTTCGGTGGGTGAATCGTCGACGATCAGGATCAATGCCATCGCTGAATTCTCCGTCACTTGCCCACGTGCGCCTCGATCGCGCCGAGCAACTCGTCCTTCGTGAAAGGTTTGGTCAGGTAGTGCTCCGACCCGACGATCCGTCCCCGCGCGCGGTCGAACAATCCGTCCTTGCTGGAGAGCATGATCACCGGTATCTGCCGGAACACCTTGTTGTGCTTGATCAGCGAGCACGTCTGGTAGCCGTCGAGCCGCGGCATCATGATGTCGACGAACACGATGTCCGGCTGGTGGTCGGCGATCTTCGACAACGCGTCGAAGCCGTCGATCGCGGTGAACACTTCGCAGCCTTCCTTGCTGAGCAGCGTCTCGGCGGTCCGGCGGATCGTCTTGCTGTCGTCGATGACCAGCACCTTCAGGCCGGTCAATTTGGTTTTTTCGGTGGCGCTCATGCTGTCCTTCGAAACCTGTCGGTGCCGTCTAGGCCAAGTCCCCCGAGCGGGCGCGCGTCGTTTCCAGGAAATTGGGAACTTTTTAACATATCCGGCCGACCCCGGCCACGCCGTCCAGCTCACATTTCGGGCCATGCGGAGCGAAACGACGGCGGACTGGTTCACAGTTTCCGGAACTGGCGCCGGCCGTCCGGGGCTTGCGCTAGACTGCGGGCGCGCAGGCGCGCCCGAGTGCCGCGGAGAGGACCCTGATGCCGACCGAAACACGCCTCCTCGTCGTGATGGACCCGATCGGGTCGATCAAGCCGGCGAAGGACAGCACGCTCGCGATGCTGCTGGCCGCCCAGCGATCCGGGTTCACCCTGCTGTACGCCGAGCAGAAGGACGTCGGACTGCGCGACGGCGTCGCCTGGGGCCGGTTGGCGCCTTTGCAGGTCCGCGACGACCCCCGGAGCTGGTTCGAGCTCGGTCCTGCCGCGATGCGGCGACTGGGCGATTGCAACGCGATCCTGATGCGCAAGGATCCGCCGTTCGATACCGAGTACGTGTACACGACCTACATTCTCGACCGGGCTCGCGACCAGGGGGCCCTGGTGGTGAACGACCCGCGCGGCCTGCGCGACATGAACGAGAAGGTCTACACCGCCTGGTTCCCGGAGTGCTGTGCACCCACCCTGATCACGCGCGACATGGGGGACATGGCCCAGTTCCTGCACGAGCACCGCAAGGTGGTGTGCAAGCCCCTGCACGGAATGGGCGGGCGATCGATCTTCGTGCTCGAGGAAGGCGACAAGAACCGCAACGTGGTGTTCGAGACCTTGACCGACTACGGAAGCCGGTACGCGATCGCGCAACGGTACCTGCCGCAGATCGCGACCGCCGGGGATTGCCGGATCATCCTGGTCGACGGCGTGCCGGTCCCGTTCGCGCTGAAACGCGTGCCGAGCGAGAGCGACCATCGCGGGAATCTCGCGGCGGGCGCACGCGCCGAGAGCCGCCCGCTCACCGATCGCGATCGCTGGCTGTGCGAGCGCATCGGCCCGGCATTGCGCGATGCGGGCATGGTCTTCGTCGGCCTGGACGTGATCGGCGACTACGTGACCGAGATCAACGTGACCAGCCCGACGGGAATCCGCGAGCTCGACAAGAAACACGACCTCGACATCGGCGGCTTGCTGATGAGCGCGATATCGAAGCGACTGGGACGCGCGTGACCGCGGAGCTGCTCGGGGCCGGGCTGCCGCCGGCGCAGGATCGTCTGCTGACCACGCTGTTCCTGGCGGCCTTGCTGCACGGCATCCTCATTCTCGGGGTCGGCTTCGGCGCACCGAAATTCGCGGCCCGCCAGCACCGCGGGCGGGGAATGCAGGTGATCCTGGTGAGCGACCAGGCGCCGGCCGTCGCGCGCAATCCGCGAGCGGCGTACCTCGCGCAGCGCAGCCAGCGCGGCGCGGGCAACACGCTCGCCCACGAACGCGCCCGAATCCCCAAGTCCTCGCCGGCACCGATCGACCACCCCGGGATCGCCGGCGGTCAAGCGCTGAGCTATCCGGCCCTGCCGCAGAGCGGCGATTCGGACGACGCGGTGATCACGACCACCGCGCGAGCGACCCGGATCGTGTATCAACGGCCGTCGCAACCGCTTGCGTCGGCCGCGGCACTGCCGATCCGCCTCGAGAACCGCCCCGATCTGCGGATGGAAGCGAATGCGGACGGGGTCGAATTGCGGCTCCGCGGCAAGGCGCGCCGATCCCTGTGGATCGCCGCCGATACCCGCGCGATCGACGTCGCCGCCTACCTCGACGCGTGGCGGCGCCACGTCGAACGCATCGGCACCCGGAACTTCCCGCGGGCCGCACGGCTCGCCGGCCGCACGGGGACGCCGTTGATCCAGGCGACGATCGACGCGAACGGACGCCTGGCGGCCGTGCGCATCCGTCGCAGCAGCGGCAACCCGGCGATCGACGATGCGGCGATCCGGATCCTGCAGCTCGCAACCCCGTTCGCGGCGTTTCCGCGCGCGTTGGCGGCGACGCACGACGCGATTCGGATCACCTATGCCTGGGAATTTCTCGACGGCACACCGGCCGGCTCGCGCGTCTACACCGCGCCGCCGGCCGCCCCCCAGGGGACTCGCCATCGCCCGCCCGGTGCGCGATGATGGGTCGGTGATGAGCGACTCCGGCTATCTGACGAACCAGCTGCTGATCGCGATGCCGGCGATGAGCGATCCGAACTTCGCGCAGAGCGTCGCGCTGGTCTGCGATCACGGTCCTCGAGGCGCGCTCGCGCTGATCGTGAACAAGCCGCTGCCGATGCGCCTCGGCGAGATCTTCGAGCAACTGGAGATCGAGATCCCGACGGGACCGGTGACCGAGCGTCAGGTCCTGCGCGGCGGGCCGATGCAGACCGATCGCGGCTTCGTCGTGCACACCGCCGGGGGCGAGTGGGACTCGACGCTGCGGGTCTCGGATCGGTTGCACGTGACGACCTCGCGGGACATCCTCGTCGCGATCGCGCGCGGCGATGGACCGGGCGACGCGGTCGTCGCCCTCGGCTACGCCGGCTGGGACGGCGGTCAGCTGGAGGACGAGATCCGCGCGAATGCGTGGCTGAACGCGCCGGTCGACCGCGGCATCCTCTTCGACCTGCCGTACGAGGCCCGCTGGGAAGCCGCGGCGCGACTGCTCGGCGTCGATCTCGCACGGATCAGTCCACTGAGCGGCAATGCCTGAGCGGTCGAGTCGCGGCATTCCGCGGCTCGTCCTCGCGTTCGATTACGGCAGACGCCGGATCGGCGTCGCCTGCGGCGACACCCTCAGTCGATCCGCGACGCCGTTGCGCGGGCTGAGGCTGCCCGACGGCATCGTGCCCTGGCGCGAGGTGGACGCGCGGTTCGCGGAATGGCGCCCGGCGGCGGTGGTGGTCGGCCTGCCGTATAATGCCGACGGCACCGAAGGCGCGCTCGCGCAGGAGTCGCGAGCGTTCGCCACGCAGCTGGCCGAACGGTTCGCACTGCCGGTGCACCTGATGGACGAGCGGTATTCGTCGCTGGCGGCCGCGGAGCGGCTGCGAGGCGCCCGCGAGTCCGGAGCCCGCCGTCGGCGCGTGACGAAGAGCGACATCGACGCCGCCGCGGCCTGCGTGATTCTGGAACGTTGGTTCGACGAGACGGACGGCGGAGCGAATGCGATCTCAGACCGATAGCGCGGGCGGCTTGCGCCACCTGGTGACCCTCGATGGACTGCCGCGATCGCTCCTGACCGCGATCCTCGATCGCGCCGAATCCTACCGGCGGATCCCCGGACAGCCGGCCTATGAGGGCCGGGAACTCGCCGCGATCACGGTCGCGAACCTGTTCTTCGAGCCGAGCACCCGCACGCGCGCGTCGTTCGACCTGGCGGCACGTCGTCTCGGCGCGCACGTGCTCAACCTCGACCTGCAGTCGAGCTCGCGGGTCAAGGGCGAGACCATGCTCGACACGATCTACACGCTCGAGGCGATGAACACCGACGTGTTCGTGATCCGGGACTCGGAAGCCGGCATGCCGGAGTTCCTGATCGACCACGTCGCGCCCCACGTCTCGGTGATCAGTGCCGGCGAGGCCCACCTGTCGCACCCGACCCAGGGCCTGCTCGACGTGATGACGATCCGGACCCACAAGCGTCGATTCGAAGGCCTGAAGGTCGCGATCGTCGGCGACATCAAGCATTCGCGGGTCGCGCGGTCGACCGCCCGGGCGCTCGCGACCCTCGGCACGACGGACTTGCGGATCGTCGGCCCGCAGCGGCTGTTGCCCGGCGAGCACGAGTTTCCGGGTGCGACGCGATTCACCCGGATCGAGGACGGGATCGCCGCGGCCGACGTCGTGATGATGCTGCGCATCCAGAAGGAGCGGATGGCGGAGGCGGCCGCGCTCGACGGCGAGGCGTACTTTCGCGAGTACGGGCTCACCGCGAAGCGCCTCGCGCTCGCCGCGGACGATGCGATCGTGATGCATCCCGGGCCGATGAACCGCGGCGTGGAGATCGACTCGGCGGTCGCCGACGGCCCGCGATCGGTGATTCGCGAGCAGGTCAACAACGGCGTCGCGGTCCGGATGGCGGTGCTCGCCGCGATCGCGGCGACGCTGACCCGTCATCGCCGGCCGCTCTGATCACTCGCGCGGGTCGGACGGCCCGCCGCCGGGCGCCGTGCGACCCTGGCATCGAGCGCCATCAAGGCTTCGCCCATCCGGATCCCGCGGCCCGGGCGAATTCCGGCGCACAGCGACGCCCCGGCGGGCGCGAGCACGATGATCGTCGAACCCTGCTCGAACCAGCCCATCTCCTCGCCCTTCGCGAGTTGCGCGTTGCAGGCGATCCGGTTCGGACCGCGATAGCGCAGGTGCAGCCGCACGTCGACGAAGCGCAGACGAATGCTCGCGACCAGGATCGCTGCCACCGGGACGACCGCGATCTGCGCCCCGGATGCGAGCCGGCAGCGAATCACCGCGCGCTCGTTGCGGCAAAACAGGCGTTGAACCCGCGCGAGCGCCGGCGGATTGACGTTCCACGCATCGCCGGCGACGTAATCGACGCGCTCGACGCCACAGTCGTGCGGGGCATGGAAGCGGTGATACATCCCTGCGCGCAGGCGCAGGGTCGCATAGCAGCCGTTCTGGAACCCGGCCGCCAGTGCGTGGTCCTGCAGGAGTTCCTCGAGCGCGTAGCGGGAATCCTTGGCCTGCAGCAGCAAACCCCGCTCGATCGATCCGCAGGCGCCGAGGATCGCGTCGCAGGGACTCGCGAGCTGGGTCGGATCCGCGATCACGGGGCGCGTCCCCGCACGCAGGCGGCGCGTGAAGCACGCCTGGAGACTGCGATAGCGCACGGGCTCGGCATCGCGCAGGTCCAGTCCGCCGAAGCGGCGCCATAGCGCGATTCCGGCGGCGGCGAACCAACGGTTCTCGTACCCACTGATCCGGCCCATCGCGAGCGTCGCCAGCCGGCGCGGGATGCGGTTGCAGACGGCGAAGTTCAGTGCGTCCCGCAAGGCGAGACGCCGGATCGCGCGACGCACGGTCATCGAACCGTCATTCGGCGACCCTAGAGTCGGCGCCGGGCCATCACCGAGGGAGCCCCGCCGTGTCGATTCCCGCCGAATTCCTGCTCGCGGTGCCGATCGCGCTCGTGCTGCTCGCCGCCGTGCGTGCGCTGCACGCGCGGTGGCTGCTGTCCGCTGCGAAACATCCCTCGCTCGCGGGGCACGCGCGCCTCGCACGCGCCTTCGCGAGGATCGTCCCCTACTACGAGTACGACGAGAGTCGCTTCTTCCGTGCGGACGGCGCGCCGGCGCCGGTCGCCACCGCGCGGCGCGCCGCGTTCGACGCACTGGCCGATCGGTTCGCGCGGCGACACCCGGCGACGATCGCGCTGACGCGAGCCGCGCAGACCACGATCTCCGATCTGCAGTTCACCTCGCGCTACCGGGTGCCGTTCCAGTTCAGCCGGCGGGTCCGCGAGCGCCTCGAGGCCGGTGCGTTTCTCGGCGCCTCGCAAGGCGTCGAGCTCGCCGATCTCGACGGCCGGCGGTTCTACGACCTGTCGGGCTCCTACGGCGTGAACGTGTTCGGCTACGACGCCTACAAGGAATGCATCGACCACGGCGTCGCCGCGGTTCGCGACCTCGGGCCGGTCCTCGGCGCCTATCATCCGGTCGTCGTCGACAACGCGTCCCGGCTGCTCGCGATCTGCGGTCTCGACGAGATTTCCTTCCACATGTCGGGGACCGAAGCGGTGATGCAGGCGGTGCGGCTCGCCCGCTATCACACCGGCCGGCGGCGGCTGGTCCGGTTCAGCGGCGCCTACCACGGCTGGTGGGGCGAGGTGCAGCCCGGACCGGGAAACCCGGTGCCGGCGCACGACACGCTGACGCTGAAGGACATGGACGATGCGAGCCTGCGGGCCCTGCGCAGCCGCCGCGACATCGCCTGCGTACTGGTGAATCCCTTGCAGGCGCTGCATCCGAACGCGCCCGCGCCCGCCGACTCGGGGCTGGTCGACGGAGCGCGCCGCGCGGGCTTCGACCGCGCGGCATACGCGGCCTGGCTGCAGGCGCTGCGCGCGGTGTGCCGCTCGCGCGGGATCGTGCTGATCTTCGACGAGGTGTTCGTCGGATTCCGGCTCGCGCTCGGCGGCGCCCAGGAGTATTTCGGCGTCCAGGCCGACCTCGTGACCTACGGCAAGACGGTCGCAGGCGGTCTGCCGGTCGGCGTGCTGTGCGGACGTCGCGATCTGATGCGCCGATATCGCGAGGACCGCCCGGCGGACGTGTGCTTCGCCCGCGGTACCTTCAATTCGCATCCCTATGTGATGGGCGCGATGCAGGCGTTCCTGCGACGGCTCGAGACACCCGAGGTTCGGGCGCTCTATGCGGGGCTGGACGACCGCTGGAACGCCCGGGCGGCGGCGCTCAACGCGCGATTCGCGGCCGAGGATCTGCCGCTGCAGGTCGCGAACCTGTCGACGATCTGGACGATCGCGTACCGTCGGCCGTCCCGCTACCACTGGATGCTGCAGTACTACCTGCGCGACGCCGGCCTCGCGCTCAGCTGGGTCGGTACCGGCCGGCTGATTTTCAGCCTGAACTATACCGAGACCGACTACGCCGAGGTCGCCGATCGGATCGTCGCCGCCGCGCGTCAGATGCGGCACGACGGCTGGTGGTGGTCGGAGCCGGACGCGACGAGCGCGCGTCTTCGCCGCCGCGTGCTCCTCGAGATGTTTCAGGCGCGTCGCTCCGCCGGCATCGGATCGAGCCGCTCCCCCCGCAACAAGTGGAGCGGCGCCTTGTAGTAGAGCTGCAGGTCGTGGAACGGATCGGTCAGGATTTTCGTCAGCCACACCAGGCCCGTCTGCACGTCCTTGATGACCGCGAGCTGCACGGTGCGAAACAGCAGCCCGCCGATGCCGACCGCGAGCCAGAGCTCGCCGAGCCGTGTGAGGAAGTCCGCGGCGCCACCATACGCGCGGAGCGTGCCGAACAGGGTCGGATCGAGCCAGAGCGCCACGGGTGCGGCCGCCCAGACCGCGAGCAGCACGATCTTGCGGCGCAGGTTGTAGCCGACCTTGATGGCCTCCTTGTGCTCGTGCGTGACGCCGTTGACCGCGTCGTAGCCCTTCGGTTCGAAGAAGAAGTGCCCGGCCTGGCGACTGACCATCGCGAGCAGCCAGCCGATCAGTGCGGCGAGCGCCGGACTCACGACGCAGGTCGCATACGCGACCAGGAAGCTGATCGCACTGAACAAGTGCAGCGATTGATTGATCCGACAGTGGTGATAGTAGCGATGATCGTCCCACCGCTGCGTCGCCAGGGCCTCACGGAAGCTGGGCATTGCATGTCTCCGGGTAATGCGGGCGGATCCCCTCACGAGGTCGCGGAGCGCAGGTATAAGCGATGCACGTTGCAGTCGAGTGACGAGCGCGCGTCGATCGGCGTCGGTCGTTAATCGAACCGTCACCGACCCGTGCGATCCTCCCGGTCGATGCGCATCCTGATCGTCACCGACGCCTGGCACCCCCAGATCAACGGCGTCGTCGCGACGCTCGCGCACACCGCGACCTGGTTGCACCGGTTCGGGCACGAATTGCAGATGGTCACGCCCGCCGGGTTTCCGAGCCTGCCCTGCCCCACTTATCCCGAAATCCGGCTGTCGTTGCTGCCGTACTCGGCGATCGCCCGACGCATCGAGTCGTTCGCCCCGGAGGCGGTGCACGTCGCGACCGAAGGTCCCCTCGGCCTCGCCGCCCGGCGATTCTGCGCGACTCGCGGTCTGCGCTTCACGACCTCGTACCACACGCAGTTTCCGCAATACCTTCGGGCGCGATTCCCGATCCCCGAACGCCTTTCCTACGCCGCACTGCGCCGCTTCCACGCACCCGCGCAGCGCTGCATGGTGAGCACGGAGTCCCTGCGGCGCGAGCTCGCGGCCCGCGGCTTCCGGAATCTCGCGATCTGGCGGCGCGGCGTCGATACCGAGCTGTTCCGCCCGCGCGCCAAGTCGGCGCTGGCGCTACCGCGGCCCATCGCGGCGTACGTCGGTCGGGTCGCGGTGGAAAAGAACATCGGTGCGTTCCTCGCGATGCCGTGGCACGGCAGCAAGGTCGTGATCGGCGATGGACCGGCGCGCGCCGCGCTGCAGCGGCGCCACCCCGACGCGCACTTCCTGGGCTTGCGCGTCGGCGAAGACCTGGCGACCCTGCTCGCCGCTGCCGACGTGATGGTGTTCCCGAGCCGCACCGATACCTTCGGTCTCGTGAATCTCGAGGCCGCCGCCTGCGGAGTCCCGGTCGCCGCCTATCCGGTGACCGGTCCCATCGACGTGATCGAGGACGGGGTGTCCGGCGCGCTCGACGAGGATCTCGGCGCCGCCGCCCGGCGGGCACTCGATCTCGATCCGCGGGCCTGCAGGCGCCGCGCACTGCAGTTCGACTGGGAGACCTGCAGCCGCGAGTTCGCCGCGAATCTCGCGCCGAACGACGGCGGTGAACGCACGACGCCCGGACCGGCGCGCTGCGTCAGCCGAAGTTGATCTTCGCCTCGAGGTTCGTCCGCGAGTCGGCGGTCGAGAGCGCCTCCTCGAGCGCGATCCGGCCCTCGCGCACGAGATTGTAGAGCGAGGTATCGAAGCTCTGCATCCCGCGTTCCGCCCCGGTGCTGAGCGCCTCCTTGACCCCGACGACGTCGCCTTTCTTGATCAGCTCGCTGATGTGCGCGGTATTCATGAGCACCTCGCAGGCCGCGACCCGCGCGCCGCTCTTCGTGACCACCAGGCGCTGCGACATGATCGCGCGCAGGTACTGCGACAGATCCAGGAAGATCTGGTTGTGCTGGTCGCGCGGGAACATGTTGATGATCCGGTCGAGCGTCTCCGCGCAATTGTTCGCGTGGAGCGTCGCGATGCACAGATGGCCAGTACCCGCGAGCGTGATCGCAGCCTCCATCGTCTCGCGGTCGCGGATCTCGCCGATCAGGATCACGTCGGGCGCGGCACGCACGGCGCTGCGCAGCGCGCGCGCGTAGGACTTGGTGTCGAGACCGACCTCCCGCTGATTCACGATCGACTTCTTGTTGGTGTGCAGGAATTCGATCGGATCCTCGATCGTGAGGATGTGGTCGGACGAGGTTTCGTTGCGATGGTTGATCATCGCCGCGAGGGTCGTCGATTTGCCTGCGCCGGCGCCGCCCACCATCAGGATCAGCCCACGCCGCAGCATCACCAGATCCTTGAGGACCTCCGGCATCCCGAGGTCCTCGAGGCGCGGCATGTCGGCGGTGATGTAGCGCAACACCATCGCCGGATAGCCGCGCTGGTAGAAGACGTTCACGCGAAAGCGGCCGAGGCCGGGTTCGGAGATCGCGAAGTCGATCTCGAGGTCTTCGGTAAAGTGATCGATCTGCTCCTGCGTCATCAGGCCGAGCGCCGCCTGTCGGACCGTCTCCGGGGTCAGCACCTGCTTGTTCACCGGGAAGATCTTGCCCTCGATCTTGATCTTCACCGGCGCATTACTGGTGAAGAACAGATCCGAGGCCTTTTTCTCGACCATCAGCTTGAACAGCGGCTTCGTGTTCATCGGCGGCACGGGAACGGTCGCGGACATGGCGTTCAGAACACCTCGTCTTCGCGTTCCTGGACGATGCGCAGCGATTGCGAGGTCTCGTCGAGCACCCGGGCTTCGCGCTTGCTCTCGAGCTTCACGCGCAAGCGCAACTCGTTCTTGGAATCTGCGTTGCGCAAAGCGTCCTCGTACGAGATCAAGTGGGCTTCGTACAGATCGAACAAGGCCTGGTCGAACGTCTTCATCCCGAGGCGATTCGACCGAGCCATCACGTCCTTGATCTTGGACACCTCGCCCTTGAAGATCAGGTCCGAGATCAATGGCGACTGCAGCATGATCTCCATCGCGGCGATCCGGCCGGAACCGGACTCACGCGGAATCAGGCGCTGCGAGATCAGCGCCCTGACGTTCAGCGACAGGTCCATCAGCAACTGTTCCCGGCGCTCCTCGGGGAAGAAATTGATGATGCGGTCGAGCGCCTGGTTGGAATTGTTCGCGTGCAGGGTTGCGAGCACGAGGTGACCGGTCTCGGCGAACTGGATGCCGTACTCCATCGTCTCGCGGTCGCGGATCTCGCCGATCAGGATCACGTCCGGCGCCTGCCGCAGGGTGTTCTTCAGCGCGACGAGCCAGCTCTCGCAATCGACGCCGACTTCGCGATGGGTGATCACGCAGCCGCGGTGCGGATGCACGTATTCGACCGGATCCTCGATCGTGACGATGTGGCCGCGGGTCTTCTCGTTGCGATATCCGACCATCGCCGCGAGCGACGTGGACTTGCCGGACCCGGTGCCACCGACCAGGATCACGAGCCCGCGCTTCGACAGCACGACCTCCTTCAGGACCGCGGGCAACTCCAGTTCCTCGATCGTCGGAATCTTCGCGTTGATCGTGCGCAGCACCGCGCCGGTGTAGCCCTGCTGGATGAACGCACTCACACGGAACCGGCCGATACCGGGCGGTGCGATCGCAAAATTGCACTCCTTGGTCGCATCGAAATCGCGCGTCTGCCGGTCGTTCATGATCGCCCGGACGAGCACCGCGCTCTGTTCCGGCGTCAGCGCGCGCTCGGACTGGGGCCGGAGCTCGCCGTCGATCTTGATGGCGGGGGGGAACCCGGCGGTGATGAACAGGTCCGAGCCCTTCTTCTCCACCATGCGCCGCAGGAGATCCTGCATCAGGCGAATCGCTTGGTCGCGTTCCATGTCAGATGCTGTCCTTGTTCTGTGCCTTGTAGCGGGCCTCTTCGCGGCTCACGAGGCCTTTCTGCACCAGATCCTGCAGGCATTGGTCCAGGGTCTGCATCCCCTGCGCCTGCCCGGTCTGGATCGCCGAGTACATTTGGGCAATTTTGCCTTCCCGAATCAAGTTGCGGATCGCCGGGGTCCCGATCATGATTTCGTGCGCCGCAATACGGCCGCCGCCGTTGCGCTTCATCAAGGTCTGCGAGATCACGGCGCGCAGGCTCTCCGAGAGCATCGCCCGGACCATGTCCTTTTCGGCGGCGGGAAACACGTCGACGATGCGGTCGATGGTCTTGGCCGCGGAACTCGTGTGCAGCGTGCCGAACACGAGGTGGCCGGTCTCCGCCGCGGTGAGCGCGAGGCGAATGGTCTCCAGATCGCGCATTTCGCCGACCAGCACCACGTCGGGATCCTCGCGCAAGGCCGATCGCAGCGCCTCGCTGAAACCCAGCGTGTCGCGGTGGACCTCGCGCTGGTTCACGAGACAGCGCTTGCTCTCGTGCACGAACTCGATCGGGTCCTCGATGGTGATGATGTGGTCGGGCCGGTTGTCATTGCAGTGGTTGACCATGCCCGCGAGCGTGGTCGACTTGCCCGAGCCGGTCGGCCCGGTCACCAGCACCAGCCCGCGCGGCAGCA
>JAGWPU010000059.1 GCA_028870355.1 Gammaproteobacteria bacterium | reverse complement strand
TCGGCGCCACCAGGCGGCCCGCCAGCGGCCGCCGACGCGCCGATGCCGGCGAGCGCGCCCGCGACGGTCAAGGGCCCGGCACCGGGGTCCACGTCCGGCGCGGCGTCCCCGGCTGCGGCACCGGCGGGTGCGATCGATCTCGTCGTGCTCGGTGGCGGGCCGGGCGGCTACACGGCGGCGTTCCGGGCGGCCGATCTCGGCATGCGGGTGGTCCTGGTGGATCGCGGGCCGACGCTCGGCGGTGTTTGCCTGAACGTCGGCTGCATCCCGTCGAAGGCGCTGCTGCACGCGGCAGGCGTGATCGAGGAGGCCGCGGCACTGGCTGCGTGCGGCGTCGAATTCGGCGCCCCGCGGATCGATCGGGGTCGGCTGCGCGCCTGGAAGGATCGCGTGGTCGGCAAGCTCACCGGCGGACTCGCGGCGCTCGCGAAGCAGCGCAAGGTCGAGGTCGTGCGCGGCGAGGCGAAGTTCGCGGGACCGCACACGCTCACCGTCGCGACCGACGCCGGCTCGCGATCGATCGATTTCCGGCAATGCATCGTCGCGGTCGGATCCACGCCCGTGCGCCCCGCCAACTTTCCGCAGGATCCGCGCGTGATCGATTCGACCGGCGCGCTGGAACTGCCCGAATGCGGCCGCCTGCTCGTGGTCGGCGGCGGGATCATCGGGCTCGAGATGGCTTGCGTGTACGACGCGCTGGGCTCGCGGGTGACGGTCGTCGAACTCGCGTCGGGCCTGATGCCGGGCGCGGATCCGGATCTCGTGCGGCCGCTCCACAAGCGCCTCGAGAAGCGTTACGAGCGCATCCTGCTCGGGACCCGGCTCGCTGCGCTCGAAGCGCGGCCCGACGCGCTGCGGGCGACCTTCGAGGGTCCGGGCGCACCCGCGCCCGGCGAGTTCGATCGCGTGCTCGTCGCGGTTGGCCGGGTCGCGAACGGTCGGGCGATCGCCGCCGCCGCCGCCGGGATCGCGGTCGACGATCGTGGCGTGATCCCCGTCGACCGGCAGATGCGCACCAACGTCGCGCACATCTTCGCGATCGGTGACGTCGCCGGGCCGCCGATGCTTGCGCACAAGGCGACCCACGAGGCGAAGGTCGCCGCCGAGGTCGCCGCCGGTCACCGCTCGGCGTTCGACGCCCGCTGCATCCCCTCGGTCGCGTACACGGATCCCGAGATTGCGTGGGTCGGGCTCACCGAGACGGAGGCCAAGGCCCGCGGCGTCGCGTACGGCAAGGGGGTCTTCCCGTGGGCCGCGAGCGGCCGTTCCCTCGCGCTCGATCGCGACGAGGGATTCACCAAGCTGTTGTTCGATCCCGGGACGCGCCGCGTGCTCGGCGGCGGCATCGTCGGTCCGAACGCCGGCGAGTTGATCGCGGAGGTCGCACTGGGCATCGAGATGGGCGCGGATGCGGCGGACGTCGGCCTCACCGTGCACCCGCACCCGACGTTGTCGGAAACGGTCGCGATGGCCGCCGAGGCGTTCGAGGGGACGTTGACCGACCTCTACCTGCCGAAGCGGTGAGCGTTCGGGACGGTGCCCGCGGGCGCGGCTCAGCGCTCGAGCGCGGCGCGTGCGAGCGCGAGGTAGCGACGTTCGTCGGGCGCGGTTCCGGCGCGCTGAGCCTCCCATAACGTCCGGCCGAGCGCGTCGGCCAGCAGGTGGTCGGCGGCGTGCGCGTCGCCGAACTTCGCGATCGCGCGACGATGGATCGCGGCGACCCCGGGCGGCCGATCGATCGCGAGCTGTTCGCGCACCGCAACGTGCAATCCGAGGTGCAGGAACGGGTTCTGGGCGTCGCCGGCGGCGCTCGTCTCGTGTCCGAACGCGTCGTCGGGGTCCGCGATCGTCGCGTGGTACTCGGGGTGCAGCGCGACGACGTCGGCGAGCAAGGCCTCGAGCGGCGTCAGCGGCGTGCCCGCGCGCGCCTTCGCCCAGGCGTCGACGTAGGCCTTGCGCAGCGCGTCGCGCGAATAGCCGCCGGCCTCGCTCACGCGTGCTCCGCGGGCGTTTTGTGCCGGTACTCGCACAGATCGTGGATCCGGCAGGCCGGGCACTGCGGCCGGCGCGCCTTGCAGACGTACCGGCCGTGCAGGATCAGCCAGTGATGCGCATCGTGCCGGTACTCCTCGGGTACGACCTTCACCAGCCGATCCTCGACCGCGCGCGGGGTCTTCCCCGGCGCGATCCCGGTCCGGTTCGCGACACGGAAGATGTGCGTGTCGACCGCGATCGTCGGCTCGCCGAACGCGACGTTCAACACCACGTTCGCGGTCTTGCGCCCGACGCCGGGCAAGCTCTCGAGCGCTTCCCGGTCGCGCGGCACCTGCCCGCCGTACTCCTCGATCAGCCGACGGCAGGTGTCGATCAGGTGGCGAGCCTTGCTGCGATACAGCCCGATCGACCGGACGTAGCGCGACAGGCCGGTCACACCGAGCGCGAGCATCGCCTCGGGCGTGCCGGCATCCGCGAACAGGCGCTCGGTCGCCTGGTTCACGCTCCGGTCGGTCGCCTGCGCCGAGAGGATCACCGCGACGAGCAGCTGGAACGCGCCCCGGTAGCGCAGTTCGCTGCGCGGTGCCGGGTTCGCCGCGCGGAACCGCGCGAAGATCTCCCGTCGCTTCGCATCGTTCATCGCGGCATCCGGGCGTTCACGACGCGGCCACCGGCCGCTGGGCGAGCGATTTCTTCGCGGCGATCTCGCGCGCGCGCTCCGCGGCGAGCCGCTCGGCCCGGGCCCGATGGGCCTCATGGCGCGCGCGGTTGATTGCGGGGTCGTTTCGATGTCCGGGCGCCGCGGGCCGCATCTCGATGCAGTCGACGGGGCAGGGCGCAAGGCACAGTTCGCACCCGGTGCAGCGCGCTTCGAGCACCGCATGCAGGTGCTTCGGCGCGCCGACGATCGCATCGACCGGGCAGGGCGCGAGGCACTTCGCGCAGCCGATGCAGCGGGCTTCGTCGATCACCGCAACCCGTGGTGGACCCTCGGTGCCGCAGGCCGGATTCAGCGGCAGCGGCGCCCGTCCGAGCAGTTGCGCGAGCGTGGCGATCGTCGCGGCCCCTCCCGGCGGACAACGGTCGATCTCGGCTTCGCCGGCCACGATCGCGGCGGCGTAGGGTGCGCACCCGGCGTAGCCGCAGCGCGTGCATTGCGTCTGGGGAAGTCGCGCGTCGATGTCCGCGGCGAGCACGCTCGCCGGAGCGCCGCTCATCTCACTTCACGCGCATGCCCGGCGCCGCGCCCGCGTCCGGCGATAACAGGAACACGTCCGGCCCGCCGGGACCGGCCGCGAGGATCATGCCCTCGGAGACGCCGAAGCGCATCTTGCGGGGCGCGAGATTCGCGACGACGACGGTCAGGCGGCCGATCAGCGTCGCCGGATCGTACGCGGCACGGATGCCGGCGAACACCTGGCGTTCGCCGAGCTCGCCGAGGTCCACGCGCAGCCGCAGGAGCTTGTCGGCGCCATCGACGTATTCCGCCGCGAGGATCTTCGCGATCCGCAGATCCACCCGGGCGAATTCGTCGATCGTCACGGGGCCGGCCGGCGCGGTGGGCGCGGTACCAGTCGCCTTCGCCGCG
>JAGWPU010000010.1 GCA_028870355.1 Gammaproteobacteria bacterium | reverse complement strand
GCCGACGGCGAGCCCGCGCGCGCGGCGCGGCCGACCGACGCGGAGCGCGCCACGATCGAGCGCATGGCGAGAGTGCTCGATTCGCGAGCCGCCGAACTCGGCGTGAGTGCCGAGGTCCTCGCGACCCGGGGCCAGATCAAGGCGCTTGCGACCGGCAGCCGGGCGATCGGCGCGCTCGCGGGCTGGCGCCGCGCGGTGATCGGCGAGCGCCTGCTCGCGGTGCTCGATTAGGCCGCGCGCGCCCGGTTCAACCGACCTGTGCGCGCCGGCGCCGCTCGACGGCCGCGTCGATCACGCGATGCAGTTCCCGGAACACGCTCGCGATCTCCGCATCCGCCTCGACGACGCGCAGCAGGCCGTTGTCGGAATAGTGCTGGATCAGCGGCTTCGTCTGCGCTTCGTAGACTTCGAGACGCTTGCCGATCACGCTCTCGCTGTCGTCCGGCCGCTGCACGAGTGTCGGCCGGTCGTCGCAGCGCGAGCAGTGCGGCGGCGTCCCCGGAGGCGAGGTCAGGATGTTGAACACCCGACCACAGTCGGCGCAGGTGCGTCGACCGGTGAGTCGCTTGAACAGGACGCCGAGGTCCAGGTTCATCAGCACCACCGCATCGAGCGGTTGACCGAGGTCCGCGAGCAGCGTCTCGAGTGCGACCGCCTGCGGGATGTTGCGCGGAAAGCCGTCGAGGATGAACCCCTTGGCCGTATCCGGTCGGGCGAGCCGCTCGCGGATCATCTCGAGCACGATCGCATCGTCGACCAGGCGACCCTGGTCCATTGCCGCCTTCGCGCGTACGCCGAGGTCCGTCTGCCGAGCGACGGCCTCGCGCAGCAGATCCCCCGTCGAGATCTGCGGCACCCGGTAGGCTTCGACCAGAAGTTTCGACTGCGTGCCTTTCCCTGATCCCGGCGCGCCGAGCAAGACGATTCGCATGGTTTTTTCTAGTTCAGCGGATTCAAAGGGCGCTAACCTACCGGTGCGGAACCCGAGCGTCAAACCGGCCGACACCGGAGCGACCCCCGGCCCGGCTCCGCGAGGGCCGGCGTCCCCCGCCCTGCGATCGGATCTCTCCGCGAGGCCACGGAACGTCCGCGCCGACCGGTTCGCGGCTGTCGATTTATTTTACAGAATGGATCGGTCCGGGCCGTCGATGCGATGCAATATCCAGATAATTCAATAACCTGGCATCTTGGCATCGCGTATGCACGGATGGAACCGAAGGATCCAATCAACAAGAAACGGCGCGCGATGATCTCGTGCGTAGGTTCGATCGGCAGGAGGATGTCATGAAGGAGATATCGAGGCACCGGACGCTGGCGCTGACCGCCGCCGGGCTGGTGCTTGGTTTGACGGCACTCGTTCCCGCGATCGCATTGAACTCGATCGCATCGGGATTCGACGCGAACACGCTGCCCGCGAACGACGACGGCTCGACGAGTCAGGTGTCGACGGGATTCGCGATGAATTTCTTCGGCACGACCTACAACGGCTTGTGGGTGAACAACAACGGGAACGTGACCTTCGCCACCGCAATGAGCGCCTACACGCCGTTCGGCCTGACGAGCGCGCTCAACAATCCGATCATCGCGCCGTTCTTCGCGGACGTCGACACCCGCGGCACCGGGAGCGGTCTCGTGAGCTACGGCACCGGAACGTTCGACGGGATGAGCGCGTTCGGCGTGAACTGGCCGAACGTCGGTTATTACGCGAGCCACACCGACAAGCTCGACAACTTCCAGTTGCTGCTGGTGAATCGCAGCGACACCGGTGCCGGCAACTTCGACATCTATTTCAACTATGGGTCGATGCAGTGGGAGACCGGTGACGCGAGCGGCGGCAGCGGCGGGCTCGGCGGATCCTGCGCGGTCGCGGGCTATTCGAACGGCACGGGGACCGCGGGCACGTACTATCAGCTGCCGGGCTCCGGGGTCTGCGGGTCGCTGATCGACGGCGGCTCGCACCAGCTGCAAACCGCCACCAACGACGGAACCGCCGGGCAGTTCCTGTTCGAGGTGCGCAACGGTCACGTGGCCCCGCCACCGGCCGGCGTGCCCGAGCCGAGCTCGATCGCACTGATCGGTGTCGGTCTCGGCCTGTTGTCGCTCGCGGCCGCCCGCCGCGGCCGACGCCAGGACCGCTGAGGCCTCCCCCCTCCGAGGCGCCGGATGCGCGGCGCCTCGGAGCGGCCGGCGAACCTCGATGACACCCGCGGCCGCCGTCGGGCCGCGGTGTGACCCGTGCTGCGACGGCCGCAATCGGCTATCCTTCGGTCTTTGGCGACTCGACCGGAAAAGGGAACGATGGCGGCGGCAAAGACCGGGCGTTCCGGCCCAAGGAACGCGTTCTACGCACAATCCGGCGGCGTCTCGGCGGTGATCAACGCCTCGGCGTGCGGCGTGATCGAGACGGCACGGGCGCATCGGCGGCGGATCGGCACCGTCTACGCGGGGCGTCACGGGATCCTCGGGGCGCTGCACGAGGACCTGATCGACACCAGCCGGGAGAGCGCCGCGAACATCCGGGCGCTGCGGCACACGCCCGGTGGCGCGTTCGGCTCGGCGCGGTACAAGCTCGCGAGCCTCGAACGCAACAGGGCCGAGTACGTGCGCCTGATCGACGTCTTCCGCGCGCACGACATCGGCTATTTCTTCTACAACGGCGGCAACGACTCGATGGACACCGCGCAGAAGGTGTCCGAGATCGGTCGCTCGATGGGCTATCCGCTCACCTGCATCGGCATCCCGAAGACCGTCGACAACGACCTGCCGATCACCGATTGCTGCCCCGGTTTCGGGTCGGCCGCGAAGTACGTCGCGGTCTCGACCCGCGAGGCCGCGCTCGACATCGCGTCGATGGCCCGCACCTCGACGAAGGTCTTCGTGCTCGAGGTCATGGGCCGGCACGCCGGCTGGATCGCAGCCGCGAGCGGGCTCGCCGGGCGCAGCTCGGCCGACGCGCCACACGTGATCCTGTTCCCGGAGATCGCGTTCGACCGGGACAAATTCCTCGCGAAGGTCAAGGCAACGGTCGAGCGACGCGGGTATTGCGTGATCGTCGTGTCCGAGGGCGTGCGTGATGCGACCGGCCGGTTCCTCGCCGAGGCCGGCACGAAGGACGCGTTCGGGCACGCGCAGCTCGGCGGCGTCGGGCCGCTGATCGCCGAGATCACCCGCAGCGCGCTGGGCCTCAAGTTCCACTGGGCGGTCGCCGACTACCTGCAGCGCTCGGCCCGGCACATCGTCTCCGCGGTCGACGTCGAACAGGCCTACGCGGTCGGCAAGGCCGCGGTCGAATTCGCCCTCGCCGGCAAGGACGCGGTGCTGCCGGTGATCGTACGCCGGTCGTCGATCCCCTACCGCTGGACGATCGGCGAGGCACCGCTCGGCGCGATCGCGAACAAGGAAAAGAAGGTACCGCGCAGCTTCATCACCGCCGACGGCTTCGGGATCACCGCGGCCTGCCGGCGCTACCTCGCGCCGCTGATCGAGGGCGAGGACTACCCGCCGTACCGCGGCGGCCTGCCGGACTATGTCGAAATCAAGGGCGCCCCGGTGCGCAAGCGGCTGGGCAAGCCCTTCGTGCTATAGTCGCGGCCCCTTGCGACGACGAATCCTCGGGATTTTCGAGAAAAACCAAGACGCTGATCAGTAGACGGAGACGGATTCATGAACCTCGACAATGCGCTTTGGCTGGCCATCGCAGCCGGTGTGATCGCGATCCTGTATGGCCTGTTTTCGATGCGTTGGATCCTCGCGCAGCCAGCGGGCAACGAGCGGATGCAGGAGATCGCCGCGGCGATCCAGGCCGGAGCGCGTGCGTATCTCAACCGCCAGTACTCGACGATCGCGCTGGTCGGCGCGATCCTGTTCGTCGTCCTGGGCCTGATGCTCGGCTGGCCGACGGCCGGCGGCTTCGCGCTCGGCGCACTGCTCTCCGGATCCGCGGGCTACACGGGCATGTTCATCTCGGTGCGCGCGAACGTGCGCACCGCACAGGCGGCGAACCAGGGGATCAACGCCGCGCTCAAGGTGGCGTTCCGCGGTGGCGCGATCACCGGCATGCTGGTCGTCGGGCTCGGGCTCCTCGGGGTCGCGGCCTACTATCTCGCGATGCGGCACCTGCTCGGTGACCCGAACGCCGCGCTCCGGTCACTCGTCGGGCTCGCGTTCGGCGGTTCGCTGATCTCGATCTTCGCGCGACTCGGTGGCGGCATCTTCACCAAGGGCGCCGACGTCGGTGCGGACCTGGTCGGCAAGGTCGAGGCCGGGATTCCGGAGGACGATCCGCGCAATCCGGCCGTGATCGCCGACAACGTCGGCGACAACGTCGGCGACTGCGCCGGGATGGCGGCGGACCTGTTCGAGACCTACGCGGTCACGCTGGTCGCGACCATGCTGCTCGGCGGCCTCGTGATGGTCGACCTCGGCGAGAAGGCGATCCTGTTCCCGCTGGTGCTCGGCGCGATCTCGATCGTCTCGTCGATCGTCGGCACGTTCTTCGTGCGCACGAGCGAAGGCGGCAAGATCATGAACGCGCTGTACAAGGGCGTGATCGTCTCCGGCGTGCTCTCGGCGATCGCGTTCTACTTCGTCTCGCGGGCGATCATGGGCGATCATGCGATGGCGATCTGGCTGTGCACGCTCGTTGGCCTCGCCCTGACCGCGGCGATGATCGTGATCACCGAGTACTACACGGCCACCGAGTACTCGCCGGTGCGTCACGTCGCGAAAGCCTCGCAGACCGGCCATGCGACCAACATCATCGCCGGGCTCGGCGTGTCGATGAAGGCCTGCGCGCTGCCGGTGATCGCGGTGTGCCTCAGCATCTGGGCCGCGCATCAGCTCGCGGGCCTGTACGGCATCGCGATCGCCGCGACCGCGATGCTGTCGATGACCGGGATGATCGTCGCACTGGACGCCTACGGCCCGATCACCGACAACGCGGGCGGGATCGCGGAGATGGCGGGCCTCGACAAGAAGGTGCGCGACATCACCGATCCGCTCGATGCGGTCGGCAACACGACGAAGGCGGTCACCAAGGGCTATGCGATCGGCTCTGCCGGACTCGCCGCGCTCGTGTTGTTCGCCGACTACACCCACAAGCTCCAGGAAACCCTGGGCCACCCGACCCGGTTCGACCTGTCGACGCCGGCGGTGATCATCGGCCTGTTCATCGGCGGACTGGTCCCGTACCTGTTCGCCGCGATGGCGATGGAGGCCGTCGGCCGCGCGGCCGGCTCGGTCGTCGAGGAGGTGCGCCGTCAGTTCCGCGAGATCAAGGGGATCATGGAAGGCACCGCGAAACCGGACTACTCGAAGGCGGTCGACTTGCTGACCAAGGCGGCGATCAAGGAGATGATCGTTCCGTCGCTGCTGCCGATCCTCGTGCCGATCGTTCTGGTGCTGATCGTGAACTGGCTGATGGCCCCGGGCGCGGGAATCCAGGCGCTCGGCGGGCTGCTGATCGGAACGATCGTGACCGGCCTGTTCGTCGCGATCTCGATGACCACCGGCGGCGGCGCGTGGGACAACGCGAAGAAGTACATCGAGGAAGGCAACTACGGCGGCAAGGGCAGCGCGACGCACAAGGCTGCGGTGGTGGGCGACACGGTCGGCGATCCATTCAAGGACACGGCCGGGCCGTCTCTCCACATCGTGGTCAAGCTGCTGTCCACGATCACCCTGGTCATGGC
>JAGWPU010000058.1 GCA_028870355.1 Gammaproteobacteria bacterium | reverse complement strand
GCGGACTACGTGAAGAACATGATCACGGGTGCGGCGCAGATGGACGGGGCGATTTTGGTGGTATCGGCGGCGGACGGGCCGATGCCGCAGACGCGCGAGCACATATTGCTGGCGCGGCAGGTGGGCGTGCCGTACATCGTGGTGTTTTTGAACAAGGCGGACATGGTGGACGACGCGGAGCTGCTGGAGCTGGTGGAGCTCGAGGTTCGCGATTTGCTGACGACGTACAAGTTCCCCGGGGACAAGACGCCGATTGTGACGGGGTCGGCGCTGAAGGCGCTCGAGGGGGATCAGAGCGAGATAGGGGTGCCGGCGATACTGAAGCTGGTGCAGGCGCTGGACGACTACATTCCGGTGCCCAAGCGTGCGGTGGACGGGGCGTTTTTGATGCCGGTGGAGGACGTGTTCTCGATTGCGGGTCGCGGCACGGTGGTGACGGGCCGGATCGAGCGCGGGGTGGTGAAGGTGAACGACGAGGTAGAGATCGTCGGGATCCGGCCGACGGCGAAGACGACGTGCACTGGGGTGGAGATGTTCCGCAAGCTCCTGGACGAGGGGCAGGCGGGGGACAACGTCGGGGTGCTGCTGCGCGGGACGAAGCGCGAGGAAGTGGAGCGCGGGCAGGTGCTGTGCAAGCCGGGCACGATCAATCCGCACACGAAGTTCGAGGCGGAGGTTTACGTTTTGACGAAGGAGGAGGGCGGACGCCACACGCCGTTCTTCAAGGGGTACCGGCCGCAGTTTTACTTCCGCACGACGGACGTGACGGGTGCGGTGGAGTTGCCGGAGGGCACCGAGATGGTGATGCCCGGAGACAACGTGAAGATCGTGGTGGAGCTGATCGCGCCGATTGCGATGGAGCAGGGGTTGCGCTTCGCGATTCGCGAAGGCGGCAAGACCGTCGGCGCCGGCGTCGTCAGCAAGGTGATCGCGTAATCGTCGGTCCTGAGGACCGCGCTGGAAGCAAACATGGCCAATCAAAACATCCGTATTCGTCTCAAGGCGTTCGATCATCGCTTGATCGACAAGTCCGCCCGGGAGATCGTCGACACCGCGAAGCGTACCGGTGCGACCGTGAAGGGGCCGGTGCCCCTGCCGATCAAGATGGAGCGCTTCACGGTGCTGGTCTCGCCGCACGGCGACAAGGACGCCCGCGATCAGTACGAGATCCGTACCCACAAGCGGCTGATGGACATCCTGAACCCGACCGACAAGACCGTCGATGCGCTGATGAAGCTCGAATTGCCGGCGGGCGTGGACGTCCAGATCAAGTTGAACTGACGCGGGATTCGGGTATACTCCCGCGTCCCGTTTTTATCGAAGGCCGGAGCGCGTGGGCGCCGGCGCCGCAGACCCGCAAGGATCTGCGGGGTCAGAGCATCCAAACCGCCGGCTGATTGCAGCAATCCGCGTGCCCTTGTTGCGGCGCACGCGCCATGAGGATCGAAAATGGCCATTGGTCTGGTTGGCCGCAAGTGCGGCATGACCCGTGTATTCACCGACGCCGGCGTCGCGGTTCCCGTGACCGTCGTCGAAGCGCTTCCGAACCGCATTGCGCAGATCAAGACCGAGCCGACCGACGGGTACCGCGCGGTACAGGTCACGACCGGCTCGCGCCGCCCGTCGCGCGTGTCGAAGGCGCTCGCCGGACATTTCGCGAAGGCGAAGGTCGTCGCCGGCGACTCGACCCGTGAATTCCGGCTTGCGCCGGGCGAGGGCGAGGCGCTCGCGGTCGGCGGCGAACTCAAGGTCGATGCGTTCGCGCCGGGCCAGGTCGTCGACGTCACCGGAACCACCCTCGGCAAGGGATTCGCCGGCACGATGAAGCGCCACAACTTCCGTGGTGGCCGCAAGACGCACGGCAACTCGGTCTCGCATCGCGCCCCGGGATCGATCGGTCAGCGCCAGACGCCGGGCCGCGTGTTCAAGGGCAAGCGCATGTCGGGCCACATGGGCGTGCGCAATCGAACCGTCGAGAACCTGCGGGTCGTCGAGGTGGACGTTGCCCGGAACCTCCTGTTGATCAGCGGCGCGGTCCCGGGCTCGGAAGGCGGGCGCGTCGTCGTCAAGCCGTCGGTGAAGGCGCTCGCGCAGCAGCGGCGCAAGACGCTGACGCCGAACAAGGCGCCGGCGGCCCCCGGCAAGGGCGCTCCCGCCGCGAAGGCAGCGGCCAAGTCCGACAAGAAGTAACACGCCATGAAGCTCAAGCTGAAGAACGGCGGCGCGGCCGCCGAGGTCCAGGTCTCGGACGACACCTTCGGGCGCGCCTACAACGAGGCGCTGATCCACCAGGTGGTCACCGCCTATCGGGCCGCCGGTCGTGCCGGCACCAAAGCGCAGAAATCCCGTGCGCAGGTCCGCGGCGGCGGCAAGAAGCCGTGGAACCAGAAGGGGACCGGCCAGGCGCGCGCCGGCTCGATCCGCAGCCCGCTGTGGGTCGGTGGCGGACGGGCGTTCGCGGCCCGCCCGCGGGACTTCGCGCAGAAGGTGAACCGCAAGATGTATCGCGCCGCGATGCAATCGATGGTTTCCGAGCTGGTGCGTCAGGATCGCCTGGTCGCGGTCGAGTCGCTCGCCATCGACCAGCCGAAGACGAAGCTGCTGCTCGCGAAGCTCGCCGAACTCGGCCTGCAGCGGGCGCTGATCGTGATCGAGGCGCAGGACGAAAAGCTGTTCCTGGCCGCGCGCAACGTCCCGCACGTCGAGGTGCTCCCGGTCGCGTCGCTCGACCCGCTGAGCCTGATTCGCCACGTCAACGTCGTCGCGACCGCCGGCGCGTTGAAACTGCTCGATCAGCGTCTCGGAGGCCTCCATGAATAAAGAGCGATTGATGACCGTGCTGGTCCAGCCGCATGTCTCCGAGAAGGCGGCGACCGTCGCCGAGAAGGCGAACCAGTACGTATTCCGCGTCCGCGGCGATGCGTCGAAGGACGAGGTGAAGCAGGCGGTCGAACTGATGTTCGAGGTCAAGGTCGACGGCGTGAATCTGCTGAACAAGCCTGGCAAGACGCGTCGCTTCAAGAACGTCGCCGGCAAGCGCAACGGCTTCAAGAAGGCGTACGTCAGCCTCAAGGCCGGCCAGTCGATCGACTTCACCGGCGGCACGGCGAAGTAGAGGTTCAAGTCCATGTCACTGATCAAGTTGAGGCCGACATCCCCGGGCGCGCGCTTCGTCGTCAAGGTGGACCGATCCCATCTGCACAAGGGCGGGCCGCTCGCCGCGCTGACGACCAAGAAGAATCGCAGTGGTGCACGCAACCACAGCGGGCGCCAGACCACCCGGCACATCGGCGGTGGGCACAAGCAGCGCTACCGTCTCGTCGACTTCAAGCGCGACAAGGACGGCGTTGCCGGCGTGGTTGAGCGGTTGGAGTACGATCCGAATCGCACCGCGCATCTTGCGCTGGTCCTGTATCGCGACGGTGAGCGGCGCTACATCCTCGCACCCAAGGGCGTGAAGTCGGGCGACGAGATCCGGTCGGGCGCGGACGCGCCGATCAAGGCGGGCAACGCGCTGCCGCTTCGGCACATTCCGGTCGGCAGCACGGTCCACAACGTCGAGATGAAGATCGGCAAGGGCGGGCAGATCGCTCGCAGCGCCGGCAGCAGCGTGCAGTTCGCGGCGCGCGAAGGCCTGTACGCGACCCTGCGGCTCAAGTCGGGCGAGACGCGCAAGGTGCACATCGACTGTCGCGCGACGATCGGCGAGGTCGGCAACGACGAGCACAACCTGCGCGTGTTCGGCAAGGCCGGCGCGATCCGCTGGCGCGGCGTCCGTCCGACCGTCCGGGGCGTCGTGATGAATCCGGTGGATCATCCGCACGGTGGCGGCGAAGGCAAGTCCGGCCAGGGCAATCCGCATCCGGTGAGCCCGTGGGGCTTGCCGACCAAGGGCTTCAAGACGCGTCGGAACAAGCGCACCGACAGCATGATCGTGCAGCGTCGAAAGAACAAACGGCTGTAGTCAACGACTGGAGATCATTCAGTGCCCCGTTCGCTAAAGAAAGGCCCGTTCGTCGATCTGCCTCTCGCCAAGAAGGTGCAGGTCGCGGGGCAGAAAAACGACCGACGTCCGATCAAGACCTGGTCGCGGCGCTCCGTGATCGTGCCCGACATGGTCGGTTTGACGATCGCCGTGCATAACGGCCGCCAGCACGTGCCGGTGCTGGTCTCCGAGAACATGGTCGGCCACAAGCTCGGCGAGTTCGCGCCGACCCGGACCTTCAAGGGACACTCCGGCGACAAGAAAGTCGGGAGTTCGGAGTAAGCGATGCAGACGAAGGCAGTCCTGCGCTACGCGCGCATATCGCCGCAGAAATGCCGGCTGGTCGTGGACACGATTCGCGGCAAATCCGCGACCCACGCGGTCAATACGCTGAAGTTCATGCCGAAGAAAGGCGCGAAGATCGTGTTGAAGGTGCTGGATAGCGCGATCGCGAACGCCTACAACAACCACAACGCCGACGTCGACGACCTGAAGGTCACGCGGGTCGAGGTCGATCCGGCGCCGGTGTTGAAGCGCTTCCACGCGCGCGCGAAGGGCCGCGGCGTGCGAATCGCGAAGCGCAGCAGCCACATCCTCGTCCAGGTCTCTGACGGGAAGCGAGAAGACTAATGGGTCAGAAAGTCAATCCGATCGGCATCCGCCTCGGCATCGTCCGCGACTGGTCCTCGAAATGGTTCGCGGGCACGAAGTCGTTCGCGCCGAACATCCACACCGATCACCTGGTGCGCGAGTTCCTCGCGAAGAGGCTCGCGGACGCTTCGGTGAGCCGCATCCAGATCGAGCGTGCGGCGCGCCGGGCGAACATCACGATCCACACGGCGCGGCCGGGCATCGTGATCGGAAAGAAGGGCGAGGACATCGAGAAGCTGCGCGCCGCGACCGCGAAGATCCTCGGGATGACCGTGCAGGACCTGCGCCTGAACATCGCCGAGATCCGCAAGCCCGAACTCGACGCGAAGTTGGTCGCCGAAGGCATCGCGCAGCAGCTCGAGAAGCGCGTGATGTTCCGTCGCGCGATGAAGCGGGCGATCACCAACACGATGCGGTCGGGGGCGCTCGGCGTGAAGGTGCGCATTTCGGGTCGACTGAACGGATCGGAGATCGCGCGCACCGAGACCAACCGCGAGGGGCGGGTGCCCCTGCACACGTTCCGGGCCGACATCGACTACGGCCTGGCCGAAGCCCGCACCACCTATGGGGTGATCGGCATCAAGGTTTGGATCTTCAAGGGCGAGGTCTTCGAGCAGCCTGAGATCGAGGCGCCGGAGGCGGACGCCGAGGTCGCGAAGGCCCCGGAAGCCGCTGCGCCGACGCCGGCCGCTGGATGAGGTAGGAACGGACCATGATGCAGCCGAAGCGGACCAAGTTCCGCAAACAATTCAAGGGCCGGATCGCCGGCACTGCGCAGCGGGGAAACACCGTCGCGTTCGGCGAGTTCGGGCTGAAGGCGACCGACCGTGCGCGCATGACCGCCCGCGAGATCGAAGCGGCGCGGCGCGCGATCTCGCGCTACGTGAAGCGGGGTGGCCGGATCTGGATCCGGGTGTTCCCGGACGTGCCGATCACCCAGAAGCCCCTCGAGGTGCGCATGGGTAGCGGCAAGGGCAACGTCGAGTACTGGGTCGCGAAGGTGCGCCCGGGCAAGGTGTTGTTCGAGATGGAAGGGATCAGCGAGGAGATCGCGCGCGAGGCGTTCCGTCTCGCGGCGGCGAAGCTCTCGGTGTCGACGGCGTTCGTCAAGCGGCAGGTGCGGGCATGAAGGCGAAGGACTTGCGCGCGAAGAGCGCGAACGATCTGCGCGAGGACTTGCTGAAGCTGCGGCGCGAGCAGTTCAACCTGCGGATGGCACGCGCAAGCGGCCAGGGCGCGAAGCCCGATCAATTCTCCAAGGTGCGCAAGAACATCGCGCGCGTGAAGACCGTGCTCGGCGCGCAACAGGCTGCCGGCACGAAGACGAGCGGAGGTAAGGGCTGATGTCGACCGTGACGGAAGGGACCGCGACGAACGGGACGCTGCAGGCCGCGGGGCAGCGGCTGCTGACCGGCAAGGTGGTCAGCACCAAGATGGACAAGACGATCGCGGTGTCCGTGGAACACCTCGTGAAGCATCCGACTTACGGCAAGTACATTCGTCGAACGACGAAGCTGCTCGCCCACGACGAGAACAACGACTGCAAGGAAGGGGACACGGTCACGATCAAGCCGTGCCGGCCGCTGTCGCGGCGCAAGTCCTGGCTGCTGGTGCGCATCGTCGAGCGCGCCGCGGCTCAATAAGGGGATCGCTCGTGATTCAACTGAGAACGATGCTGAACGTCGCTGACAACAGCGGCGCGAAGCGCTTGATGTGCATCAAGGTCCTCGGCGGGTCGAAGCGGCGCTACGCCGCGGTCGGCGACGTGATCAAGGTCAGCGTGAAGGACGCGATCCCGCGCGGCAAGGTCAAGAAGGGCGAGGTCTACGACGCGGTCGTGGTGCGCACGCGCAGCGGCGTGCGGCGCGCCGACGGCTCGCTGATCCGCTTCGACACGAATGCCGCCGTGCTGCTCACCAACAAGCTCGAGCCGATCGGGACCCGCATCTTCGGGCCGGTGACCCGCGAACTGCGCAATGCGCAGTTCATGAAGATCATCTCGCTCGCGCCCGAAGTGCTCTAACGACTGGGAATGCGCCGATGAAAAAGATTCGCAAGGGCGACATGGTCGTCGTGATCACTGGAAAGGACAAGGGACGCCGTGGGGCGGTGATCGAGGTGCTCGCGGACGATCGCGTGCGCGTCGAGGGCGTGAACATGGTGAAAAAGCACCAGCGCCCGAATCCGCAGGCGGGGCTCCAGGGCGGGATCATCGAGCGCGAGGCGCCGCTGCATGTCTCTAACGTGCAGTTGTTCAATCCCGCGACGCAGAAGGGCGATCGCGTCGGATTCAAGACGCTCGATGGCGGCCGCAAGGTCCGGGTGTTCAAGTCGAACGCCGAAATGGTCGACACGAAGTAGCAGCCGAGAGACTGACATGGCAAGACTGCAGGAAACCTATCGCGACAAGATCGTGCCGGAGCTGAAGCGCACTCTAGGGCTTCAGAACCCGATGCAGGTCCCGCGGATCACGAAGATCACGGTGAACATGGGGGTCGGCGAGGCGGTCGCGGACAAGAAGGTGATGGACGCGGCAGTCGCGGACCTGACCAAGATCACGGGCCAGAAGCCTGCGATCACCCGCGCCAAGAAGTCCGTCGCGACGTTCAAGGTGCGCGACGGTCAGCCGATCGGTTGCAAGGTCACGCTGCGCGGCGCCCGGATGTACGAATTCCTCGACCGTCTCGTGAACATCGCGATTCCGCGGATCCGCGACTTCCGTGGCATCAGCGCGCGATCGTTCGACGGTCGCGGGAACTACAGTCTCGGCGTCCGTGAGCAGATCATCTTCCCGGAGATCCAGTACGACCAGATCGATCAGATTCGGGGCATGGACATCACGGTCTCGACGACGGCCGGCGACGATACGCGCGGCCGGGCTCTCCTCGAGGCCTTCAACTTTCCGTTTCGCAAGTAGGTTAACAGCCCATGGCAAAGACCAACATGCTCATGCGCGAGAAGCGCCGCCTCAAGATCGCGAAGAAATTCGCGACGCGGCGCGCCGAGCTCAAGGAGCTGATCCGCAACCCGAAGACCTCGCCCGAGGTGCGCGGCGACGCGCAGGCGGAACTGCAACGGCAGCCGCGCGACGCGGCGCCGATGCGCCAACGCCGGCGTTGTGCGATCACGGGTCGCCCCCGCGGGGTTTACCGCAAATTCGGGCTCGCGCGTACGAAGCTGCGCGAGGCCGCGAATCGCGGCGAGATCCCCGGTCTTTCGAAGGCCAGCTGGTGAGGCGCGCGCCATGAGCATGACTGACCCGATCGCTGATCTCCTGACCCGGATTCGCAACGCGCAGTCCGCCGGCAAGCCGACGGTTGCCGTCGCCGCGTCGAAGCTGAAGACCGCGATCCTCAAGGTGCTGCAGGACGAGGGCTACATTGGTGGGTTCCACGTCGAAGTGGACGGCGCGGCCTCGAACCTGTCGATCGACCTGAAGTACCACGACGGCCGCCCGGTGATCGATCGCATCGAGCGCATCAGCCGGCCGGGATTGCGGATCTATCGCGGCAAGGACGAATTGCCGAAAGTCCTCGGCGGGCTCGGCGTCGCCGTGGTGTCGACCCCGCAGGGGATCATGAGCGATCGACAGGCGCGCGCCGCGGGTACCGGCGGCGAAGTCCTGTTCGTCGTTCACTAACGTCGCTTGTTGAGGCTTTGATCATGTCTCGAGTCGCAAAAATGCCGGTCGATCTGCCGCAAGGCGTCACCGCCACGATCGGTGACGACGCGGTGACCTTGAAGGGCGCGAAGGGTTCGCTCAGCCTGAAGCTGAAGCGCGGCATCCGCGTCGTCCAACAGGAGAAGCATCTCGCGGTCGAGGCCGCGACCGGGGTCGAAGGCCTCGTCGCGATCGCCGGCGCAACGCGCGCGCACCTCGCCAACATGGTGGCGGGCGTGAGCAAGGGGTACGAGCGCAAGCTCGAACTCGTCGGCGTCGGCTACCGTGCCGCGGTGACCGGAAAGGCGCTGAACCTCACCCTCGGTTACTCGCATCCGATCAACTATGCGATCCCCGAGGGGATCTCGATCGAGACGCCGAGTCAGACCGAGATCGTGATCCGCGGGATCGATCTCCAGCGCGTCGGCCAGGTCGCCGCGGAGATCCGCCGCTACCGACCGCCGGAGCCCTACAAGGGCAAGGGCGTGAAGTACTCCGACGAGAAGATTTCGCTGAAGGAAGCGAAGAAGAAGTAGCCTATGAAAATCGACAAGAAAGAAACCCGGTTGCGCCGTGCGCGCCGCGGTCGCGCGAAGATCAAGGAACTCGGCGCTCCGCGCCTTTCCGTGCACCGTACGCCGCAGCACATCTACGCGCAGGTCCTCGCCCCCGAGGGCGATCG
This sequence comes from Gammaproteobacteria bacterium, assembly GCA_028870355.1. Taxonomy (GTDB): domain Bacteria; phylum Pseudomonadota; class Gammaproteobacteria; order Steroidobacterales; family Steroidobacteraceae; genus Bog-1198. The sequence continues at coordinate 7,633 of JAGWPU010000058.1, read as the reverse complement.
CGTGATCGCCGCCGCGTCGACGCTGCAGAAGGCGGTGCGCGGCGACCTCAAGGTGACGGGCAATGTCGAGGCCGCGCGAGCGGTCGGCCGCGCGATCGCCGAGCGCGCCCGCGAACGGGGAATCTCGAAGGTCGCGTTCGACCGTTCGGGTTTCCTCTACCACGGCCGCGTCAAGGCGCTCGCCGACGCGGCGCGCGAAGCCGGTCTCGAGTTCTAAAGGAAGGGTCACAGCGCTATGGCAAGAGTAGAGAAACCCGTATCCGGCGACGACCTGCTCGAGAAGCTGGTCGCGGTCAATCGCGTCGCGAAGGTCGTCAAGGGCGGCAAGCAGTTCGGTTTCACCGCGCTGACCGTCGTCGGTGACGGCGCCGGGCGCGTGGGCTTCGGCTACGGAAAGGCGCGCGAAGTGCCGGTCGCGATCTCCAAGGCGATGATGCAGGCGCGCAAGAGCCTGATGAACGTCTCCCTGAAGAACGACACGCTGTATTACGCGGTCAAGGGACGGCACGGCACCACCCGGGTGTACATGCAGCCGGCTGCGGAAGGTACCGGCGTGATCGCGGGCGGCGGCATGCGCGCGGTGTTCGAGTGCGCCGGGGTGCGCAACGTGCTCGCGAAGAGCTACGGCTCGCGCAACCCGATCAACGTGGTTCGCGCGACGATGGACGCGCTGACGAAGCTTCGTTCGCCGGAGGACATCGCGGCGAAGCGCGGCAAGTCCGTCGCCGATCTCGTGGAATGAGACCGATGAGCGACAAATACGTCAAAGTCACCCTCGTGAAGAGCCTCGCGGGACAGCTCGCGAACATCGCGCAGTCGGCGCGCGGCCTCGGGTTGCGACGCATCGGCCATAGCGTCGTGGTCGCGGACACCCCGTCGAACCGCGGGATGGTCGCGACCGCGAGCCACCTGCTCAAAGTGGAGCCCGCGACGGGCCCGGAGAAGCGCTGATGCGACTGAACACGATCAAGCCCGCCGCGGGCGCGAAGCGGCCCCGGCTGCGCGTCGGCCGCGGGGCCTCGGCCGGACAGGGCAAAACCTGCGGCCGCGGTGTGAAGGGCCAGCGCGCGCGCAAGGGCGGTTACCACAAGACCGGCTTCGAGGGCGGGCAGATGCCGCTGCAGCGCCGGCTCCCGAAGGTGGGCTTCCGTTCGGCGATGAAGGCGACGCGTGCCGAGCTCACGCTCAGCGATCTGATGCGCTTCGCGGATTCCGAGGTCACGCTGGAGAAGCTGATCCTCGCGAATCTCGTGCCGGCGCAGGCGAAGCTCGTGAAGGTGATCCTGTCGGGCTCGGTGACCAAGGCGTACACGCTGAAGGGACCCGGAATCGCCGCGACGAAGGGCGCGAAGAGCGCGATCGAAGCCGCCGGAGGGCGTCTCGAGGGCTGAGCCCTCGGAACCCCGGCATGCGGATCGGAGTGTAGGACGTGTCGACGCCAACGACCAACATTGCGCAACTCGGAGAGATGACGCGGTTCGCCGAGATGCGAAAGCGCCTGCTGTTCCTGGTGGGTGCGTTCGTCGTCTATCGGGTCGGGACCTTCATTCCGGTGCCAGGCATCGACGCCGCGCGCTTCGCACAGTTCTTCTCGACGCAGCAGGGCACCTTGCTCGGCGTGTTCAACATGTTCTCGGGCGGCGCGTTGCAGCGGTTCAGCATCTTCGCGCTGAACGTGATGCCCTACATCACCGCGTCGATCATCGTGCAGATGGCCTCGATGGTGTATCCGCCGTGGGCGCAGATCCGCAAGGACGGCGAATCGGGTCGCCGCAAGCTCACTCACTACACCCGGGTCGGAACCGTCGGTCTCGCCGCCTTCCAGGGGTTCGGCGCCGCGCTCGCGATCCAGAACTCGGGCAACCACCTGGTCACCAATCCCGGCCCGCAATTCCTGTTCGTCGCGACGGTCACGATCACCACCGGTACCATGTTCGTGATGTGGCTCGGCGAACAGATCACCGAGCGCGGCGTCGGCAACGGGATCACGATGATCATCGTCGCGGGCATCGTCGCGGGTTTGCCGAGCGCGATCGGCAATACCCTCGAAATGGTACGTTCCGGCGAGATGAACCCCCTGGTCGTGCTGCTGATCCTGCTCGTCGTGATCCTCGTGACGCTGTTCTGCGTGTTCATGGAGCAGGCGCAACGGCGCATCCAGGTCAATTACGCGAAACGTCAGGTCGGCCGGCGCATGATGCAGGGGCAGAGCACGCATCTGCCGTTCAAGGTCAACATGGCGGGCGTCATCCCGCCGATCTTCGCATCGAGCCTGCTGGTGTTCCCGGCGACGATCGCGCAATTCTTCGGTAACAGTCCGAATCCGAACGACGCGCAGCGGGTCCTGCAGCGCGTCGCGGTGATCCTCGGGTACGGACAGCCGCTCCATCTGCTGCTGTTCGCGGTGATGATCCTCGGCTTCTCGTTCTTCTACGTCGCGCTCGTCTACGACTCGCGGGACACCGCCGACAACCTGAAGAAGGCCGGCGCATTCATTCCGGGGATTCGCCCGGGCCAGCAGACCGGCGAGTACATCGACAAGGTGCTCACACGGCTCACGCTGTGGGGCGGACTCTACATCATGGCGGTGTGTCTACTGCCCGAGATCATCCGGATGGTCAATCCGGCGATCCCGTTCCAGTTCGGCGGTACCTCGCTATTGATCATCGTCGTCGGCGTCATGGATTTCGTCGCGCAGGCCTATTCGCAAATGATGTCCCATCAGTACGAGGGACTCATGAAGAAGGCGAGCTTTCGCGGCATCGGGAGCAAGAAATGAAAGTACGTCCCTCGGTCAAGAAGATCTGCAAGAACTGCAAGATCGTGCGGCGCCGCGGCGTCGTCTACGTGATCTGCAGCGATCAACGTCACAAGCAGCGCCAAGGCTGAACGGGCGCTGGCCCGGGCGCTTCGAGCCCGGAACGCGGAATCGCGAGCGGTTGATAACTCGGTCGTTTTAGGATAAACTGGCGCACTTTTTTCCCGTGCGCGTAGCGGAGAAGTCGATGGCGCGTATTGCCGGCATCAATATCCCGATGAACAAGCATATCGTCATCGGTTTGACCCATATCTACGGCATCGGCAAGAACCGGGCGGTGTCGATCTGCGACGCGGCCGGGGTCAAGTCGACGGTCAAGGTCAAGGACCTGACCGACGCCGAGGTCGCAGCGCTACGCTCCCAGGTCGCGAAGTTCGCGGTCGAGGGCGACTTGCGCCGCGAGGTGTCGATGAACATCAAGCGATTGATGGACCTCGGGTGCTACCGCGGCATCCGTCATCGCAAGGGATTGCCGCTGCGCGGCCAGCGGACGCGGACGAACGCGCGAACCCGCAAGGGGCCGCGTAAGCAGGCGGTCAAGATGAACGCTCCCCCGGGCAAGGCTTGAGGTGTTCCGAGAGAACCATGGCTGATCAAAAGCAAGGTGCGACGCAGGGCGGCAACAAGCCGGCCCGCAAGAAAGTGCGCAAGAACGTGCTCGATGCGATCGCGCACGTGCATGCGTCCTTCAACAACACGATCATCACGATCACGGACCGCCAGGGCAATACCCTGTCGTGGGCGACGTCCGGCGGTTGCGGCTTCCGGGGGTCGCGCAAGTCGACGCCGTTCGCGGCGCAGGTCGCCGCCGAGCGCGCGGGCGTGGCGGCCCAGGAGCACGGCGTGAAGAACGTCGAGGTGCGCGTGATGGGACCGGGACCCGGCCGCGAGTCGGCGGTGCGCGCACTCAACGGGTGCGGATTGAAGATCACGAACATCGAGGACGTGACCCCGATCCCCCACAATGGATGCCGGCCGCCGAAGAAGCGCCGGGTCTAACTTTCCAGGATCTGCAATGGCTAAATACACCGGTCCGAAGTGCAAGTTGTCGCGCCGCGAGGGTACCGACCTCTTCTTGAAGAGCGGCACCAAGGCGCTGGAGTCGAAGTGCAAGCTCCAAGTGCCGCCCGGCGGCGTCAAGAGCGAGCGCAAGCAGCGACTGTCCGAGTACGGTCTGCAGTTGCGGGAGAAGCAGAAGCTGCGCCGGATGTACGGTGTGCTCGAGCGGCAGTTCCGCAATTATTATCAGAAGGCGGCCGGCCGGCCCGGCGCGACCGGTGAGACGCTGCTGCAGTTCCTCGAATGCCGGCTCGACAACGTCGTGTACCGGATGGGGTTCGCCGCCACCCGTGCCGAGGCGAGGCAGCTGGTGAGTCACAAGGGCGTCGCGGTCAACGACAAGCTCGTCAACATTGCCTCCTATCAGTGCAAGGCGGGCGACGTGATCAACCTGCGCGAGCGGGCGAAGAAGCAGACGCGCGTTCAGGCGGCGCTCGCGCTCGCAGCGCAGGTCGGGTTTCCCGATTGGGTCGAAGTGGACGACAAGAAGATGTCCGGGGTCCTGAAATCGGTCCCGGACCGGCAGGAGATCCTGCCGGACATCAACGAGAGCCTCGTCGTCGAGTTGTACTCCAAGTAATGGGAAATCGGCGACTGCGGTCCGCAGTCGCGCCCACCACTATCAGGTGACATCCATGCAGGGATCCATCAACGAATTCTTGAAGCCGCGGGTCGTGAAGGTGCAGCCCGTCTCGCCGCGGCACGCTCGCATCGTCATAGAGCCGTTCGAACGGGGCTTCGGCCACACGCTCGGCAACGCCTTGCGCCGCGTGCTGCTTTCATCGCTGCCAGGCGCGGCGATCACCGAGGTGGAGATCGAAGGCGTGCTTCACGAGTACACCGCGATCGAGGGCGTCCAGGAGGACGTCGTCGACATCCTGTTGAACCTGAAGGCGGTTGCGATCCGGATGCACTCGCGGGACACCGCCGAGATCCGGCTCCACAAGAAGGGGCCCGGTCCCGTCACCGCGGGCGACATCGCCGGTGATCACGACGTCGAGATCCTCAATCCCGACCTCGTGATCGCGAACCTGACGAACGCCGGCGAGCTCGCGATGTCGCTCAAGGTCGAGCGCGGGCGTGGTTACCGGCCGGCGGCCCAGCGATTGGCCTTCGAGGAACAGTCGCGCGCGATCGGGCGACTGCAGCTCGACGCCTCGTTCAGCCCTGTGCGCAAGGTGACCTACAACGTCGAGAGCGCGCGGGTCGAACAGCGCACCGACCTCGACAAGCTGATCCTCGACATCGAGACGAACGGCACGATCGACCCCGAAGAGGCGATCCGGCGCGCCGGCGGGATCCTGAAGGATCAACTCTCGGTGTTCGTCGATCTGCAGGGCCAGGACGAGGCGGCGACGAAGGCGACCGAGACTCAGTTCGATCCGATCCTGCTGCGGCCGGTCGACGAGCTCGAACTCACCGTGCGCAGCGCGAACTGCCTCAAGGCCGAGAACATCCATTACATCGGCGACCTGGTGCAGAGAACCGAGGTCGAGCTCCTGCGCACACCGAATCTCGGGAAGAAGTCCCTGACCGAGATCAAGGAAGTGCTCGAGAGCCACGGCCTTACCCTCGGGATGCGAATCGACAACTGGCCGCCTCCCGGTTTGAAGCGCGAAGAAGATCGCGACGGTATTTGATCCAAGGCGAAATCGGAACAGTCACCATGCGACACAGAAACAGCGGCCGCCAGCTATCGCGAAACTCGGCCCATCGTCATGCCCTGCTGCGGAACATGGCCGCGTCGCTCCTGCGTCACGAAACCATCCGTACGACCGTGCCCAAGGCGAAAGAGCTGCGCCGCGTCGTCGAGCCGCTGATCACCCTCGCGAAGATCGATTCCCAGGCGAAGCGGCGGCTCGCTCTCGCGCGGCTGCGTGACGAGCAGGTCGTCGACAAACTGTTCGCCGAGCTCGGGCCGCGGTTCAAGGCCCGTCGCGGCGGGTATACGCGCATCCTGAAGATGGAGCCGCGACCGGGCGACTCGGCCGAGATGGCGCTGATGCAGCTCGTCGACGGGGCCGCCGGAGCCGTCAGCGCGGCGGAGCCCGACGCTGCCAGCGCGGCCAAGCCGAAGCGCCGGCGGAGGGCGAAAGCCGCCGCCTGAAGACCCGTACCGCTCGACCGCTCTTAGAGGACCGCCGCCCGCCCGGGATCGGTCCTCCGCGTGGAACCCGGACCAGATCCACACCAACGACTGGGAGCAAACAGCATGAGTATCGCGAGCGAGTTCAAGGAATTTGCGATGAAGGGCAACGTCGTCGACATGGCGGTCGGCGTCGTGGTCGGTGCGGCCTTCGGCAAGATCGTGTCCTCGCTGGTCGGCGACGTGATCACGCCGGTCCTCGGCAAGCTCATCGGCGGCGTGAGCTTCAGCAACCTGGCGGTGGACCTCGGCGCCGACCCGAAGGGCCTTCCGGTGCTGCTGAAGTACGGGGTATTCCTGCAATCGATCTTCGATTTCCTGGTGATCGCGTTCGTGCTGTTCCTCGCGCTGCGTGGGATCAATCGACTGAAGAAGCCCGCGTCGGCACCGGCGGCCGCACCGCCCGCTCCGACGCCCGAGCAAGTGCTGCTCACCGAGATTCGCGACGCGTTGCGTGCCGGCCGATAGCCGTCGCACGACGTGCGGCGGTGCAGTCGAGGCGCGGTTCAACGGCGTTTCGCGTCGTGGCGTGACTCGCTCTGCGGATTAAGAATGCGTCATCCGGACCATGGAGGCGCCGCCGGCTGGCGCAGCCGGCGCAGCGCTTAACCCGGAACGCGATCGGCTGCGTTTGAAGTGCCGAGTGGCGACGCAAACGGATAGGAAAGTCTGCGGAAACACTCTAGACTGTGCGGCGAAATCTTGGGGAAGGTCCAAGACTCGCTATAATGCCTGCGTTCGTTAAACATCAAAACATTTTGGGGTATCGATAGATGAAGACCAAACTCGTTGTCAGCGCGATCGCCGCCGCCTTCGTATTGAGCGCTTGCGGCAAGAAGACCGAAGCTCCGGCTCCGTCGACCGACAATACGACGGCCTCGGCCCCGGCGACCACCGAGGCGGCTTCCGCTCCGGCGAGCGATGCGACGGCGGCCAGCGCTGCGGCTTCGGATGCGACTGCGGCGGCCTCTTCGGCCAGCGCTGCGAGCTCGCCGCAGTAAAACGCGACGATCATCTCGCAAAGGGCCCGGGCGGACCGCCGATAGGCGCGTTCGTCCGGGCTTTTGGTTTTCCAGTCGTGGGTTGATTTCCCCGTGACCGTCAGCATTCGGGACTGCCGGCACTCGGCAGCCGACCGCGGCTGGATCCAGGGCGTCTACGGCGAGTACCTCGACTCGCTGTCGGGTTTGAATACCGGGCTCTATCCGGCGATCGCGGCGGACGACTCGCAAAAAGACGGCATCTTCGCGAGCTGGTTCGCGAGCCAGTCCTCGCATCCCCTGGTGATCGTGCGCGATGCCGAACGGATCGGGTTTGCGCTCGTGGCGAGGCCCTTGGTCGCGGCGACCGGCGAATCCGCACCCGACTATCGGCTGGCCGAATTCTTCGTGCGTGCGCCCTACCGGGGCAACGGCTACGGACGTGAGGCGGCGACGCTGATATTCGATCGTTTCGCGGGCGACTGGGAGATCGTTGAATACCAGCGTAATCCGGGCTCCGTGCGCTTCTGGCGGCGCGTGCTCGGCAGCTATGGTCGCGGCGAATTCACGGAACGCTCCCGTCACGGCGAAATCCGCCATCGCTTTCGCAGCAGCGCCGCCCGGCCGGCG
>JAGWPU010000057.1 GCA_028870355.1 Gammaproteobacteria bacterium | reverse complement strand
TCGCGCAGCGTCGCGAGCAGGCCTTCGGCGAACTTCGCCGCGTACGACGACGGCATCGATCGAAGGCGCGCGAGTTCGTCCGCATCGGCCGGCGCGGCCTCGGCGACCTCGTAGATCGCCGCGTCCGGCAGGATCCACGCGCGAGGCAGGTTGCGTTGCTGCGCGGTCCGCTCGCGCCAGGCGGCGAGCGCCTTCGCGCGGGCCCGCGCGAGGGGTTCGAGCCGCGCGATCCCGCCGAGCCGCTCCCACGCCGAGTCGGGGTCGGACTCGTAGAGGCGCGGATCCGCGAGCGCTGCGCAATCCTCGCGTACCCAGTTCTCGCGCCCGAGCGCGCGCACCCGCTCCTCGAGCATCGCCGCGATCTGCTCGAGGTAGCGGACGTCGTCCGCGGCATAGGAGAGCTGCTCGCGCGACAGCGGCCGCTTCGACCAGTCGGTGCGCGTGTGGGCCTTGTCGAGACTGACGCCGAGGAGCGTGCGCACGAGCTCGGCGTAACCGATCTGCGGCTTCAGCCCCGCGCACGCGGCGGCGACCTGGGTGTCGAACACCGGGGCGGCGATCCGGCCGGCCGCGTGGCGCAGCGCCTCGAGATCCTGGCGCGCGGCGTGCGCGAGCTTGCGCAGCAAGGGTGCCTCGAGCAGCGGGACCAGCGGATCGAGCCGCAGCGCGAGCGTGTCGATGCACCAGATCTCGCGATCGGCCGCGATCTGCAGCACGCACAGCCGAGGGTAGTAGGTGCGCTCTCGCAGGAACTCGGTGTCGATCGCGATCCCGTCGGCGGTCCGCAGACGTCGCGCGAGCTGTTCGAGGCCTGGTTCGTCGTCGATCCAAATCGGGTCGGGCACTGTCGGGTTCCGCGTGTACAATCCGGTCGGCTTCCTCGAAGCGGAATTATGAACGAATCGGCCGCGGAAAACTGACGATGCACGTACACATCCTGGGCATCGGCGGGACCTTCATGGGCGGCATCGCGGCGATCGCCCGCGAAGCGGGCTTTCGCGTGACCGGATCGGACCGCAACCTGTATCCACCGATGAGCACGCAGCTCGCGGCGCTCGGCATCGAGGTGATCGACGGTTACGAGGCCGGGCAGCTCGACCTGAATCCGGACGTCGTCGTCGTCGGCAACGCGCTGAGCCGCGGTACGCCGGTCGTGGAGGCGATGCTCGATCGCGGACTACCGTACGTGTCCGGTCCCGAGTGGCTCGCCGAGCACGTGCTGCGGTCCCGCCACGTGATCGCGATCGCGGGCACGCACGGCAAGACGACGACGACCGGCATGCTGAGCTGGATCCTCGAGTCCGCGGGCCTCGCGCCCGGCTTCCTGATCGGCGGCGTCCCCGAGAATTTCACCACGACCGCGCGGCTCGGCTCGGCCCCGTTCTTCGTGATCGAGGCCGACGAGTACGACACCGCGTTCTTCGACAAGCGCGCCAAATTCGTCCATTACCGCCCGCGGACCGCGGTGCTGAACAATCTCGAGTTCGACCATGCCGACATCTATCCCGATCTCGCCGCGATCGAGCGACAGTTCAACCAGCTGCTGCGCACCGTCCCGCGCGCGGGTCGAGTGATCGTCAACGGCGAGGATCCGGCGCTCGCCGACGTGCTCGCCGCCGGCTGCTGGACGCCGCGGGAAACGTTCGGGATCGACCTCCCGGGGAGCGACTGGGCGGCGCGCGTCGAACGCGGCGGCGCGTGCGATCGCTTCGAGATCCTGCGGCGTGGCGCGACGGTCGGGCGCGTCGAGTGGCCGCTGATCGGTCGCCACAACGTGCAGAACGCCTTGGCCGCTGTCGCGGCGGCGGAGCACGCCGGCGTCGCGCCGGCGCGCGCGATCGACGCACTGTGCGCGTTCCGGGGCATCCGGCGCCGGATGCAGGTGCGCGGCATCGCGGGCGGAGTCACCGTTTACGACGATTTCGCCCATCATCCGACCGCGATCGCGACGACGCTCGAGGGGCTGCGCGCCCGCGTCGGCACCGCCCGACTGGTCGCGGTGCTGGAGCCGCGCTCGAACACGATGAAGCTCGGGGCGCACCGGGACGCGCTCGCCGCGGCCGTCTCGGCCGCCGATGACGCGTGGTTCCTCGCGCCGCCGGACCTCGGCTGGGATCTGCGCGAAGCGATCGCCCCGCTCGGCGACCGCGCGCACGTCGCCGCGACCGTCGACGAACTCGCCGATCGCCTGGTGCGCGCCGCGCGCCCCGGGGATCACTGGCTGATCATGAGTAACGGCGGGTTCGGGGGGCTGCACGAACGGGTGCTGCGGCTGCTCGACTCGATGCGAACGGCACCCAGAACCCGCGCGTGATCCACAGCGCGGCCGCGATCGCGAAGCCCCAGGGCAGTACCCAGTAGCCGAGGATCCCGTCGAATCGGCCGACCCAGATCGACGACAACGTCGCCGCGTCGCGCACGGTCGCGAGCTGCAGCATCCGCAGCACGACCACCCAGCCGCCGTGCAGACCGATCGAGACCGCGTTGTTGCCGGTCAGGATCCTCGTCATGCTGAGGATCAAGCCGACGATGAGCCACGACAGGAACGAATCGAGTACCGCCGACGGGTGCGACAGCGGGACGAAGGAACGGGACAGGAGCACGAAACCGCTGCGCCACGCGAGCTCGTCGGGCGGAATGCTCGCCTTCGCGAAGAAGTGCAGCACCGCGAACACCGGCGCGGTCAGCAGGGCGCCCGCCCAGGGGCCGGACTCGCGCTCGATCGCCGTTTGCATCGCGCCGCGCATCACCGTCTCCTCGATCAACGCGACCGCGATGCCCGAGGCGAGGCCGATCAGGAAGATCCGCGCGAGGCTGCCCGCGGACGGCGTGAATCCGGGTGCGATCTCGCGCAGGTGTGCGCCGAGCAGGAACGCCGCCCCGAGCGCGGCCGTCGCGACGCCGACCCCACCCCAGATCAGCGCTTGCGCGAGGAACCGTCGCCGCGGCAGGCCGAAGCCGAAATCGGCGCGCGCGCGCAGATCGAGCCGTCGGCACAGCCAAACGAGCTCGCCCGCGAGGATCAGCATCGCGACGCGCTCGGCGACGCGGTGGAACGCCCAGTGGCCGATCCCGCCGACGAGCCAGTACGCCGGATAGGCGGCGCCGGCGCCGACCAGCAGCGCGAGCACGATCACCGCGACGAAGGCTGCGAACGCGCGCATCGTTAACCGGCCGAGCCGCGAGCGGGCGCGCCGTCCGCCGCGACCGCCGCGAACGCGCGTTCCGCGGCGGCGATCGTCGCATCGAGGTCCGCGGGCGAGTGGGCCGAGGAGACGAAGCCCGCCTCGAACGCCGACGGCGCGAGATACACCCCGGCCGAGAGCATCTGGTGGAAGAAGCGCGCGTACCGCCGGGTGTCGCACGTGGCGACCTTCGCGTACGAATCGACCCGGGATTCCTCCGTGAAGAACAGGCCGAACATCCCGCAGACCTGATTGGTCGCGAGCGGCACGCCGGCGCGGCGCGCCGCCGCCGCGAGCCGATCGACGAGGGTCGCGGTCGTCTCCGCGAGACGCGCGTGGAAGCCCGGTGCCGAGATCGCCTCGAGCGTCGCGAGACCCGCGGCCATCGAGACCGGATTGCCGGACAGCGTCCCGGCCTGATAGACCGGCCCGAGCGGCGCGAGTCGGCGCATCACGTCGCGCCGGCCGCCGAACGCGCCGACCGGCATACCGCCGCCGATGATCTTGCCGAGCGTGGTCAGGTCCGGCCGGATCCGGTACACCGCTTGAGCGCCGCCGAGCGCGACGCGAAATCCGGTCATCACCTCGTCGAGGATCAGCAGGGCGCCGACACGGTCGCATTCGGTGCGCAGCGTCTCCAGGAAGCCGTCGACCGGGGGGACGCAGCTCATGTTGCCCGCGACCGGCTCGACGATCACGCAGGCGATCGAGTCGCCGATCGCCCGGAACGCCTCGCGCACCCCGTCCGGATCGTTGTATGCGAGCGTGACCGTGTGCTTCGCGAGGTCCGCCGGTACGCCGGGCGAGGAGGGCACGCCGAGCGTGAGCGCGCCGGAGCCCGCCTTGATCAGCAAGGAGTCCGAGTGACCGTGATAGCAGCCCTCGAATTTCACGATCGTCTCGCGCCCGGTGAACCCGCGGGCGAGGCGGATCGCGCTCATCGTCGCTTCGGTGCCCGAACTGACGAACCGCAGCATCTCGATCGCGGGCATCGTGTCGATCACCTTGCGTGCGAGCCGCGTCTCGAGCTCCGTCGGTGCGCCGAAGCTCAATCCGTCCGCGGCCGCGCGTTGCACGGCGGCGACGACGGTCGGGTCGGCGTGCCCGAGGATCGCCGGACCCCAGGAGCCGACGTAATCGATGAACTCGCGTCCGTCCGCCGCGAACGCGCGGGAGCCGGCGGCGCGGCGGAAGAACACCGGCTCGCCGCCGACGCCGCGGAACGCGCGCACCGGCGAATTCACGCCACCGGGAATGTATTCGCAGGCTTCTTCGTACAGGCTCACCGAGCATCTCCTCGCGGTCGGTCGATCGCGGAGGATTCTAAATCCTCTACGCGATCCGCGTCTCGTCCGTGGATGGCGGCCTCCACGGCAGTTCGAGCGCCACCTCGAGGCCGCCGTCCGGGCGGTTGGCCGCGCGCGCGCTGCCGCCGTGTGCACGCAGTACCTGCGCGGTGATCGCGAGACCGATGCCTTCGCCGCCGCTGTCGCGGTCGCGAGACTCCGCGACCCGGTAGAACGGCTCGAAGATGCGCGACAGGTCGGCGGGCGGGACGCCGGGTCCGTGATCGCGGATCGAGATTCGCCCCCCGCGCTCGAACCTCTGCAGGTCGACGTCGACCACCGCGCCCTCGGGACTGTAGCGGATCGCATTGCGCAGCACGTTCTCGATCGCGCTGCGCACGAGTTCGCGGCTTGCGGACACCTCGACCGGTTCGCCGGTCACGAGCCGGACCGAACCGCGCTTCGCTGCCGCCTCGTAGTTCGCATCGCGCACGACTTCCGTCAGCAGTTCGCCGAGGTCGACCGGCTCCAGATCGAGTCGCGGCGATTCGCCCTGCAGGCGCGCGAGCTTCAGTACCTGACCGATCATCGCGTCCAGCCGCTCGATCTCGCGTTCCATGCGGTCGATCTGCCGCGCCGAATCCGGCGGCGACCGGCGCGCGAGCGCGACCGCGACCCTCATGCGGGCGAGCGGCGACCGAAGCTCGTGCGAGATGTCGCGCAGCAGTCGGGTCCGTGCCGCGCGCGTCGCGCGCAACTGGTCGGCCATCGCGTCGAACTCGCGGGCGAGGACCGCGAGCTCGTCGCGGCGACCGTCCAGGCCGACGCTCACGCGCGACGCGGGATTCTCGGACGCGAGCGCCCGCGCGCCCTCCTGCATCCGGCGGATCGGCGCAGACAGGTGGCGCGCGAGCCAGCCGCTCGCGATCGCGCTCACGATCAACGCGATCGCGAGCACCGCCGGCGGAATGCCGGGAAGCGCGAACGCACCGAACAGCATCGAGCGTCGCGGGACCACCAGGATCGCGTACGCGGCCCCGTCCGCGCCGACCAGCCGGGGCCAGGGTCGCATCGGCCGTATCTCGACGCGAGGCCCGTTGCCGTCGCGGCGCTGATCGGCGGCGATCTGCGCCGAGCGCCGGCCGATCTGCAGCCGTCGGCTTGCCGGCGGCGACAGCCGGCGACCGAGGATGTCCTTGCCGTCGGGGCCGACGATGAACAGGTCGTGCCCCGGAACGCGATGTTCGTTCGCGGCGAGCCACGAGCGCAGCCGCGCGAGTCCGCCGTTCGCGAGCGCGTCGGCAGCGGCCATCGCGACCGGCGCATGCCGCTGCCACTCGTGCGACTCGAATTCCCGCGTCGCGATCGCATCGGTGATCGCGATGCTGCCGCCGGCGATGATCGCCATCGACAGCCAGAACAGCACGAAGATCCGGACGAACATCTAGGCCTCGGCGATCGTGAGCATGTAGCCCGAGCCGCGGACATTGCGGATTCCGGGGTTCGTGCTCTTCTCGAGATCGAGCTTGCGGCGCAGGTTGCTGATGTGCGTGTCGATGCTGCGATCGTATGGCACCAGCTTGCGGCCGAGGGCCTGCTCGGTCAGCGCCTCGCGCGAGATCACCTGGCCCGACGAGCGCATCAGCAGCTCGAGCACGCGGAACTCCGCGCCCGTCAGCGGCACGGGTCTGCCGTCGACGCGCACCTGATGCGTCCCCGAGTGCAGCGAAATCGGTCCCACGTCGAGCGTCTCGGGGAGGCCCGCGCGGGGGGCGCGAAGCGTGGCGCGGCGCAGGATCGCTCGCAGCCGGGCGACGAGTTCGCGCGGATTGAAGGGCTTGCCGAGATAGTCGTCGGCACCGAGTTCGAGTCCGACGATACGATCGACGTCGTCACCCCGCGCGGTCAGCATCAGGATCGGGGTCGGTCGCGCTGCGCCGAGTTCGCGCAGCACGTCGAAGCCGCTGATGCTCGGCAGCATCACGTCGAGGATCACGATGTCGAAGTCGTGCTTGCCGAGCGCGCGCAGGGCCTCGCCGCCGTCGTGCACGCTGGTCACGTCGAAGCGCTCGCCGCTCAGGTACTCGGTGAGCATCTGGCACAGCTCGCGATCGTCGTCCACGAGCAGCACGCGCGCGACGCCGCTCTCGACCGACATTGCGCCGTTCGCACTCATCTCGCGCCAAACCCTCCGGTGTCGACCGATCCCGGGGCCATACTCTGGCACAGCCCGGGCCGCCGGGGCCCGAGTCGGCGGCCCGGATTCACAATTCTTTGCACAGCCGTGCGCGTGCGGGCCGGCGGTTCACAGAGCTTTGCCGATCCTTGCGCTGCCGACGACACTCGTTCACGCACGACGCGCCTAGACTGCCTCGCGAACGTCGATCGAGCGACGCTTGAGGAGGATTGCAGCATGAAGTACCCGATTCGAATCGCGAGAGCGGCGGGTGTGGTCGCGCTCGCCGCGGTCGCGCTCGGCAGCGCCGGTCCGCGGAACGCGCGAGCCGCGACGGAGTCTGCGGTGACGCCGGCGCCAGCGACGGGCGGCGGACCGCCCGCCCAAGGGCGCCCGAACGGTCCGGGGCCGTGGATGCCGGGGCCCTGGATGCAAGGGCCGTGGAGGCGCGGCCGGTGGGATGCGCGCGGCGCGACCGAGTGGATCGTGATTCAGCGGCCGCTCGGGCCGGAGGCGGGTCGCCGGCATCGACCGCGACCGTGGGTCCGGATCGCGCGCGGCCTGCAGCTGACCGCGACGCAGCGCGAGTCCGCACGCGCGATCTGGCGTGACGGACGCGACGCGCAGCGTCGAATCCATCGGCAGATGCGCGCCAACGCGGCGCAACTGCGCGCGGCGAACCCGGACGCGCCGACTTATGCGCAGCTGCTCGCGCACGTGAGTCGCGCGAACGGGGCGTTATTTTCGCAAGGGGTGATGTTGCGCGGCGAAACGCGCGCGAAATTCTACCGTTTGCTCACGCCCGGGCAGAAAGCGACGCTCGCGCGCTGGAACGCGCGACGGGAGGCGATGCGCCGCTGCGCTGGCGCTGGCGCGGGCCGCGTCGCCCGGCCGCCGATCACGCGCTGAGGAGCGACGCGGCCGCCCGGCGCTAACCGGCGGCAGCGGCCGAGACGGCGCGAGCGGGCGCCTCGACCCAGTGCACGCGCGACAGGATCCGCCCGTCGGAGCCGAGTTCGAAGTGGCGGAACGCCGGCGGGCGATCGTCGATCGTGAAGCGATCGCTCGCCGGCACGAACTGCGCGCCGGTCGACGGGGTCGCGAACAGGCGCACCGATCCGCGCCGACCGTCGAACGACTGGTGGACGTGACCCCAGGCGACGCCGCGCACGTTCGCGTGCGCGTCGACGACCCGCCAGAACTCGGCGGCATCCCGCAACCCGATCTCGTCGAGCCAGCGGCTGCCCATCGGGATCGGCTGATGGTGCAGACACAGCAGCGCGGGCCCCGTCGTGCGCGCGAGTTCCTCGTCGAGTCTCGCGAGCTCCGAGTCGCCGAGCCGGCCGCCGACGTCGCCGGCGGCGGAGCTGTCGAGCATCACGATTCGCCAGCCGCCGATCGAGTGCGCTCCGCCGAACTGGAACGGAGCGGCGGCGAGTTCACGTGCCATCTCCGTGGGGTCGTCGTGGTTTCCGGGAATGCAGAGCACGGGCTTCTCGAGGTCGCGGCATGCGGTGCGAAAGCGTGCGTACCCCGAGGGGTCGTCCTGGACGAGATCGCCGGTGACCAGCAGCGCACCGTAATCCGGATAGCGCGCGAGGGCGGCATCGAGCACCGCGCGCAGACTCTCGTCGGTGGCGACGCCACGCAATTTCCGATCCGAGCGGCCGTAGAGGTGCGGGTCGGTGATCTGGAGCACGAACATGGCGAAATTCTAACAAGCGGCGTGCCCGCCGACGGTGAACTGGATCATAGGCGCGCGTGAATCCAGTGCACATAAGCCGGCATGCCCGCGCGAGCGACCGCTCCCGCCGCCCGCCCGGCGTTGCTGGCGGCGGCCGCATCGGGGACAATGTCGCCCCCGACCACGTCACGAAACCCGAAGCCTCATGCCCACCCGCCGACAGCTTGCCAATGCGATCCGAGTCTTGGCGATGGACGCCGTGCAGCAGGCGAAGTCCGGGCATCCGGGCGCACCGATGGGCATGGCGGACATCGCCGAAGTGCTGTGGCGAAGCGTGTTGCGCTACAACCCCGCGAATCCCGGATGGTGGAACCGCGATCGGTTCGTGCTGTCGAACGGGCACGCGTCGATGCTGCTGTACGCGGTGCTGCACCTGACCGGCTACCCGCTCACGACCGACGATCTGCGCCAGTTTCGCCAGTTCCACTCGAAGACCCCGGGACATCCCGAACGGGATCCCGCGATCGGCATCGAGACGACGACCGGACCGCTCGGCCAGGGGTTCGCGAACGCGGTCGGCATGGCGCTCGCCGAGCGTTCGCTCGCGGCGCGGTTCAATCGACCCGGCCACGAGGTCATCGACCACCATACCTACGTGTTCTGCGGGGATGGCTGCCTGATGGAGGGCGTCTCGCACGAAGCGGCCTCGTTCGCCGGCACGCAGCGGCTCGGCAAGCTGATTGCGGTCTACGACGACAACGGGATCTCGATCGACGGCAAGGTGCGCGGCTGGTTTGCCGACGACACCGCCGAGCGTTTCGACGCCTACGGCTGGCACGTGCTGCGAGGCGTCGACGGACACGACTCCGAGGCGATCGAGGCCGCACTCGCGGCGGCGCGAGCGATCACCGACCGCCCGTCGATCCTGTGCTGCCGCACCGTGATCGGATGGGGCGCTCCGAACAAACAGGGCAGTGCGTCGATGCACGGCGAGCCGGTCGGCACCGAGGAGATCGCGGCCGCGCGCGAGAATCTTGGGTGGACCGACCCGCCGTTCGAGATCCCCGCGCCGATCCGCGCGGCCTGGGACATGCGCGAGCGGGGTGCCCGCGCCGAGGCCGAATGGCGCGCGCGCTTCGATGCGTATCGGACGGCGTATCCCGATCTCGCCGCGGAACTCGTGCGCCGCCTCGACGGCGCGTTGAGCGACGAATTCGCGGCAATCGCCGCGGCACACGTCGCGCGCGCCCAGGCCGAGGCGACCGCGGCCGCGACGCGGCAGTCCTCGCAGGCGGCGCTGAACGCGCTCGCCGGCGCGCTGCCGGAGCTGATCGGCGGCTCGGCGGACCTCACGCCATCGAACGGCACGCTGCGCCGGGACTCGGTCGCGCTCGGCCCCGATCGGCCGGACGGCGATTACGTCCATTTCGGTGTCCGCGAATTCGGGATGTCCGCGATCATGAATGGCATCGCGGCGCATGGCGGCTTCATCCCGTACGGCGGTACGTTTCTCGTGTTCTCGGACTACGCCCGCAACGCGGTGCGAATGTCGGCGCTGATGGGTCTCGGGGTCGTCTACGTCTACACGCACGACTCGATCGGGCTCGGCGAGGACGGCCCGACGCACCAGCCGATCGAGCACGTGGCGAGCCTGCGGATCATTCCGCGGCTCGAGCTCTGGAGGCCGTGCGATGCGGCGGAGACCGCGGTCGCCTGGCGAGCCGCGATCGAGCATCGGGCGACCCCGACCTGTCTCGTGCTCACGCGTCAGGCGGTTCCGCCGCAGCCGCGCAGCGTCGAGCAGCTCGCCGCGGTATCCCGCGGCGGATACGTGTTGATCGACCCGGAAGGGCCGCCGGAGGCGATCGTGATCGCGACCGGCTCCGAAGTCGCGATCGCCGCCGATGCGGTGCGCGCGGTCGCCGCGAGCGGCCGCCGCGTGCGTCTGGTGTCGATGCCTTGCCTCAGCGCGTTCGAGCGGCAGGACGAGGCCTACCGGCGCGCGGTCCTGCCGAGCGACGTGCGCGCGCGCGTCGCGGTCGAGGCCGGGGTTCGCGAGCCGTGGTGGCGCTACGTCGGATCCGAGGGTGTGGTCCTCGGGATCGAGCGCTTCGGAGAATCGGCGCCCGCGAAGCAGCTTTTCCAGCACTTCGGTTTCACGGCCGAGAAAGTGCGCAACGCGATCGAGGCCGTGCTCGCGGCATCGGATCGCGATTCAGCTCGACACAAGACCAACTGAGGACGGGAACACGATGGCAATCAAAGTGGCGATCAACGGCTACGGACGCATCGGTCGGAACATTCTGCGCGCGCTCTACGAGGCGAAGCGCACCGCCGAGTTGCGTATCGTCGCGATCAACGATCTCGGCGACGCGAAGACCAACGCCCACTTGACCCAGTACGATACCGCGCACGGCCGATTTCCCGGCGACGTGAGCGTCGACGGGGACTCGATGGTCGTCGACGGCGACCGCATCCGCGTCGTCGCCGAGCGGGATCCGACGAAGCTGCCATGGCGCGACCTCGGGGTCGACGTCGTGCTCGAGTGCACCGGCTTGTTCACGAGCAAGGCGAAGGCCTCCGCGCACATCGCCGCGGGGGCGCGCAAGGTCGTGATCTCGGCGCCTGGCGGCGACGACGTCGACGCGACCGTCGTCTACGGCGTGAACCACGGCGTGCTGAAGCCGGCGCACACGGTGATCTCGAACGCCTCCTGCACGACGAACTGTCTCGCGCCGCTCGCCAAGGTGCTGAACGACAGGATCGGCATCGTCTCCGGGGTCATGACCACGGTGCATTCTTACACGAACGATCAGGTGCTCACCGACGTCTATCACACCGATCTGCGGCGTGCGCGATCGGCGACGATGTCGATGATCCCGACGAAGACCGGGGCGGCCGCGGCCGTCGGCCTGGTGCTGCCGGAGCTCAAGGGCAAGCTCGACGGTTTCGCGATCCGCGTGCCGACGATCAACGTCTCCATCGTCGACCTTTCGTTCGTCGCGGCGCGGCCGACGAGCGTCGAGGAGATCCACGGGATCGTGCGCGAGGCGGCGGCCGGCCCGCTGAAGGGCGTGCTCGCGTACAACGACAAGCCGCTGGTGTCGGTCGACTTCAACCACGATCCGGCGTCCTCGACCTACGATGCGACCTTGACCAAGGTGATGCAGGGAACGCTGGTGAAGGTGTGCTCCTGGTACGACAACGAATGGGGATTCTCGAACCGCATGCTCGATACCACGGTCGCCTGGTCGAAAGCGACGTGATCGCGCTCGTGGCCGGCGGCGGAGCGCGTCCGTGAACGTCAAGAAGATGGCGAACTGCGATCTCGCGGGTAAGCGCGTGCTGATCCGCGAGGACCTGAACGTGCCGATCCAGGACGGCGTCGTCACCAGCGACGCGAGGATCCGCGCCGCATTGCCGACGATCCGGCTCGCGCTCGAGAGGCGCGCGCGGGTGATGTTGATGTCGCACCTCGGCCGACCGAAGGAGGGCGAATTCAGCGAGGAGGCCTCGCTCGCGCCGGTCGCGAAGCGCCTGGGCGAACTGCTCGGCGTACCGGTCCCGCTGAAGCGGGACTGGCTCGACGGCGTCGACGTTGCCGAGGGTCACGCGGTGCTGCTCGAGAACGTGCGCTTCAACAAGGGCGAGAAGAAGGACTCGGACGAGCTCGCGAAGCGGATGGCTGCGCTCTGCGACGTCTACGTGATGGACGCGTTCGGTACGGCGCACCGGGCCGAGGCGAGCACGCACGGCGTCGCAAGGTACGCGCCGATCGCCTGCGCCGGGCCGCTGCTCGTCAATGAGCTGGTCGCGCTCGAGACCGCGCTCGAGAAGCCCGCGAGGCCGATGATCGCGATCGTCGCCGGCTCGAAGGTCTCGACCAAGCTCACCGTGCTCGAATCCCTGCTCGCGAAGGTCGACGGCCTGATCGTCGGCGGTGGCATCGCGAACACCTTCCTCGCGGCCCAGGGCCGCAAGGTCGGCAAGTCGCTCTACGAACCGGAGATGCTCGATATCTGCAACCGCCTGATCGAGCAGGCGGGCAAGCGCGGCATCGAGATCCCGATGCCGAGCGACGTCGTCGTCGCGAAGGAGTTCTCGGCGACCGCCGAAGCCGACGTGAAGCCGGTGGATGCGGTCGAGGCCGACGAGATGATCCTCGACATCGGCCCGGATACCGCCGAACGCCTCGCGAAGATCCTCGCCGCGGCCGGCACGATCATCTGGAACGGGCCGGTCGGGGTCTTCGAGTTCGAGCAGTTCGGCGAGGGCACCCGGGTTCTCGCGAACGCGATCGCGCGCAGCAAGGCGTTCTCGCTCGCGGGCGGCGGTGACACGCTCGCCGCGATAGAGAAGTACCACGTGGAGGAGAGCATCTCCTACATCTCGACCGGGGGCGGCGCGTTCCTCGAGTTCGTCGAGGGCAAGAAGCTGCCGGCGGTCGAGATCCTGGAGCAGCGGGCGGGATGAGCACGCTCCTGCGGCGGGCGAAGATCGTCGCGACGCTCGGTCCGGCGACGGACGAGCCGGCGGTCCTCGCCGGCATCGTCGCCGCCGGCGTCGACGTCGTGCGCTTGAATTTCTCGCACGGCTCGAGCGCGGATCACTCGCGCCGCGCCCGGCAGGCGAGGGAGGCGGCCGCCGCCGCGGGCCGCTACATCGGCGTGCTCGGCGATCTGCAGGGTCCGAAGATCCGCATCGAGCGCTTCGCCGCCGGCCCGGTGACGCTCACCGACGGTGGGCACTTCGTTCTCGACGCGTCGCTCGGTGCGGACGAGGGAACCGCGCAGGCGGTCGGGATCGCGTACAAGAAGCTGCCGACGGACGTGTTCGTCGACGACGTCCTGCTGCTCAACGACGGCCAGATCAGTCTGCAGGTCGAGCGGATCGACGGCCCGCGAATCCACACACGGGTCCTCATCGGCGGCGAGCTCGGCAACAACAAAGGCATCAACCGCCAGGGTGGCGGACTGTCGGCCGGCGCGCTCACCGACAAGGATCGACAGGACATCCGCGCAGCGGCCGCGATGGGCGTCGATTTCCTCGCGGTCTCCTTCGCGCGCGACGCCGCCGACATCAACGAGGCACGCGCGCTCCTTCGCGAGGCGGGCGGGCACGGACTGCTGGTCGCGAAGATCGAACGCGCCGAGGCGATCGCGAACCTCGCGAACCTCGTCCGGGCGAGCGATGCGGTGATGGTCGCGCGCGGCGACCTCGGCGTCGAGATGGGCTACGCCGAGCTCGCTGGCCTGCAGAAGCAGATCATCCAGGAGGCGCGACACCAGAATCGAATCGTGATCACCGCGACCCAGATGATGGAGTCGATGATCGTGAGCCCGATCCCGACCCGCGCCGAGGTCTCCGACGTCGCGAACGCGGTGATGGAAGGGAGCGATGCGGTGATGCTGTCCGCGGAGACCGCGTCCGGCAAGCATCCGGTCAAGGTGGTCGAGGCGATGTCGCGGATCGTGCTCGGCGCGGAGAAGTACCAGGACACGCACATGCGCGTGCGCCTGCGCAACAGCGGGCACTTCGAGCGCACCGACGAGGCGATCGCCGCGGCGGTGATGTACACCGCGAACCACCTGAACGTGAAGGCGATCGTCGCACTGACCGAATCGGGATCGACGACGCTTTGGATGTCGCGCGTGCGCTCCGACATCCCGATCTACGCGTTTACGCGTCAGATCGAGACCTTGCGCCGGGTCACGCTCTACCGTGGCGTCTACCCGGTCGCGTACGACGTCACCCATGCGGAGCCGGACCGACCCTATCGCCCGATCTTTCGCCAGCTACTCGATCTGCGATTGGTGAGCAGCGACGATCTCGTGATCCTCACGAAGGGTGAGCGCAGCGGCGTGTCCGGCGGTACCAACTCGATGCAGATCGTGCGCGTCACGGCGGAGTGAGGCGATGGGCCGTTCGTTCGATGGCACCGACCGTTACATCGCGACGCCGGAGCTCGCGACGGCGGTCAATGCCGCCGTCGTACTCGGCCGCCCGCTGCTGATCAAGGGCGAGCCGGGGACCGGCAAGACCCTGCTCGCCGAGGAGATCGCCCGCTCGCTCGACAAGCCGCTGTTCGAATGGCACGTGAAATCCACGACGAAGGCGCAGCAAGGCCTGTACGAGTACGACGCGGTCTCGCGCCTGCGCGATTCACAGCTCGGCGACGTCCGGGTGCAGGACATCCGACACTACATCGTCAAGGGCAATCTCTGGGAGGCGTTCGAGAGCGACGTGCAGCCCGTGCTGCTGATCGACGAGATCGACAAAGCCGACATCGAATTCCCGAACGACCTGCTGCGCGAGCTGGATCGGATGGAGTTCTACGTCTACGAGACGCGGGAGACCGTCCGCGCCCGGCATCGGCCGATCATCGTGATCACCAGCAACAACGAGAAGGAATTGCCCGACGCCTTCCTGCGGCGTTGCTTCTTCCACTACATCCGCTTCCCGGACGAAGAGACGATGACGAAGATCGTCGACGTGCACTTCCCGGGACTGAAGCGCGATCTCGTCGCCGAGGCGTTGCGCACGTTCTTCCGCTTGCGCGAGGCGCCGGGTTTGAAGAAGAAGCCGACGACCTCGGAGTTGCTCGACTGGATCAGGCTGCTCGTCGCCGAGGACATCGCGCCGGAGGCGCTGCGTGGCGACGACGCGCGCTCGCTCCTTCCGCCGCTGTACGGCGCGCTGCTCAAGAACGAGCAGGACGTGCACCTGCTCGAGCAGCTCGTGTTCCTCAGCCGCCGGAATGCTCGTTAAGTTCTTCTTCCTGCTGCGCGAGGCCGGCGTCCCGGCGACGATCCCCGAATTCCTGGCTCTGCTCGAGGCGCTGCGCGCCGGGCTCGCCGATGCGAGCGCGGAGCGCTTCTACTATCTCGCGCGCGCTTGCCTCGTGAAGGACGAGCGTCACTATGACCGATTCGATCGGGCGTTCGCGGCGCACTTTCGCGGGATCGAGGGGGCTCTTGCGACGCTCGCGCGGGAATTGCCGGCGGACTGGCTCGCTCGGCTCGAGGAGGCACGGCTCAGCGAGGAGGAGAAGGCGCGGATCCGCGCGCTCGGCGGCTGGGAGGCGCTGATGCGCGCGCTGCGCGAACGGCTCGCGGAGCAGACCGCCCGTCACCAGGGCGGCAGCAAGTGGATCGGGACCGCGGGCACTTCGCCGTTCGGCGCGTACGGGTACAACCCGGAGGGCGTGCGGATCGGACAGGACGGTTCGCGCCAGCGTCGAGCGACCAAGGTCTGGGACCGGCGGGAATTCGCGAACCTCGACGGCGACGTGGAACTCGGGACCCGGAACATGAAGCTCGCGCTGCGACGGTTGCGCCGCTATGCGCGCAGCGGTGCCGCGGACGAACTCGCGCTCGGCGAGACGATCGACGCGACCGCACGCTCCGGCGGATGGCTCGACGTGAAAATGGTCCCGCAACGGCGCAACGTCGTGAAGGTGCTGCTGCTGCTCGACGTCGGCGGCTCGATGGACGAACACGTGCGGGTGTCGGCGGAGCTGTTCTCCGCGGCACGCGCCGAGTTCAAGCATCTCGAGCAGTACTACTTCCACAATTTTCCGTACGAACGCCTGTGGCGCGACAATCGTCGCCGGACCGAGCTCGGCGTCGACACGTTCGAATTGCTGCGGACCTATGCGCGCGACTATCGCCTGGTCGTCGTCGGGGACGCGACCATGAGCCCGTACGAGATCACCGAGGTCGGCGGCAGCGTCGAGCACTGGAACGCGGAGTCCGGCGAGACCTGGTTGCGGCGCCTGCTGCAGGCCTATCCGCGGCACGTATGGATCAATCCGCAGCCCGAGGCGCTCTGGGACGGCACCCGGTCGATCGCGATCACGCGGGGACTGCTCGAGGGCCGGATGTTCCCGCTGACCCTGTCGGGACTCGACGCGGCGATCGCCGAGCTTGGCTGAGCGGTGCGCGCCGCGCAGCGCGTGACCGCGCGATCCTAGCTTGCGTGCAGCGCGTCGTGGCGGGCCATCACCGCCGGATGGGCGCTGCGGAAGTGCGCCGCGAGTTTCTCCACCAGGTAGACGGAACGGTGCTGACCGCCGGTGCAGCCGACCGCGACCGTGAGGTATCGGCGGTTCGCCGCGATCGCCTCGGCGACGCGTCGCTCGACGAATTCGATCAGGTCCTCGAGCATGCGGCCGACCTCCGCGTGACCCTCCAGGTAGCGCACGACCGCGGCGTCGTGGCCGGTGAGCGGGCGCAGTTCGTATTCCCAATAGGGATTCGGCAGGCTGCGCACGTCGAACACGAAATCGGCGTCGCCGGGTATGCCGTGCTTGTAGCCGAACGACTCGAACAGCAGCGACATCTGGCTCGTGCGCCGCGGGTCGATCCGCTCGCGCACGCGGTCGCGCAGCGCGTGCACGCCCATCCCCGAGGTGTCGATGATCTCGTCGGCGGCCCGGATGATCGGCTCGAGCAACGCGCGCTCCGCGGCGATCGCCTCGCGCAGGCTCACGCCGTCCGTGACCAGCGGATGCTTGCGGCGCGTCTCGGAAAAGCGCTTCAGCAGCACTTCGTCGTTCGCGTGCAGGTAGATGATGTCGCAGGAAATGCCACTGCGGCGCAACTCGGCGACCATCGCGGGGACGCGTTCGATCTCGTTCGGCCGATTGCGTGCATCGAGGCCGACCGCGGTCCGCGGATAGACTTCCTCGGTCCCGCGGACGACGTGCGCGATCAGGGGTTTCAGCAATGCCGCGGGGATGTTGTCGACGCAGTAATAATCGAGGTCCTCGAGCATGTGCAGCGCCACGCTCTTGCCCGAGCCCGAGAGCCCGCTGACGACGATCAGTCGCACCGGCAACCGCTCGCGCGCGTCATCCCGAGCGTGCCTTCAGCACTTCCTCGGGGTGGTGGTCCGCGGACTTCTCCTTGTGCTTCTTCACCGCGCGATCGAGTTTGTCGGCGAGCGCGTCGATCGACGCGTACATGTCGTCTTCGACCGCTTCCGCATGGATCTTGTTGCCGCGCACCGTCAGCGTGGCCTCGGCCTTGTGGCGCAACTTCTCGACGGTGAGCACGCAATGAATGTCGATCACCGGCTCGAAATGGCGGTTGATGCGCTCGAATTTCTTCGAGACGTAACCGCGCAGCGCCGGGGTGATTTCGAGGTGATGGCCACTGAGATCGAGCTGCATGGGCTTTCCTCCGTTCGTCCGATGTTCGCTAGGGGTCGCGCGCCGCGGCGCGCTTGCGCTCGTTCGAGGGCGCGATTCGCATCGCCTCCCGGTACTTGGCGACGGTGCGCCGTGCGACCGGGATGCCCTCGCTCGAGAGGATCTGCGCGAGCTTGCTGTCGCTCAGCGGGTTGTCCGGGTTCTCCTGGCCGATCAGCTTGCGCAGCTTTGCGCGGATCGCGGTCGACGAGGTCTCGGTGCCGTCGGCGGCGGCGACGTGGCTCGAGAAGAAGTAGCGGAACTCGAACACGCCGCGCGGCGTGTGCATGTACTTCGCGGTCGTCACGCGCGAGATCGTCGATTCGTGCATTTCGACCTCGTCGGCGACGTCCTTCAGGATCAGCGGCACCATCGCTTCCTCGCCGCGCTCGAAGAATCGGGTCTGTCGCCGCACGATGCAGCGTGCGACCTTGACCAGCGTCTCGTTGCGGATCTCGAGGCTGCGCAGCAGCCAGCGCGCTTCCTGCAACTGTGCGCGCAGCATCGCGTGATCCGGGGCCCGCGAGATCGCGTTCGCGTAACTCTGGTTCACCCGGACCCGGGGCACGGTCGCCGGGTTGACCTCGACCACCCATCCGTGGTCACTGCGCCGCACGAACACGTCCGGTATCACGTACTCGGCGTGGCCGCCGGCGACGGCAGCGCCCGGACGCGGATGACAGGCTCGAACCAGCGCGAGCGCCGCGTCGAGCTCGGCATCGCCGCAGCGCAGGTGGCGCCGGAGCAAGCCCAGCTGTTGCGATGCGACCCAGTCCAGGTGCTCGAGCGCGATCTGCAACGCGAGGTCTCGCCCGGGCGTCTGCGGGTCGAGCTGGCGCAGCTGCAATGCGAGGCATTCCGCGAGACTGCGGGCACCGATGCCGGCCGGCTCGAGCGCCTGGACGGTCGCGAGCACCCGCTCGACGTCCGCCACCGCCACCGGGACCTCCGGCAGCAGGCTCGCGCGGATCGTGTCCAGGTCGTCCTGCAAATAGCCGTCGTCGGTGATCGCGTCGACGATCATCCGCGCGATCGCCCGATCCTGCGGATCGAGCCGCATCAGGTCGAGCTGCTCGAGGAGCAGTTCCTGCAGCGTCGATTGGTGCGGATCGCCGAACTCCGCGTCGCGGTCCTCGTCGCCGGACCACGGTGATTCCGAGGGACCGACGGTGCGCTCCGACCAGCTGTCCTCGGCCATCTCGTCCGGTCGATCGCTCGCCGGGTTCTCGGCGGGATCCCCGGACGCGGTCGACCCCCCGTGAGGCGGTGCCTGGTCGGCTTCCTGAGAGGCCGGATCGATGCCACGCGCGAGCGCGGGTTCCTCGGTGGGTTCGTCCTCCGCCTCCAGCATCACGTTCGCGTCCAGCGCCTCGCGCACGTGCGCCTGCAGATCGAGGGCGGGGAGCTGCAGCAGCCGGATCGCCTGTTGCAGCTGCGGCGTCATCGTCAGCTGCTGACCGATCCTTAGCTGCAGACTGGGCTTCAACATGGGCGGGCCGCGTTCGACGAAAATCTAGAGCCGGAAATCCTGTCCCAAGTACACCTCACGAACCTGGGCATTGGCAAGGATCTGCTCGGCGGAACCCGAGGCGATCACGCTGCCCTGGCTCACGATGTACGCCCGACCGCAGATGCCGAGCGTCTCGCGGACGTTGTGGTCGGTGATCAGTACTCCAATCCCCTTTTCCGACAAGTGTTTGATTATCCTCTGAATGTCGGCGACGGACAGCGGATCGACCCCGGCGAACGGCTCGTCGAGCAGCATGAAGCGCGGCTCGGCGGCGAGTGCGCGTGCGATCTCGACCCGGCGCCGCTCGCCGCCGGACAGCGAGATCCCGAGGCTGTCCTGGACGTGATCGACGTGCAGTTCGGCGAGCAGTTCCTCGAGACGCGCCTGGCGCGCATCGCGATCGAGGTCGGGCCGGGTCTCCAGGATCGCGAGGACGTTCTGCGCGACCGTGAGCTTGCGGAACACCGAGGGCTCCTGGGGCAGGTAGCCGAGTCCGAGCTGCGCGCGGCGGTGCATCGGAAGACGCGTGATGTCGCGCCCGTCGAGCGAGATCTGGCCGTGCTCGCAGGGCGTCAATCCGACGATCATGTAAAAAGCGGTGGTCTTGCCGGCGCCGTTCGGACCGAGGAGGCCGACGACCTCGCCGGAGCCGACCTCGAGCGACAGGTCGCGCAGCACGTCGCGCGACTTGTAACGCTTCGCCAGATTGTCCGCCCGCAGGACGCTCACGGTTCGGGCTTCGCCGGCGGCGTGATCGTGATCCGCACCCGGTGGGAGTTCTGGTCCGCCGAAGTCGCGATCACGCTGCGCGCGGCGATGTCGTACTTCAGGATCTGACCGTTGATCTCGTTGTGTCCATCGGTCAACCAGGCGTCCTTCGACAGCGTCACGATGCCCTTCGCGACCTCGTAGTCGATCTTCTGCGCATGGCCTTGCACGAGCCGACCGGATTTCGGATCGACCTGGGTGAAGCGTGCCGGGGCGCCAGTCACGGTCGCGCTCGCGAGTCGCTGGCGCGCGAACGTGATGTCGGCGGCGCTCGAGCGCAGGTCGCCCCGGTTCACCACGATGTGCACGTCGCCGCGGAACGCCCAATGGCTGTCGTCGAAATCGAGCCCGGTCGCATGCGCGAGTGCCGCCGAGATCGACATGCTGCCTTGCCGGATGGTGACCTGATCGAATACCAACTGATGGGTTCGATAGTCGATCTGCGAGGATTGTGCCTCCAGCGAGATCGGCTGACGCAGTGCGGCGCGTGTCACGCCCGGAAAGGCGACGGTGTGCGGCGCCGCGGGCTTCGTCGGCGCTCGCGATCGCGAGGGCGCGGGCGCCCGC
>JAGWPU010000056.1 GCA_028870355.1 Gammaproteobacteria bacterium | reverse complement strand
TCACGTGATCCCCCTCTACACGCCCGAATGCCGTCAGTGCAAGTCCTGTCTGTCGCGCAAGACCAATCTGTGCACCGCGATCCGGGCAACCCAGGGCAAGGGCGTGATGCCGGACGGCACCAGCCGCTTCTCGATCGGCAAGGACGCGATCCATCACTACATGGGCTGCTCCACGTTCTCGAACTACACGGTGCTGCCGGAGATCGCGGTGGCGAAGATCCGCGAGGACGCTCCGTTCGACAAGGTGTGCTACATCGGCTGCGGCGTCACGACCGGCGTCGGCGCGGTGATCAATACCGCGAAAGTCGAGCCGGGGGCGAACGTCGTCGTCTTCGGGCTCGGCGGGATCGGGCTGAACGTGATCCAGGGCGCCCGCATGGTCGGCGCGAACAAGATCATCGGCGTCGACCTGAACCCGCGGCGCAAGGCGCTCGCCGAGAAGTTCGGCATGACGCACTTCGTGAATCCTAAGGAGATCGGCAAGGACCTGGTCGCGCACCTCGTCGAACTGACCGACGGCGGCGCGGACTACAGCTTCGAATGCGTCGGCAACGTCGACCTGATGCGGCAGGCGCTCGAATGCTGCCACCGCGGCTGGGGTGTCGCCGTCATCATCGGCGTCGCCGGTGCCGGCCAGGAGATCCATACGCGGCCGTTTCAGCTCGTCACGGGCCGCGTGTGGAAGGGCACCGCCTTCGGTGGCGCGCGCGGCCGCACCGACGTACCGAAGATCGTCGACTGGTACATGGACGGGAAGATCAACATCGACGACCTGATCACCCACCAGATGCCGCTCACGGACATCAACCGCGCGTTCGACCTGATGCACGCCGGTGAGTCGATCCGCAGCGTCGTCGTCTACTGACGGACGACGGCGATCGGTTCAGGCGGTCTCGGCGTCGGGCCAGAGAAGCGCGCCGAGGTGTTCGCAGGCCTCGATCAAGGCGGTCGCGGCCTCGCGGGTGCTCGCGTCGAGACGCCGATCGTGCGTGAGCAGCCAGGTCAATCGCGCCCGGCGCGAACGCGCCGAGGGCTCGCCGTCGAACAGCGCGGGGAACAAGGCGAGCGCATCGATGAATTCGCGCAGTGCGGGGCTCGCCTGAGCGGACGGCGCGTCGAGCAGGAGCGACTTCAGCCAGTCGACGCAGCGCTTCGCGAGCGCGGCCCGGGTCACGCCGAGTCCGGTGGGTCGATGCAGCGTGGTCACGGTCGGTGCGCCGGCGAGTTGCCGGAAGCGATCGACCGTGTCCTCGTCCGCCGGCATCGCGGGGCTCGCGTCCGCGAGCACGGAACGCAGCAGATCGGCGAGCAGCAGCGACAGCGATTCGGCCAGGAAGCGACGTGATTGCTCCGCGTCCGGCTGCGCGAGCTCGTTCCAGAATCCCGTTTCACCCGAACGGCGCGGGCGTGATCGATCCGACATGAGCGCCAGTGTAACGACTCGATCACGGCGTGCAACCGTCGCCGAGCGCCGCTCGGCGCCCGAGCGGGACGACGCTCGCGGAATCTCGATCGAGCTCGACTCGGTCGGGGTTCGCCGTGGGCACCGCTGGGTCCTGCGCGATCTGACGCTGCGGTTGCCCGCCGGGCGACGATACGCGCTGCTCGGCGAGAACGGCGCCGGCAAGACGCAGTTCCTGAAGCTGATCGCGACCGACCTCTGGCCGACGCCGACCGGACGCGAGTCGCTGCGCTATCTGCGCGCCGGTCGTCCGATCGAGGTGCGGGAAGCGAAGGCGTGCATCGCGTACCTCGGTGCGGAGCGTCAGGATCGGTATGCGCGCTACGGCTGGGACCTGCGGGTCCGCGAACTGCTCGCGACCGGGCTGCACGGCACCGATCTGCCGCTCACGGCGCCGGCCGCCCGGGACGCGCGGCGAGTCGAGCGGTGCGCGCGCCGCGCGGGCATCGGGTCGCTCCTCGAGCGGCGATTCCTGTCCCTGTCGTACGGACAGAAGCGAATCGCGCTGCTCGCCCGGGCCTTGATCGGCGAACCCGACTGGCTGCTGCTCGACGAGTTCTACAACGGGCTCGATGCCGGGTTTCGCGAACGCGCGAATCGGCTGCTCGCGCAGACCCGCGTCCGCGGCCAGTCCTGGATCGTGGCGGCGCACCGCACGGCGGATCTGCCCCCCGGAACCACCGAGGGTCTGTGGTTGCGGTCGGGACGCCTGGTCGGGAGCGGGCCGCTCGGCCGCCGCGACGTCCGTGAACTCGACCGCGTCGCCGGCGCCCCCGTCGGGCTCGTCGCGACGCGCGCGGTCGCCGCCGCGGACTCTGCGCCGATCGTCGAACTGCGCGACGTGGACCTGTACGTCGAGTATCGCCGCGTGCTGCGCGTGGCGAACTGGACGCTGCGATCCGGCGAGCACTGGGCCGTCATCGGCGCCAACGGCGCCGGCAAGAGCAGCCTCCTGAAGTTGCTGTACGGCGATCTGGCGCCTGCGCTCGGCGGTCGCCTGGAGCGCGCGGGTTGCCCCCCGGGGACGCCGGTCGACGCGTGGAAGCGCACCGTGGGTTACGTGTCGGCCGACCTGCAAGCCGATCATGACGCGAACGTCGACCTCGAGACGCTCGTCGCGAGCGGCGCGCGCGCGAGCATCGGAATCGTCGAGCCGCTCACGGCCGCCGAGCGCGCGCGGGCGCGCGCCACGCTGCGTCTGTTCGGCCTCGCGGCGGTGGCGCGACGCCCGCCGCGCGAGCTCTCGTACGGGCAATTGCGTCGGGCGTTGATCGCGCGGGCGGTCGCGCACGCGCCGCGGCTGCTGCTGCTCGACGAGCCGTTGACCGGCCTCGATCCGCGCCAGCGCGCGGCGGTGAAGCGGGGCCTCGCGCGCCTCGCGCAGGCCGGCACGACGCTGGTGGTCGCCTTGCATCATCTCGAGGACCTGCCGCTGCCCGTTGCAGGGTGTCTGGTCCTCGAGTCGCGGCGTGCCCGCGTCGCGCATACAATGCGGCCACGCGCGGCGTCTCGCCTGAAGCCGGGGAACCCGAAGTGTCGTTGATCGTCCTGTCGCTGCTGATCCAGGTCGCGCTGATCGTGCACGTGCTGAGGACCGGCCGGAACATGCTGTGGGTCCTCGCGATCGGGTTGCTCCCGTTCGCCGGATCGCTCGCTTATCTCGCGGTCGAGATCCTGCCGGATCTCGCGGGTGGCCGGACGGCGCGCCGCGCCGGCCGCGGGCTCGGCCGCTGGGTCGACCCCGATCGCTCGCTGCGCAAGGCGCGAACCGAGGTCGAGGTCGCCGGCAACGTCGACGCCCGCCGCCGGCTCGCCGAGGAGCTGACCCGCCGGGGCCGCTACGACGAGGCGATCGAGGTCTGCGGCGGCGGACTCGTCGGCGTGTTCGAACACGACCCCACGCTGCTCTACGAACTGGCGCGGGCGAGCTTCGCGATCGGGGATTACGCCGGTGCGCGGGCGGGCCTCGAGCGGCTCGAACGGCACAATCCGGAGTTCGGGTCCGCCGACGCGAGACTCCTCTACGCCCGCGCGCTGGAGGCGGCGGGCGCACCCGAGGAAGCGTTGCGGGAATATGCAAAAGTCGCGCCGATCTACCCTGGCGCCGAGGCGCGGTTGCGGTACGGACAGCTCCTGAAGCGCCTGGGACGCACCGAGGAGGCGGCGCGCGAATTCCGTGACCTCCTGGAAGCGGCGCGGATCGCGCCGGCGCATTACCGCCGGGCGCAGGCCGCATGGCTCGGGATCGCCCGCCGCGAACTCGGCTAGGATTCGCTGGCGCCGCGGTGCAGGAACGCGGTAATCTCGGTACGCGAATTCCAAGAATGCACCCTACGGGGAGGAGCTAGCCCAATGACCCGGATCCACCGATTAAGAGCCTATGCGGTGATCGCGACCGCCGCCGTCGCTCTCGCCGCGTGTGCGAGCAAGATGCAGCCCGCGCAGCAAATGATTTCCAAGATCGAGGCGATCGTCGCTGCGGCGCAGCCGGAGGCTGCGAAGTACGTTCCCGACCAGTTGAAGGACGTACAGGACAAGGTCGCGAACCTGAAGACCGCATTCGCGCAGAAGGACTACGGCGCGGTGATCACGGCCGCGCCCTCGGTGCTCGCGTCCGCACAGGGGCTCGCGGCTGCCGCCGCGCAGAAGAAGACGGTCGTGATGGGGGAGTTGAACGAACAGTGGTCGCGGCTCACCGCGAACCTGCCGGCCAACGTCGAGGCCGTGCAGAAGCGGATCGAGGAACTCTCTCACAATGCGCGCCTGCGCAAGGGGATCGACCTCGCGGCCGCGAAGACGAGCCTCGACGACGTGAATTCGTCCTGGGCCACGGCGAAGAGCGACTTCACGTCGGGCCATCTCGGCCAGGCCGTATCGGCAGCCAAGGACGTGCAGACGAAACTGCAGAGCCTCGCCGAGTCGATCAAGGTCCAGCTGCCACAGGCGAACGACGCGAGCGGCGCGTAGGACTCGCGACCAGCGGATTCGGCCTCATCGGCGACGGGCGCGCGAGCGCCCGTCGCCCGCTGGATGCCCCGCTCACACGGCGAGCGTGCCCTCGCCGATGATCACCGCGTGGCCCCCGATGCGCACCGCGATCGGACGGCCGGCCTCCAGATCCCAACGAACCTCGACGCGTCCCGGGCGTCCAAGGTGTCGGCCCTGCAAGCCGACGAAGCCGGGATCGAGCGGACGCACGAGCGATGCCTCGAAGAGATAGGTCACGAGCATCGCATGCGCGTTGCCGCTGACCGGATCCTCCGGGATGCCGATCGCCGGACAGAACATGCGCGATTCGGTGAGCGCGGCCGCGCCATCCCGCCGGAACGCGAACGGGAAGAACCCGTCGACGCCGAGCTCGCGCCCGAGCGCGAGCAAGGCGTCGATCCGCGGAGCGAGCGGTTCGAGGGCGCCCGCATCCGCGAGCGGGATCAGCAGTCTCGCGCCGCCGTCGCGACAGGCACGCGCCGGCAGCGCCTCGTGCAGACGTTCTCCCGGGAGCCCCAGGGCTTCGGCGACCCGTAGCGTCGTCTTCAACGGGAGCGGCGGCTCGAGGCGAGGCGCGGTCCGTCGAAACTCGATCGTCGGTGGCCGGTCGGGCGTCAGCGCATCGCGGCGCGCATCGACCTCGACGATCCCGATCGCGCAGCGCTGCCGCGCCCGGCCGAGCGGGCGGCGGCCGGCCGCGAGCAGTGCGGCATGCGCCGCGAGCGTCGCGTGGCCGACGAAGGAGGCTTCCTTGCGAGAGTTGAAGAAGCGGATCGCGATGTCCTCGTCCGGCGCGCTCGGGCGCCGCACGAACGCACATTCGGCGTGCGCGAACTCGCGGGCGATCGCCTGCATCCGCGAAACGTCGAGTTCGTCGGCATCGAGCACGACCGTCGCCGGATTCCCGCCGAACGGGAGCACGGTGAACGCATCGACATGGAACATCCGCACGCGATTCCTCCTCCGGTGGCGGTGAGATCGCTGCGAGTTTTGCACGGGCGCCGCCGCGCCGCTACACTGAAGGCGCCCAAGGGGTGGCCGAGAGGCCTGAGATGCGCCCGCGGTCGCGACGTCGACCCGCACGCGAACCCGTCGAACCTGATCCGGCTAGTACCGGCGTAGGGAGTGGTCGAACATGCACGCAGCCGTCGAAATCAGTCTGTATCCGCTCGGCGAGGACTACATTGCCCGAATCCTCGCGTTCATCGAGCGATTGAACCGTCACCGGGACCTGCGCGTCGTCACCAACGATCTGTCCACCCAGATCTGGGGCGATCTCGGGCGCGTGATGACGGTGCTCGCCGAGGAGTTCGAGCGCGCGGCGATCGACGCCCCGCAGCTCATCTTCGTGATGAAGGTACTGCCCAAGCTCGCCGCGCCGGCGGCACCTGCCGCGACCTGATCGATGCACGAACTGCTAGCCCAGCTCGCGGTGGCCTGGCACACCGCGAGCTGGACCGAGATCGTCGCAGCGGTACTCGCGATCCTCTATCTGCTGCTCGCGATCGGGCAGCGGCGCAGTTGCTGGATCGCCGCATTCACGAGTTCCGTCCTTTACGTGGTCGTTATGTTCCGCGCGCGGCTCTACATGGAGTCCGTGCTCAACGCGTTCTACGCCGCGATCGCGGTGTACGGATGGTGGCAATGGTCGCGCCGCTCGAACGAGGCGAATCAAGGGGTGCAGCGCTGGCCGATCGGCCGTCACGTGATCGGCTTGCTCGGCGTGATCGCGTGCTCGCTGTGCAGCGCCTATTTCCTGCGTCGCTATACGCCCGCCGCATGGCCGTTCGTCGACTCGATGGTGACCTGGTCGAGCGCGTTCGCGACCTACCTGGTCGCCGTGAAGGTGTACGAGAACTGGCACTGGTGGCTGGTGATCGACTCGGTGGCGATCTTCGTGTATTTCCGCCGCGAACTGTATCCGACGATGCTGCTGTTCGGCGTCTACCTGGTGATGATCGGGTTCGGCATCCGCGAGTGGCGACGGAGCCTGCCACCGTGATGCCGGCGACGCCGGCAGAGCTCGAGCGCATCGCCCGGCGCTGCGTGCCGGGACGCGGCACGGTGCGGCTGCAGCGGATCGGTACCGGGCTCGGGAGCCGCACCTATCGCGCCGAGCGTGATGGGCGTGCCTATTCGCTGCGGCTCGCACCCGCCAGCTTGCGTGGCGAGGGTTTCGATCCGCACTGGGAACATGCCGTGCGGGCGGTCGCGGGCGATGCGGGACTCGCGCCCGAGGTGGTCCACTCCGACCCGGTCGCCGGCATCCTCGTGTCCCGCTGGGTCGACGGGCGCGTCTGGGACGCGCTCGCGGTCGACGACCCGGAGCGCCTCGTCGCGATTGCCGCGCTGATGCGCGCGATTCATGCGCTCGCGCCGCCGCAACCGGCCCGACGGATCGGCATCAGCGACTGGATCGCGCATTATGAACGCGCGCTCGGCGGATCCGCGGCGCTGCTCGGCGAGGTGGACGCGGACGGCGCTGCGCTGCGCTCGGCGGCCGCGATCCGGTTGCACGTGCTCGCGCAGACCGGCGAGGGCGCCGCGACGCTGTGCCACAGTGATCTGCACGCGTTGAATCTCGTCGAGACGCCGGCCGGACTGGTCGCGCTCGACTGGGAGTACGCTCACGTCGGCGATCCGTTCTGGGACGTCGTCGGCTGGGCGTGTGCGAACGACTGGACGGAGGCGACGCGCGCGGTCCTCCTCGAACGCTATCTGGGGCGCGTACCGACCGTGCGCGAACGGACCCGCTTCGCCACCGTCGGATGGCTCTACGACTACGTGGGGGTGTTGTGGAGCGAATTGTTCCTGCGTCGCGCCGCGACGGCCGACGCGCCGACTGTCGTGCGCGCTCGCGCGCAGGCGATGATCGCGCGGCTTCAGGCCTCGCCCACATCCGCGCTCGTTGCCGACCGATCGCCCGTTGAGGCAAAATAGGCAGTTTGGCGGCGCTCCTTGCCGCGATCGATCGATTGCAACGGGGTTCAGGCATGACGCGGATGACGGTGGTGGACCGGGACGGCAAAGAGCACGTGATCGATGCGAAGCCGGGCTTGAAGTTGATGGAAATCCTGCGGGAGCTGGATTACGGCGTCGCGGCGGTCTGCGGGGGACTGTGCTCCTGTGCCAGCTGCCACGTCTACGTGGACCCGGCCTGGGTCGACCGTCTGCCGAAGAAGCAGAGCGACGAACAGGACCTGCTGACCGAGCTGTCGGACTACCGGCCCGACGTCTCGCGGCTGTCCTGCCAGGTCGATTTCACCGAAGCGCTCGAGGGCCTGAAGGTCGCGATCGCGCCGGATACCTGACGCCGCTCAGTGCGTCTGGCCCTGGCGGCGCACCGCCTCCTGGGCGGCCGAGATCGTCGCTGGGTCGCCGAGGAATCGCCGCCCGGTCGGCGCGAGGTCCGCGTCGAATTCGTAGAGGATCGGGACGCCGGTCGGGATGTTGAACTCGACGATCTCGGCGTCGGACATCCGATCGAGCATCTTCACCAGCGCCCGCAGCGAGTTGCCGTGAGCGACCACCAGGACGTTCTGGTTCGCCGCGAGCCGCGGCGCAATCCTCTTGCTCCAGTCGGGGCTGACCCGAGCCAGGGTGTCCTTCAGGGACTCGGCCGAAGGCAGTTCCCGGGGGTCGACGCCCGCATAGCGGGGGTCGAGGCGCGGATGGCTCGGATCGTCCGTCGGCAGCGGTGGCGGCGGGACGTCGTAACTGCGTCGCCAGATCTTGACCTGCGCCTCCCCGTGGCGTGCCGCGGTTTGCGCCTTGTCGAGTCCCTGCAGCGCGCCGTAATGCCGTTCGTTCAGGCGCCAGCTGTTCTCGACCGGCATCCACATCCGATCCATCGTATCGAGCGCGATCCACAGCGTCCGGATCGCCCGCTTCAACACCGACGTGAGCGCGATCTGCGGCTCGATGCCTTCGGCGAGCAGTTGCCGGCCGACCCGTGCGGCCTCGGAGCGTCCCTGGTCGCTCAGATCGACGTCGACCCAGCCGGTGAACCGGTTCTCCAGGTTCCAGGCGCTTTGTCCGTGACGGACGAGGATCAATTTTCCGGGCATGGTCTCGGGCCTCTCATTCGCCGGCCAGGCGGCGGATCGATTGCAATGCGACGGACAGGGTCGCGAAGTCGGCACCTGCGCTCGACCGCAGGTCCGCGATCAACCCGTCGAGGCTTGCGACCTCGCCGCGCCGACCGGCGAGCCAGGCCTCGACGCGCGCCGTCGCCGAGCCCTTGTGGCCGGCGAGCACCGCGCCCGTGATCTTCCGCTGCAGCGCGAACGACGTGTCGCGCAGCGTCGCGCGCGCGACCGCATGCCAGTGCGCCTCGGTCGGCAGCGCGTCGATCTGTTCCTTGACCCACGCGAGACCGATGCGTTCGCCGAGCGCGAAATAGGCTTGCGCGGCGAAGGTGACCGGCACACGCGCCGCTGCCGCCGCCTCGACCAGGTCGAATGCGCCATGGAGCGATGCGAGCGCGGCGACCCGCGCCGCGAGAGCGTCCGGGACGCGCTCGCCGACGAGTCTCATTCGTGCCGCGTCATGACGCGCCCGCTCGCCGGCGCCCAGGGTCGCGTGGACTTCGCGCACGAGTTCGCGCACCCCGTCCGCGTAGCGCCGCACCCCGCGCCGGACGTCGAGGTCGGCGCGCTTGTGCATCAGCAGCCAGTAGGTCATGTGCCGCAGGATCCGCGTCGTCTGCTCGAACGCGTCGTACTGGATCGCGCTCGCGACACGGTTGTCGAGCGCTTCGATCTGCAGCCAGATCTCGCGCATCCCGAACACCTCGCGGGCGATCGTGTAGGCGCGCGCGACCGCGGCGGGGTCGGCGCCGGTGTCCTCCACCGCGCGCACCGGGAACACCGGGCCCATCCGGTTGATCAGTCCGTTGGTGACCGCGGTCGCGATGATCTCGCGGCGCAGCCGATGGCGCTTGATGCGCGCCGCGAAGCGCGAGCGCACCGGTGCCGGAAAATAACGTTCGAGTTCGTCGGCGAGATAATCGTCCTCCGGAACGTCGGAGTCGATCAGCGCCTTGTCGAGCCAGATCTTGCCGTAGGAGAGCGCGATCGCGATTTCAGGCCGGGTCAGCCCTTCGCCCGACTTGCGCCGCTCGGCGATCTCCTCGTCGCTCGGCAGGGACTCGAGCGCGCGGTTCAGCTGTCCGGCGCGCTCGAGCGCGCGCAGCAGGAACGCACTCTCCCCGAGGCGCTCCTTCGCCTGATCCTGCGTCACGCTGATCGCGAGACTCTGCAGATAATTGTTCCGCAGCACCAGCGCAGCGACCTCGTCGGTCATCTTCGCGAGCAGGCGGTCGCGCGCGCTGCGGGTGATCTCCCCCGCCTGCATCGCCCCGTTCAGCAGGATCTTCAGGTTGACCTCGACGTCGGAGGTGTTCACGCCGGCCGAATTGTCGATGAAGTCGGTATTCAGGCGGCCCCCGCGGCGCGCGTACTCGATCCGCGCGGACTGCGACAGGCCGAGATTGCCGCCTTCGCCGACGACCTTGCAGCGCAGGTCGCGCGCGTCGACGCGGACGGCGTCGTTGGTACGGTCGCCGACGTCCGCGTGGCTCTCGTGGCTCGCCTTCACGTAGGTGCCGATACCGCCGTTCCACAGCAGGTCGACGTCGAGCCTGAGGATCGCCTTGATCGCCTCGTTCGGCGTCGTCTGCGCCGGCAGCCCGAGCAGGGCCTGTGCCTCACGCGACAGCGGAATGCTCTTGGCGTTGCGCAGGTAGATTCCGCCGCCCTTCGAGAGCGCGTCGGACGAGTAGTCTTCCCAGCTCGAGCGCGGCAGCTTGAACAAGCGCGCACGTTCGCGGAACGAACGCGCCGCGTCCGGCGAAGGATCGATGAACACGTGCTGGTGATTGAAGGCCGCGACCAGGCGGATGTGCGGAGATTGCAGCATGCCGTTGCCGAACACGTCGCCGGCCATGTCGCCGATCCCCGCGACGGTGAACTCGCGGCGCTGGATGTCGACGCCGATCTCGCGGAAGTGCCGCTTCACGCATTCCCACGCGCCGCGCGCGGTGATCGCCATCCTCTTGTGGTCGTAGCCCGCGGAGCCACCGGAGGCGAAGGCGTCGCCGAGCCAGAACCCATGGCTCTCGGAAATCTCGTTCGCGATGTCGGAGAACGTCGCGGTGCCCTTGTCCGCCGCGACCACCAGGTACGGGTCGTCGCCGTCGTGCCGGACGACCTGGGGCGGGGGCACGATCCGGTCGCCCGCGATGTTGTCGGTCAGATCCAGCAGGCCGCGGATCAGCGTGCGATAGCACGCGATGACCTCCGCCTGCTGCGCGTCGCGTCCGCTCTCGGGGAGCCGCTTCGCGACGAAGCCGCCCTTCGCGCCGACCGGCACGATCATCGTGTTCTTGACGTTCTGGGCCTTCATCAGCCCGAGGATCTCGGTACGGAAATCCTCGAGGCGGTCCGACCAGCGGATGCCGCCGCGCGCGACCCGCCCCATGCGCAGGTGCACACCCTCCATCCGCGTCGAATACACGAAGATCTCGCACAGCGGCTTCGGCAGCGGCAATTCCCGCATCCGCTGGCTCTCGATCTTGAAGGACAGGTACTCCTTCTCCGCTCCCGCGGCGTCGCGTTGCCACGCGTTCGTGCGCACGGTCGCGTCGATCGCGTTCCACAGCGCGCGCAGGATCCGGTCCTCGTCCGAGCGACGGACCGCTTCGAGCGCGGTGCCGATCGAGGCGTTCAGGCGCTTCTCCGCGGAGCGGCGCGGCCCGGGTCCGATCGCGGGATCGAAGCGGGCGACGAACAGATCCGCGAGCAGCCGGGCGGCACCGCCATTCTGCGTGAGCACCTGCGCGACGTAGCCCTGGCTGTACGGGAGGCCCGTCTGCAGCAGGTAGCGGGAATACGCGCGCAGCACGGTGAGGAGCCGCCAGGGTACGCCCGCGTGCAGGGTGAGCCGGTTGAGTCCGTCGTTGTCCATCCGGCCCGACCAGACCGCGGTGAACGTGTTCTTCAGCTCCGCGGAACGGGCCTCGAAGCGCGCCTGGACGGACGCGGGCACTTCGAGCTCGAGGTCCTGGATCCAGCCGTGCCGGCCGTCCGGGTAATCGAGCCCGTAGGGGCGCTCGGCGATCACCCGCAGGCCCATGTTCTCGAGCATCGGCAGCAGATCCGAGATCGGGATCGCGTCTCCGTCGCGGTAGATCTTCAGGAACACCCGATCCTTGCGTTTCGGATCCGCGCGGTAGACGTCGAGCTGCAGCCTCGCCGGATCCCGCGCGATCGCCTCGAGGAACGACACGTCGTTCGCGGCCACCTCGCCGCCGAAGTCCTCGGTGTACGCGGCCGGAAACGCCGGGGCGTATTTCTCGTACAGTTCGAGCGCGTGGGCCTCGTCCAGGCGGGCGAGGAGCGCGGACTTGAATCCGTCGGCCCAGGATCGGACCGCCGCCTCGATCGCGTGCTCGAGCGTCGCTGGATCGACGCGCTGCGTCTCGCTCGGCTGGGTGCGCGCGACGACGTGGATGCGCGCGAGGTTCGACTGCGCGATCTCGACCTGCGAGTCGAGATGGAACGCCTCGGTCGCGTCCCGCAGCACCCGTTCGATGCGCTGACGGACCTGGGTGTTGTACTTTTCGCGTGGCACGAACACGAGGCAGGAATAGAAACGGCGGAACGGATCGCGGCGCATCAACAGACGCACGCGCGGCCGCTCCTGCAGTCCGAAGATCCCGCCCGCGATGCGCACCAGATCCGGGACGCTCGCCTGGAACAGTTCGTCGCACGGGAAGGACTCGAGGATGTGCTGCAGCGCCTTGCCATCGTGGCTGTCCGGGGCGAGCGCGAACTCGGCGATAACGCGTGCGACCTTGTGGCGCACGAGCGGAATCTCTCGCGGATTCGCATTGTATGCGCTCGACGTCCACAGGCCGAGGAACCGCCGCTCGCCGAGCAGCCGTCCGGACGGGTCGAACCGCTTCACGCCGACGTAGTCGAGGTAGCCGGCGCGATGCACGCTCGACTGGGTGTTCGATTTGGTCACCAGCGCGAGCTCGCTGCGCCGGCTCTCGCGACGGATGTCGCCGGGCAGAGCCCGGGCACTGTGCGCGCCGCGGCGGTGCCCGCGCCGCAGGATGCCGAGACCGGTCTCTTCGACCGGCACCAGGGTCTCGCGGCCGGGGGTGCCGCCGAGGCGGTATTCGCGATAGCCGAGGAAGGTGAAGTGCCGGTCGACCATCCAGTCGAGCAAGGCCCGGGTCTCCTCGGCGTCGCGCTCGTCGCCGCGCACCGGACCGTGCTGCAGTTCGTGCGCGATCTCCCGCGCCGCCGCCTCCATCTTGTGCCAGTCGATGAACGCGAGCCGCACGTCGTCGAGATTGCGTTCGATCTCCTCGGCGAGCGAGGCGAGCGCGGCGGCGTCGACGATGCGGTCGACCTCGACGTGCTGGAAGGATTCCAGGCGGGCGGCGCGCGCGTCCTCGCGCGCCGTGCGCGGGTGCAACGCGGTGAGGCCGCCCCGCGAGTCGCGCGAAACCGCGAAGATCGGATGCGCGAGGAAGTGCATCGTGAGACCGCGACGCTGGAACGCGAGTCCGATCGAGTCGACGAGGAAGGGCATGTCCTCGCCGACCATTTCGACGACCGTGTGGGGCGAGGAGTAACCGTGCTCGCGCACGGTCGGGTTGAACACGCGGACCGCGCAACGCCCGCGGCGTCGCAAGCGCGCGAACTTCAGGTGCGCGAGCGCGCTCGCGGCGAGTGCCGCCGGTTCGCGCGCGGCGATATCCTCGGGATCGACGTTCGCGAAATAGGCGCGCAGGTACGACGTGGCGTGCACGCCGGCGACCGGACTGCGGCGCACCGCCCCAGCGATCGCGCGGATGGACTGCTGATGGGACTCGGACAGCGTCAACGACATGGGACCGATCTCCTTCCGGCCGACGACCGACCGTGTCTAACGGGGCTCCTGGAGGTCCGCGATCACGGCGGCGAGGAACCGGCACGCCTCGCCGCCGGTCACGCAGCGGTGATCGAAGCTGAGCGAGAGCGGCAACCGGCGCCGCGCGACGATGCCCTCGCTGCGAGCGACCGGCTCGACGCGTACCATGCCGGCGCCGAGGATCGCGACGGCCGGCGGAACCACCTGCGGGACCGCGTAACGCCCGGCGACGGTGCCGTAGTTCGACAGCGTGAACGTCGCATCGCGCAGATCCTCCGGCGCGAGCGTGCGTGCGTGAGCGGCCGCCTTGCGCCCGGCGAGCGCCGCGGCCAGCGCCTGCGGTGCGAGCGAGCCCGCGTCCCGGATCACCGGCACGACCAGGCCGTCCGCGGTGTCGACCGCGATCGCGAGATCGAGACGCGCATGCAGGGTGCGCGCATCGCGATCGGGATCGAACCAGGCGTTCAGCGCGGGTTCCGCACGCGCCGCCGCCGCAATCGCTCGAATCAGCCGCAACGTGTAGCCGCCCTCGTGCTCCCAGTCGCCGACGTCGGCGTCGTCGCACACGGTGCTGAGCGCGACCTGGGCGTGCGCAAGCGTCATCGAGGCGCGCATCGCGCGCCGCAGTCCGCGCAGGGGCTGCATTGCGGGACCGGCCGTCCGTGGTCCCGCGCCGAGCACGTCGTCGATCGTGATCAGCCCGGCTCGACCGGTCCCGGCGACGGTCCCGAGGTCGATCCCGAGGTGCTTCGCGAGCGCTCTCGCGGCCGGGACCGCCCGGGCGTGCGCGCCCGCGCGGCGGTCGTCGCGCGCGGGCGTGCTCGCGGCCGGCTCCGGCGGCAACTCGGTGCTCGATCGCGGGATCGTGCCGACGACGGTGCCGTCGTCGAACTCGATCAGCGGAGCGCCGGTCGCGATCACGTCGCCCGCCGCGCCGTGCAGCGCAAGCACCGTGCCCGCGAACGGGGCGGGCACTTCGACGACCGCTTTCGCGGTCTCGACCGAGACCATCGGCTGATCCGCGGCGATGCGCTCGCCGACGTTCACGTGCCATTCGACGATCTCGGCCTCGCTCAGCCCTTCGCCGAGATCCGGAAGGTGGAACGTCGTCATCTCGAATCAGCCATCGTGGTGCGAACCGCTTCGACGATCCGGCGAACGTCCGGGATGTACTCGCGCTCGAGCCGGTAGAGCGGCATCACCGTATCGTAGCCGGTGACCCGACGGATCGGCGCGAGCAGATCGTACAGACCGTCCTCGGCGACGATCGCGGCGATCTCGGCTCCGACGCCGACGTTGCGCGCGGCTTCCTGGACGATCACCAGGCGACCGGTACGCGCGACCGAGTCGAGGATCGTCGTCGCATCCACCGGGCTCAAGGTCGCGAGGTCGATCACCTCGGCGTCGACGCCGGCATCGGCGAGTTCGGCGGCGGCCTGCAGGGTCTCGGCGATCATTGCGCCCCAGGAGACGATCGTCACGTCGGACCCTTCGCGCAGCACGAATGCCCGGTCGAGCGGCAACGCGCGGCCGTCGTCGGGGACTTCCTGGCGCGACGCGCGGTACAACCGCGTGGGCTCGAGGAACATCACCGGATCCGGGTCCCGGATCGCGGCGAGCAGCAGTCCGTAGGCCCGGGCGGGCGACGAGGGACAGACGACGCGAAGCCCCGGGATGTGACACAACAGGGTCTCGACGCTTTCGGAGTGGTGTTCGGGTGCGTGGATCCCGCCGCCGTGCGGCATCCGCATCACGATCGGGCAGGTCAGGCGCCCGCGCGTCCGGTGACGCATTCGCGACATGTGGTTGATGATCTGGTCGAGCGCGGGGTAGAGGAACCCCATGAACTGGATCTCCGCGACCGGCTTCAGGCCCTGTGCGGCCATGCCGATCGCGACGCCTGCGATCGCGCTTTCGGCGAGCGGCGTGTCCTGCACGCGCTCCGCGCCGAAGCGCTGCTGCAGTCCTTGCGTCGCGCGGAACACCCCGCCGTTCGCGCCGACGTCCTCGCCGATCACGACGACCGTCGGATCGTGCTGCATCTCCCAGCCATGCGCCATCGCAATGGCCTCGACCATCGTCACTTTCGACAAGTCAGTGCCCACGCGTCCCGGCATGGCGGCGCGCGGCCACGCGCTGCTCGCGGATCCGCTCGGGCAGGTTCGCGAACAAGTGGTCGAACATCGCGTCGCTCGACGGCCTCGGTGCCGCGAGGTAGTCCGCGACGGCCGCGTCGATCGTCCGCGCGCATTCCGCGAGGAGTTCGCGCTCCCGGTCGGCGTCCCAGTGAAGCGACTTTTCGAGGTAGCGCCGGGTGCGCAGCAGTGGCTCGAGCGCGCGCGCGTCGTCGACCTCGCGTGCGCTGCGGTAACGGCTCGCATCGTCCGCGGTCGTGTGATCGCTCAGCCGATAGGTCAGCGCTTCGACGAGCGTCGGACCGCCGCCGCCGCGGGCGCGATCGAGGGCCGCGGACATCGCCTCCCGGACCGCGAACACGTCGTTCCCGTCGACCTGCAACCCCGGGATGCCGGCGGCGATCGCCTTCTGCGCGAGCGTCTGCGTCGCCGTCTGCGCGGTGACCGGGATCGAGATCGCCCAGCCGTTGTTCACGACCACGAACACGACCGGCAACGCCCGCGCCCCCGCGACGTTCAAGGCCTCGTAGAACGCCCCTTCGGAGGTGCCTCCGTCGCCGATGGTCGCGACGGCGCAGCGCGCCTCGCGCCGGATCTTGAACGCCATCGCCGCACCCGTCGCGTGCAGGGTCTGGGTCGCGATCGGCACGCACCACGGAAAGTCCGCGCGTGGGCCCGAGAAGTCGTTGCCGCGCTCGTCCCCGCCCCAGTACAGCAGGATCTCGTGCATCGTGACGCCGCGCCACAGCTGCGTGCCGACCTCGCGATACACCGGAGCGAGCACGTCCTCGGCGCGCATCGCCGCGCCGACCCCGACGTGCGTCGCCTCGTGGCCGAGGCAGGACGCGTAGGTGCCGAGTTGACCCGTGCGTTGCAGGTTCACCGCCTTCGCGTCGAATGCCCGCGCGAGCGTCATCGCACGGTACATCCGGAGCACCTCCTGTGGATCGCGGGCGAACGCCGGCAGGTCGCCGACCACGTTGCCATCGGGATCGAGGCGCTGCAGGTACTCGACCCGGAATTCCACGACCGTGCG
The DNA here is from genome assembly GCA_028870355.1 of Gammaproteobacteria bacterium. Classification (GTDB taxonomy): domain Bacteria; phylum Pseudomonadota; class Gammaproteobacteria; order Steroidobacterales; family Steroidobacteraceae; genus Bog-1198. Next base: position 7,000 of record JAGWPU010000056.1, on the reverse strand, counting down.
CATCGGCGAATTATGCCAGGGCGTCGGGCGTCGTGCTCGCGGTCGCGTTCAGGCCCGATGCTCGCTCGCGAGGTAACGCTCGGACTGCATCTCGATCAGGCGGCTCGTCGCACGCGCGAAGTCGAAGCGCAACCGCTCGCCGCGGTAGAGCGCGTCCGGCGCGGCAGCCGCGCAGAGCACCAGATTCACGCCGCGGTCGTAGAGCGCGTCGATCAGGGTGAGGAATCGCCGGGCCCCGTCGTCCCGGTCTGCGGTCAACACGGGCACCGCGGACAGGAAGATCGTGTGGTAGCGGTGTGCGAGTTCGAGATAGTCGTTCGCGCCACGCGCGGTCTCGCACAGCTCGGTGAACTCGAACCAGGCGATTCCCTGGGCCGTGTCGCGCGCGGCGAGCGGCCGTCCGCCGACGTCGAGCGTGATCGCGCCGGTCGGCGCCGAGGTCGCGAGACTCAGGAACAGGCACCGCATCGCGGCGCCGGCGCCGGCGTCGGCGGCGTCGAAATAGGTGCGCTCGCCCGCAAAGCTCGCCAGGCGATAGTCGATCGCTCCATCGAGGTGGACGATGTCCAGGTTCTCCTCCAGCCGGTCGATCGCGGGCAGGAACCGTGCGCGCTGCAATCCGTCCTTGTACAGCTCACGGGGCGGCTGGTTCGAGGTCGCGACCAGGGTGACGCCGCGGCGGAACAGGCCGTCGAGCAAACCCGACAGGAGCATCGCGTCGCCGATGTCGGAGACGAAGAACTCGTCGAGGCAAACGAGCCGAGCGCGCGAGGCGAGATGCTCGGCGACGAGTTCGAGCGGTGCGGTCCGCTCGCCGATCGCGCGCAACTGCGCATGGACGGTGCGCATCAATACGTAGAAATGCGCCCGTTCGCGCTCGGCGAAGGCGAGCGACTCGTAGAACAGGTCCATCAGCCGGGTCTTGCCCCGGCCGACCCCGCCCCACAGGTAGACACCGCGAGGGCTCCGCGCGTGGCCGAAGCGGCGCGCGATCCGCAGCCGCCAGCCCGGCGCCGGGCGATCGAGCTCGGCCGCGAGCGCGTCGAGCCGAGCGGCCGCGGCGAGCTGCCCGCGGTCGTGTTCCAGTCGCCCTGCCGAGAACTCGCGTTCCAGCCGCGCGGCGACCCCATCGCGCCGTGAACGCACTCCGCCGCCTTCAGAGCCCTTGGTAATTCGGTCCCGAGCCGCCCTCCGGCGTCGTCCAGGTGATCTGGTCGGTGTAAGGCTCCTTGATGTCGCAGGCCTTGCAGTGCACGCAGTTCGACGAATTGATCTGCAGCTTCCGGCCACCGGCGCCGTCGTCGACCATCTCGTAGACGTTCGCCGGACAGAAATTGGTGCAGGGATTGCCGAACTCGGTCGCGCAGCGGGTCGAGCAGATCGAGGTGTCGGCGACGTGCAGGTGGATCGGCTGGTTCTCCTCGTGCGCGGTCGCGGCGAAGAAGATCGCGGCGAGGCGGTCGCGGGGCGGCAATTCGCGCTCGCCCCAGCCCCGGTCCGGCGACGCGTAATCCTCGAGCTTGCGCAGCGCGAGATGATCGGCGTGATTCGCGAGCGTCCACGGCGACTTGCCCATCGTGATCGTCTCGAACGAGGCGTTCGCGAGACCGAACCACAGGCCGCGGCGGAATCCCGGGCGCACGTTGCGGACCTTGCGCAGCTCGCGGCCGCCGGCCGATTCGCGCCACCGCCGGTCGAAGCCCGCGCTGGTGCCGGTCTCGGCGTAGTGCTCGGCGGCGGTCACGCCCGAGCGGATCGCCTGATGAATGCCCTTGATCTTCGGCGTGTTCAGCGTGCCGCCTGCGTCGCCAATCAGCACCGCGCCGGGCATCTCGAGCATCGGCGCCGACTGGTAGCCGCCCTCGATCAGGGTGCGCGCTCCGGCGGAGAGGATCTCGCCGCCGGCGAACAGCGGCTTCACGAGCGGATGGTTCTTGAACTGCTGGAATGCCTCGAACGGCTTCATCCGGGGATCCTCGTAGTCCAGGCCCACGACGAAACCGACGTAGACGCGGTCCTGGTCGAGGTGGTAGAGGAAGCTGCCTCCGTAGGTCCGGTTGTCGAGCGGCCAGCCGAGGGAATGCTGGATCAACCCCGGTTCGACCCGACCGGGTGGCAGCTGCCACAGCTCCTTGAACCCGAGGCCGTAGGTCTGTGGCGACTTGCCCCGATCGAGTCCGTAGCGACGGATCATCTGCTTGGAGGCGCTGCCGCGGCAGCCCTCGGCGAACATCGTGAGCTTCGCGTGGATCTGCGGTCCCGGCGCGTAGTTCGGTCCCGGCTCTCCGGACTTCTCGACGCCCATGTCGCCGATCTGCACGCCCATCACCGCGCCGCCGTCGTCGATCAGCGCTTCGGCGGCGGCGAAACCCGGGAACACGTCGACGCCGAGCCGTTCGGCCTCTTGCGCGAGGATCGGCGTCAGCTGACCGAGCGACAGGATGAAATTGCCGTGATTCGCCATCTGCGGGGGCGTCGGCAGGCGATAGCGCCTGCGCCGGGTCATCCACCAGAACTCGTCGCGGGTCGCGGGCACGAAGGTCGCCGGCGGCTTGTCGCGCCATCCCGGCAGCAGCTCGTCGAGCGGCGCGGGCTCAAGGACCGCGCCGGACAGCGAGTGCGCGCCGACGCTCGCTCCCTTCTCGAGCACGCAGACGCCGATGTCGGGCTTCAGCTGCTTCAGCCGGATCGCGGCCGCGAGGCCCGCGGGGCCGGCGCCGACGATCGCCACCTCGTACTCCATCACGTCGCGCTGCGTTTCGCTCATCGAACGGTCACCTCGGTAATCCCCGGAAATTCGTGCTGCGGATCTTCGCGTCCGCGTTCAATCGATTTCGACGGCGACCGCGGTCGCCTCGCCGCCGCCAATGCACAGGCTCGCGATGCCGCGACGCCCGCCGCGCGCGCGCAGCGCATGCACCAGGGTCGCGAGGATCCGGGCACCGGTCGCGCCGATCGGATGTCCGAGCGCGCACGCGCCGCCGTGGACGTTGACCTTCGCCGGATCCAGGCCGAGGTCGCGGTTCGCCGCCATCGTCACGACCGCGAACGCCTCGTTCACCTCGAACAAGTCCACCTCGTCCGCCCGCCAGCGGATCCGGTCGAGGAGCTTGCCGATCGCGCCGATCGGGGCGAGCGTGAACCACTCGGGTTCGCGCGCGAAGCTCGCGTGGCCGACGACCCGCGCGATCGGCTCGAGGCCGCGCGCCTTCGCGAGCTTCGCCGAGGCGAGCACGAGCGCCGCCGCGCCGTCCGCAATGCTCGACGAGCTCGCCGCGGTGACCGTGCCGTCCTTCTTGAACGCCGGCTTCAGCGACGGAATCTTCTCGATCGAGACCAGGTGCGGCGTCTCGTCCGCGGTCACCGTCGCTTCGCCCGCGCGGGTGCGCGTCGTGACCGGCGAGATCTCCGCGGCGAACGCGCCGCGGCGCACCGCGTCCTGTGCGCGGCGCACCGACTCGGTCGCGAACGCGTCCTGCTCCTCGCGTCGAAAGCCGTATCGCTCCGCGGTCGCCTCGGCGAACGCGCCCATCATCTTGCCGTCCCACGGGCTCTGCAGTCCGTCGTAGAACATGTGATCGATGACTTCCTGATGGCCCATCCGGTAGCCGGCGCGCGCCTTCGGCAGCAGGTACGGTGCATTCGTCATCGATTCGAGGCCGCCCGCGACGACGAGCGAGGCGGAACCCGCGGCGATCGCGTCGGCGGCGCTCATCACGGCCCGCATGCCGGATCCGCACATCTTGTTGAGCGTGGTCGCCGGGATCGAGTCGCGGACGCCGGCGCCGAGTGCCGCCTGCCGTGCCGGAGCCTGCCCGAGCCCCGCGGAGAGCACGCAGCCCATCACGACCTCGTCGATCTCGGCCGGATCGATTCGCGCCGCGGCGACCGCGCCGCGAATCGCGGCGGCGCCGAGCTGGGGCCCGGTCACGGAGGCGAGCGCGCCCTGGAACGCGCCCATCGGCGTACGCTGTGCAGCGAGAATCACGATCGGATCGGCGGACATCGGCTCTTCCCCCTCAGATTTGGCGGCACTGACCGGCCGCCCAGTATAACCGGCAGAGCCCCGGGGACGGGCGTCTGCGGGGCATCGCGGTCAGGCGAGGGGTTCGCCGATCGCGGCCGCGATCAGTTCCCGGCTCCGGTCGCGCGCGTCCTCACCGCGCAGCACCTCGAGCACCTCGACCCTGATCGGCCGGCGGCGCAGCAGCGCGCTTCCCGAGGGCAGCACCTCGCGCGTTCCGTGGATCGCGACCGCGACGATCGGCATCCCCGCGCGGGCGGCGGTCGTGAACGCGCCGCGCAGGAACTGGCCGACCTGCCGGATCTCGGTGAACGTGCCTTCGGGGAAGAACACCAGGGATTGGCCTCGCGTCGCGCGCTTGACCACGCGGCGGGCGTCGGCCGCGCCACGCCGCGGATCGAAGCGCTCGACGAACTCGGAGCCCAGTCGTCGCAGCAGGAAGCCGGCGAGCGGAACCTGGACCATCTCGCGCTTGATCACGAACGCGAAATGGGGCGGGAGCGCGGCGATCGCGACGATCCCGTCGAGATAGCTCGCGTGGTTCGCGACCACGACGCAGGCCTCTCCCGGCAGGCGTTCGAGACCCTCGACCGAGAACGGGATCCGCGCGGCCTTGAGGAATGCCCGGGCGCTTCCGCCGGCGACCCGCCGGCGCGCGTGGTCGTCGCGCACGAACACGTTGATCACGAGCGTGGCGAGACCGAGTCCGACGAACACGACCCCGCAGTACAGCGAATAGATGCCGCGGCGCATCGGCAGCGGGCGGGAGCGGGTGCGGACTGTGATCTGCGTCTCCTTATGTTAATACTGGGTGGTGATTGTGATTCGGGTCACGTCGCTCGTGGCGGGGCGATCCGATACTGCCGTCCAACCCGCAGCGGCCCGGGGCCGGCGCGGTGTCACGATGCGAGAAACCATGACGACGGCTCTCAAGCGCTCGGTTTATACACGCAGTTCCGGAACGGCGGTACTGCCGGGGGATCGCGACACGGCGGACCCGGCGCTGCAGCGCTTCCTCGACGCGGTCTGGGCCGAACGCGGCCTCTCGGCGAACACGCTCGCGGCCTATCGCGCGGATCTGACCGCGCTCGGCCGGTGGCTCGACGCGCGGCAGAGCTCGCTTCTGAAGGCGACGCGGATCGAGTTGCTCGGGTTCATCGCCGCGCGCGCCGAGGGTGGCTCGAGACCGCGCTCGACCGCCCGGCAACTGTCGAGCTTTCGACGCTTCTACCGATTCATGATCCGCGAGGGCGCGATCGCGGCGGATCCGACCGCGCAGATCGCGATGCCGAAGATCGGGCGCTCGCTGCCGAAGTCGCTGACCGAGGCGGAGGTCGAAGCGCTGCTCGAGGCGCCCGTGGTCGTCGATCCGCTCGGTCACCGCGATCGCACGATGCTCGAGGTGCTGTACGCGACGGGCTTGCGCGTGTCCGAGCTCGTGAACCTGAAGCACAGCCAGGTGAACCTCAACCAGGGCGTGATGCGCATCGTCGGCAAGGGCAACCGCGAGCGGCTGATTCCGCTCGGCGACGAGGCCGTCGGCTGGCTGCAGCAGTTCAGCGCCGGCCCCCGGCTCGAGATCCTCCTCGAACGCCAGACCGACTACCTGTTCCCCACCCGGCGCGGCGATCGGATGACGCGGCAGGCGTTCTGGCACATCATCAAGCGGTATTCCCGCAAGGCCGGCATCGCGAAGGAACTGTCCCCGCATACCCTGCGGCACGCGTTCGCGACGCATCTGTTGAATCACGGGGCGGACTTGAGGGTCGTCCAGATGCTGCTCGGGCACAGCGACCTGTCGACGACCCAGATCTACACCCACGTCGCCCGCGAGCGCCTCAAGGAACTGCACGCGCAGCACCACCCGCGGGGCTGAGCCGGCCGGACCGTCCGCTCGGCGTCGCGGTCGATCGGGCCTCTCAGCGCTCGAGCATCTTCAGCTTGTCGGGAACCCCTTCCCACTGCTTCGCGTCGGCCGGTGCCGCGTGCTTCTCGTTGATCACCGGCCATTGCTTCGCGAGTTCCGCGTTCAGCTGCTTGAACGATTCCTGGCCGGCGGGGATGTCTTCCTCCGAGACGATCGCCTCGACCGGGCACTCCGGCTCGCAGAGCGTGCAGTCGATGCACTCGTCGGGGTCGATCACGAGGAAATTCGGGCCCTCGTGGAAGCAATCCACCGGGCAGACCTCGACGCAATCGGTGTACTTGCACTTGATGCAGTTTTCGGTGACCACAAACGCCATGGCGTTCCCTTCTGATGTGTTGCCGTGGGATGGCCGCCTATTTTGCCACAGAGCGCACCGCCCGGGGCGGGCCGTCAGCGCTTCAGCGGGTGCTGCAGCTCGGTGAAGTGGTGCGTCTCGCGACCGGCGGCGCGGTCCTCGAAATAGCGGCGCAAGGTGAACTCCCCGCTCGGAAACGCGAGGTCCTCCCACGGAATCTCGCGTTCCTCGACCAAACGCACCTCGAGGCTCTCGGGCCCCGCCGCATAGCGCGGCGTGAGCATGCTCGCGCGGAACATCACGTGGACCTGTGCGGCGTGGGTCACGCTCACCACCGCGAGCAGCGAGCCGATCTCGACCTCGGCCTGGGCTTCCTCGTGGCACTCGCGGCGCGCCGCGTGCTGCATCGTCTCGCCGATCTCCATGAAACCGGCCGGCACGGTCCAGAAGCCGAGGCGCGGCTCGATCGCACGGCGGCACAGCAGGATCCGGCCTTCCCATTCGGGAACGCAGCCGAGCACGAGCAGCGGGTTCTTGTAGTGCACCGTCCCGCACGCGTCGCACACGAAACGCGGCAGGTGATCCCCCGGGGGGACCTTGGTGACGACGGCGGCGCCGCAGTGGCTGCAGAACTTCAACGGAACATCCATTCGAGCAGGGGGACTGGTGCCCGGAGAGGGAATCGAACCCACACGATGTCGCCACCACCGGATTTTGAGTCCGGCGCGTCTACCAGTTCCGCCATCCGGGCAGG